>NZ_JBHWKO010000088.1:0-13860 GCF_042731035.1 Streptomyces sp. NPDC059895
AACAACTTGCCGCGATCGCCGGGCGCGATCTCGCGAGCTCATGACCACGCCAAGACCAAGGACTTATTTTTCGACACTCCCCAGGGCTTCGGCGTGGTCGGCTGACGCCCGGTTGCTGCCGTTTCGTCATGTTGGGCGGGGTTCGGTACACAGCAGTCACGGACGTCCACGATCATGGAGTTCTCTACGCTCTGTGACCTTGGACTGCCCATGCCGGCCGACGCGTCATCTCTGATCTCCCCTGCCTTTGAACAGCTCACACGCAGCGCGAGGTCATGAGCATCATGGACCGGCTGCTGCAGAGGCGCCCCGGTCGTCAGTGGCCGTCGCCGTTGATGTCGGATCTGGATGTCAGAAGGGGGCCACCTCCGAAATTTCGGAGGTGGCCCCCTTCTGAACTGGTGCCCCCGGCAGGATTCGAACCTGCGACACCCGCTTTAGGAGTGGGATCGAATCCTTGCCGGGTGGTGCCTGGCGCTGCCGCGAGGTGCTGTTTCCCCTGGTCAGAACCGCACGGCGAGCCACTTGATCCGGCTCATGCCGCCCTGTATCGGGCAGTCCGCTCACGCATCGCTCACGCACCCGAGGTATCTCGGTGTCGTGTCGGCGCATCTCCATCTCGCCGTAGTGGAGGCTGCGGCGCCCGGTTTGTCTTGCCATTTTCCAACGCCAGCGGAGTCGCCGCTCCGGCTGAACGTGCAAGCACCCGGGCCGATCGGGAAGAGCATGCAGAGGAGGTCCCATGGCTGAACCACGGGACGGTGGCTGCTACATCTGGCAAAGTGACGTCATTGCTAGACGATTCTCGTGAGGAACCTTGTGAGCACGCTCGGTAGCTTCATCTGGTCGATCGCTGACCAGCTTCGGGGCCCCTATCGCCCGAACCAGTACGGGACAGTGATTCTTCCGTTCACGATCCTGAGACGGCTCGACTGTGTACTCGAGCCGGACCGCGCGACGGTACAGGAGCTGGCTGCGAGGTACGAGAACCCGAACCGGCTCAAGGTCGAGGTCAAGAAGGCCACGGGGCGGACGTTCTACAACACGTCCAACTACGAGTTCGCGAACCTGCTGGCCGATGCGGACGGGCTGGCGGACAACCTCGCCGACTACATCGACCGGTTCTCCGCCGACGTGGACGTGTTCGAGTACTTCGACTTCAAGAAGGAGATCCTGGCCCTGGAGAAGGCCGGGCTCCTGCGCGAGATCGTCAAGTCCTTCGGCGCCGTCGACCTGCATCCCGGCGTGGTGTCCAACGCAGACATGGGGGATGCGTTCGAGTACATCATCCGCAAGTTCAACGAGGCAGCGAACGAGACCTCCGGAGACCACTACACGCCGCGCGACGCGATCCGGCTGCTGGTCGACCTGCTCTTCGCAGAGAAGGACGTCGACCTCACCGAGGGTGGCATCATCCGGTCGCTGTACGACCCCACCGCCGGCACCGGCGGCATGCTCTCCCTGGCAGAGGAACACCTGCTCGCCGAGAACCCCGAAGCGAAGCTGAGCCTGTACGGCCAGGAGTACAACCCGCAATCGTACGCCATCTGCAAGTCCGATTTGCTCGCCAAGGGCCACGACACCTCCAACATCGCCTTCGGGAACACGCTCACCGACGATGCCTTCAAGGGGCGCCAGTTCGACTTCTGCATGTCCAATCCGCCCTATGGGGTGGACTGGAAGCAGTATGCCAAGGCTGTCAATGAGGAGCGCGATTCCGCTGGCCCCTATGGTCGCTTCGCGCCGGGACTTCCCGCGACATCTGACGGTCAGATGCTCTTCCTGCTTCACCTGGCCCACAAGATGCGTGCACCTGAGGACGGCGGGGGGCGCGTCGGGATCGTCATGAACGGTTCGCCACTGTTCAACGGAGGTGCCGAGTCCGGTCCCTCCAATATTCGCAGGTGGCTGCTGGAGAAAGACCTCGTCGAGGCGATCGTCGCCCTGCCGACCAACATGTTCTTCAACACCGGCATCGCCACCTATATCTGGATCCTTGACAACACCAAGCACCCCGATCGTCGGGGCAAGGTGCAACTCATCGACGGCACGTCGTTCTGGACCAAGATGCGCAAGAACCTAGGGTCCAAGGGGCGCGAGATCAGCGACGACGACCGCGCCAAGGTCGTGCGGCTGTACGCCGACTTCGAGGACGCCGACCCCGAGCTCTCCAAGGTCCTGCGCAACGATGAGTTCGGCTACTGGACTGTCACCGTCGAGCGTCCTCTGCTCGATGGGGACGGGAATCCTGTCATCGACCGAAAGGGCAACCCGAAGCCCGACTCGAAAAAGCGCGACACCGAGAACGTGCCCTTCACCTACGGTGGCTCGACCGTCGGTGCGGCAGGGGAGCGCGAAGTAATCCAGGCGTACTTTGATGCGGAAGTGAAGCCGCACGTTCCTGACGCCTGGGTCGACTTGGCCAAGACCAAGACCGGCTACGAGATCCCCTTTACCCGCCACTTCTACAAGTACGTTCCGCCCCGTTTGCTCGCCGAGATTGACGCTGACCTGGAGAAGCAGGTCGCCAAGATCCTCGAGTTGCTGCGCGAGGTCGAGGGATGATGATGTCGTACGCCGAGTATCAGGACAGTGGTGTCCCTTGGGTTGGCCGCATCCCTAAGGGGTGGGACACAGTGCCGCTGATGTCTGTGCTCCACGAGTCGAAGGTCAAGAACGTCGGCCTGACCGAGAGTAATCTTCTGTCCCTCAGTTTCGGACGTATCATTAGAAAAGATATCGACGCCATCGGGGGTCTCCTGCCTGAGTCCTTCGAGACTTATCAAATCGTCGAGCCGAACCATTTGGTCTTTCGCTTTACTGACCTTCAGAACGACCAGCGCAGCCTGCGATCGGCGCGTGTGACTGAGCGCGGGATCATCACGTCCGCATACGTCTCGGCGAGGCCAACCGGAATTGACGCGCGTTACGCCGAGTACCTAATGCGGTCGTACGACGTGACCAAGGTCTTCTACGGTCTGGGCGGGGGCGTCCGTCAATCGTTGAAGTTCTCGAATGTTGCTCGCTTGCCCGTCATCCTGCCACCGGCTGAGGAGCAGCGCGCAATCGCCGACTACCTCGACCGCGAAACGGCCCGCATCGACACGCTCATCGAAGAGCAACAGCGGCTGATTGAAATGCTCCGGGAGCGGCGGTTTGCGCTCCGTGTCAACGTCGCTTTGCATGGAACAGTGCCGACCGATGAGGTCGAGAGCCCTCTGCCGTGGGCAGAAAAGCTCCCAGCTGATTGGCGCGTTGTCCCGCTCACGTCAGTCGCCGAGCTCGAGAGCGGGCACACGCCGAGCCGCTCCCGCGAGGACTGGTGGCGGGACTGCTATATCCCATGGGTAAGCCTCCACGACGTTGGGATGATGCGGGGCGTCAAGTACCTGCAGGACACGGCACAACACATCAGCGACGCTGGGATCGCCCACAGTTCTGCCCGGCTCCTTCCGGCAAGGACCGTTGTCCTCTCGCGAGACGCGACTGTCGGCCGGACGGCGATCATGGGTGCCCCGATGGCGACATCTCAGCACTTCGCGGCGTGGGTGTGCGGACCTGACCTTGACCCTGAATACCTCTGGGTCTTGTTCGAGGATGCGATGCAGCCATTCTTCGACTCGTTCCAGAACGGATCGACGATCCGAACGATCGGGATGGGTGACCTGAAGGCATTCCGCATCCCGCTCCCGCCGCTCGACGAGCAACGCCGCATCGTCCAGTGCCTGGACGGAGAGACCGCGAAGATCGACGCGCTCATCGCCGAGTCGGACCGGTTCATCGAGCTCTGCAGGGAACGTCGGTCTGCGGTGATCACGGCTGCGGTGACGGGGCAGATCGACGTACGAGAGGTGCCGTGATGGCTGACCACAAGGAGGTGGTCTTCGAGACAGAGATCTGCGAGTACCTCAGGGGCTGCGGCTGGCTGTACTCGGCCAACGACACGGGATACGACCGCGAGCGGGCACTGTTTCCCAAAGACCTGTTCGCGTGGCTGGAGAAGACGCAGAAGCCGGCGTACGAGAAGGCGTTGAAGGCGGCGGGCTCCCAGGCGAAGTTCCTCGACGTACTGACCGCGGCGCTTGACCGGCCGCTGGAGCACGGCGGTGGGACGCTGAACATCCTGCGCAACGGGGTGCAGTACATCGGCGGTGGCCGGTTGAAGATGGCGCAGTTCCGACCGGAGACGTCGCTCAACGAGACCACGACGACGCTCTACGAGGCGATGCGGGTGCGGGTGGTGCGGCAGGTGCACTTCTCGACCGCTGACCAGCGCAGTATCGATCTGGTGTTCTTCATCAACGGGCTTCCGGTGGCCACGGTGGAGCTGAAGACCGACTTCACCCAGTCGCTGGACGAGGCGGTCAACCAGTACAAGCTGCGTCGCAATCCGCTGACGAACGGGCGGCCGGAGCCGTTGCTGTCGTTCGGGCACCGGGCGCTGGTGCACTTCGCGGTCTCGAACGACCTGGCGGCGATGACCACGAGGCTGGAGGGGGAGAAGACCCACTTCCTGCCGTTCAACATGGGTTTCGACAGCGGAGCCGGCAACCCGCCCGGTGCGGACGGCCGGTCGTCGACGGCGTACCTGTGGGAGCGTGTCTGGGAGAGGCACGCCTGGCTGAACATCATCGGGCGGCTGATGATCGTGGAGACCAAGGAGGAGTGGGACGTCACTACCGGCACCTCGGTGCGGCGTACGAGCATGCTTTTCCCGCGGTTCCACCAGTGGGAGGCCGTCACGAACATCGTCGAGGCGGTGAAGGAGGAGGGTGTCGGGCAGCGGTACCTGATTGAGCACTCGGCCGGGTCGGGGAAGACGAATACCATTGCCTGGACGGCTCACCGGCTGGCGCGGCTGCATGTCGACAATCAGAAGGTCTTCGACTCGGTCATCGTGGTCGTGGACCGCACTGTGCTCGACTCCCAGCTGCAGGATGCGATCCGGCAGATCGACGGCTCCGACAAGATCGTCAGGACGATCAGCCCCGAGGACGTCCGCAAGGCCGGCCTGAAGTCGAAGTCGGGTCTGCTGGCGCAGGCGTTGAAGAACGGTGAGCTCATCATCGCGGTGACGGTGCAGACCTTCCCGCATGCGCTGAACGAGATCCGGAGCAACGCCGGCCTGAAGGGCAAACGGTTCGCTGTCATTGCCGATGAGGCGCACTCCTCCCAGTCGGGGCAGATCTCTTCGAAGCTGAAGCAGGTGCTAACGGCCGAGGAGGTCAAGGAGATCGAGGAGGGCGGCGAGGTCGATGTGGAGTCGATCCTGGCCTCTGAGATGACCGAGCGGGCCGAGTCGGACAACATCTCCTACTTCGCCTTCACCGCGACGCCGAAGAACAAGACGCTGGAGCTGTTCGGCCGCAAGGGGGCCGACGGGAAGCCGAACGAATTCCACCTGTACTCGATGAAGCAGGCGATCGAGGAGGGCTACATCCTCGACGTGCTCAGGGGCTACCAGCACTATGACACCGCGCTGAAAATCGCCGGCAAGGCCGAGAGCGGCGACGGCGGGGAGGTCGAGGAGGCCACCGCCCGCAAGGGTCTGATGCGGTGGGTGAAGCTCCACCCGACGAACATCAGCCAGAAGGTGCAGATCATCGTCGAGCACTTCCACGCCAACGTCGCCTACCTGCTCGAAGGCAAGGCGAAGGCGATGGTGGTGACCGACTCGCGCAAGTCCGCGGTGAAGTACAAGCTGGCCATCGACGCCTACATCGCCAGGCGCCGCACCGAGGATGCCTCGTACAACTACCGCACCTTGGTCGCCTTCTCCGCCGGGGTGACGATGGCCGAGGACGAGACCTGGCACAGCGACTGGGGCCCGCAGCCGTCAAAGGATGACGAGTTCACCGAGGCCAACATGAACCCCGGTGCGGGGGCTGATCTGGCAGCCGCTTTCAAGGGCGACACCTACAAGATCATGCTGGTCGCCAACAAGTTCCAGACTGGGTTCGACCAGCCTCTCCTCTCGGCGATGTACGTTGACAAGAAGCTGTCGGGGGTCGCCGCGGTGCAGACGTTCTCGCGGCTCAACCGCACCCACCGCACCGCTGGTGGGGAGCAGAAGCGCAAGACGTTCGTCATCGATTTCGCCAACAAGCCTGAGGACATCAAGGCGGCCTTCGAGCCGTACTTCAAGAACGCGACCCTGGAGACCGAGACCGATCCGTACGTCGTCGTCCACCTGGCTAACAAGCTTGCCCAGGCCGGAATCTACACCGAGGACGACGTTCGCAAGGTCGCCGAGCTGTGGGTGACCCGGAAGGGCAACAACGCGCTCTCGGCGGCGATCAGCCCGGCGCAGCACGGCTTCCGGCGCCGCTACGCGCGGGCGATCGAGGAGGAGGATAAGGTCACGCTCCAGGCGCTCGACCTATTCCGCAAGGATGTCTCCACCTATGTACGTCTCTATGACTTCATGTCCCAGATCGTCGACTATGGCGACCCCTACATGGAGATGCTCTCGATCTTCCTGCGCCTGCTGGAGAAGGTCATCGCCGAGTCCGCCTGGGCGGCCGACGTGGACCTTTCCGACGTGGTGCTGGTCGGGGTCAAGCACAACAAGGCAATCCCGGTCAACATCTCGCTCGTGGGCGACGGGCAGCTGAAGGGCATCAGCGCAGCCGGCACGGGAATGAAGAAGGATCCGAAGTACGTTGCGCTCCAGGTCGTCATAGACAAGATGAACGACCTCTTCGGCGCCGAGTCGTTCGCCGAGTCCCAGGTCAGGGAGTTCGTGCAGGGACTCGTGCAGCGGTTGCTCGCAGACTCGAACCTGATCAACCAGACCAAGGTGAACTCCAAGAAGCAGTTCCTGGAGTCACCAGACTTCCAAGCAGCCGTTACGGAGGCGGTCGCAGACAACCAGGACGCCCACAACACGATGGCTGACTACTTCTTCACCGACGGTCCGGCCATCAACTCGATCATTGTCGCCCTCGCGGATGCCTTCTACGAAGCAGCGATCGATCAGCAGGTGGATTCTTAGATACGGCAGCACGCACGTCGCGCCTCAGCAGGCGGGCCTTGGGGCAAGGCCCGCTCGCCGACTGCCAGCCTCTGCCCTCAGCGCTTCCGCCAGTCTTTGTGAGGCTCGATGAGGGTGCTGCCTCCTGCCCACTTCATCCTGCAGACTGGGCAGATCACGTACCACTCGTCGCCTGGTGCACTTTCGTCCATGTACCCGTCCTGTCCTGTCCCAGGGCAGTCTTCGGTGGCTTCTTCTTGACGCATTGCTTCCCCTCAGTGCCCGGTGGATGAGGCTGCGCCTTCGGCGGCGACAGCGGCAGGGCGGATGCAGGCTAGCGCAGCCCACTGACACGAGCAGGGCACTCGAGAATCGTTGGTGGCGATACTCCGACGTCCAGAGCACGATGGTCTCCGCAAGTAGTCAAAGATCGCCGTGCGTCGCGACGGATCACCCAGCTCGACAGCCGGGCACTTTGCAGGACTCCAGTTGGCGGGCGGACGGGTTGTGAGCTCGCCAGACGGCTTCCAGATCCAACGTGTCGCGCGCGGTGCGTATGCGGGTGAAGGCGTTGTCGGAAAAGCGCTTCAGGCGTTGGGAGCTGAAGACGAACTCGTGGCTGCACGCGGGATCAGCGTCGATGCCCAGGTGTCGCCGCAACGCGAGGCACTTCGGCTGGGTCAAGTCAAGGGCCTCGGCGAGCTCGGCCGCCGAGCGATGGTACTTGGCCTGGAGATCCACCTCTCGGATCGCGGCCGCCGGCACGGATTCATCAGCTGCATAGCGCACAGGCGGAGCCGCCTGGTTCTTGACGAAGCGCACCTTGATCAGCAGTCCCTCACCGTCCGTAGCAGTGGCCAGCTCCTCCAAGCGAGGGAAGACTTCCGAGCGCGTCGCTCCCCCGCGTATGCCGGTCTGAACGCGATCGACGTCCTTACTCGAGACGCGGGTCTCCGGCCCGGTGTGGGCCTCCATCGCCAACAAGGTTCGAATCCTGGCTCGCGCCTCGTGCGTCGCGCGTCGGCCCGGCTTGAGTAGGGCTGCGATCTGTGTGTATTCCTCGTCCAGGAGGAGCGCAAGGTCACGGGGCGGGTCAACCGACACCGGCAGTACGCGGTCGGGCAGGTGGTCAGCAAGCGACTCCTTGAATACGCCCCTGAGCAGGTCGTCGAAGAGTGTCACGGCAGCTCGGGCATGCACGTACAGCAGCTGCTCGGAAACCTGGTTGAACCAGTGCTGCTCGTCATCGCGCATGGCGTCGATGGCTCTGAGCGTTCCTGCGTCAGGCTCGCTGAGCTTGATGTCCGGGTGTTCGGCAGCCTTGCGTACGCAGGTCTCAAATCCGAGTGACCGGCCCAGGGCCGGGTCGAAGACGCTAATGCCCTTCTGGACGAGCGCGGCTTTCAGCAGCATCTCGAAGGAGTGCTGAAGGTGCAGAAGTACCTTCGTTTCTCGCCCTCGGTCGTGCGGCGAGTTGAATGCCTCGGCCGCCGCAACCATCGAAGAAACGGCCTTCTCCTTGAGGACACGAGCCTCTTGCCTCAGTCTCACTCGCAGCCCTCACGTTCCAGACGCACCAGACAATCGGTGTCCAGGGTAGAGGTTTCCTGTCATTACGGGCTGGTAGATGCTACGACGAGCACCGGCCCCGCTCGGACGCCCCGTTTGTGCGCCCAACCTGTTCAACGAGGCCCCGCTGGACGTACTCCGAGACTGGGCCCTGAGGGCCAATTCCTGCACTGCCCGCCTCTGGGGTCAGCGGGTGTTGCGGATCATCACGGTGAGGACCGGTGAGGCCGGTGACGGCTGGCTCTGCCCGATGTCCTCGTACCCCCATGATTTGTAGAGCGCGTGGACCTTTCCTTCCCCGGCAGCCGGGTTGACCATGAGTGTCACGTACGGCTCGTTGCGCGTGGCGAGGAGAGCGTCGTGGATAAGGCGGGCGGTGCCGGTCTTCCGCCAGGTCGGACGGACGCCGATCTCCTTCAAAGCCACGGCCGGGCGTTCTGTGTACTTCTCGGCCGGCGTCGGGCTGGCGCGCTGCCAGTACCGATCGCCGTGCTCGATGGTGTTGCCGTATGCGTAGCCGACCGGATGTCCGTCCGCGTACGCGATGACGGCCGTGAACCCCGGCTCGGTACCGTGCCGGTCCAGGCGTTCGCCGAACGCGGTGACCGCGTAGTTCGGCAGGTGGAGAAGGGGGGCGCGCACGTCGGCGTACACGTCGAGGAGGTCGCTGCGGGCGGTGTCGAGTGTGGTGAAGGTGCGCAGTTCGATGGCGGGCGCCGTGGTCATGCGGCCATCCTCCAGGTGGCGGTGTGCTCGGTCCAGGTCTGTACGGTGGAGCTGCCCGGCGCGGTGGCGCGCAGTGCGGCCCCGAACTCCTGCAGCATGCGCGTCACCCGGGCGTGCTGGGTAGCAGCCTCGGCCGGGACCTTCATCGCGGTGACCGTGGCGGCTTCGGGAGCGCCCTGGGCAAGTTGCGCGTGGGCGAGCCGGGTCGTGGTGATGGCCCGGGAGCGGATCATGTGGGGCCGGAGGGCGGACAAGCAGCGGTGGGCGTGGTACTCGGCGGTGGAGTAGTCGCCGAGTGCCAAGTGCGCCGACAGGGCCAGGGAGTCCAGTTCGGCCTGGTCGTAGAAGGCGAGCATCCACACCGGCCTGTAGTCGGCGGGGTCGGCACGCAGCATGGTGTCCTGCGCCTGATCGAACGCCCGACGGATGCCGGTGCGGTCCTGCGCCGCACCGTGGATGGCGCCCTGGCGGGCCAGGCCGAGGGAGGCGAACAGGGGGTCTCGGCGTGTGAGGTGCAGGTTGCGGGCGACGTCGTTGGCGGCGAACGCGTCCGCCGGTCGGCCCATGTGGCGGTACATGGTGCCCGCGTGGCTCCAGATGCGGAACTTGATCGCCTGGTCGCCGGACATTTCGGCGAGGGCCTGGGCCTCGCGCATGTGCGCCTTGGCGACGTCGTAGCGCCGGCCGTCGATGGCGGCCCACATCGCGGAGGATCGGAAAGCGGCTGCTGAGGCGTAGAGGTTGCTGCGTACCCGCTGGGTGGCGCTGCCCGCGTTCTGGAGGTTGAGCGCCTCGTCGGCGAGGGCGGCTGCCCGCTGTTCGATGCCGAGTTGTCCCCCATGGCGGTGGTCGCTGGCGATGATCTCGGCGAAGCGCTTGTTGAGGCGGTTGACGTCGCTCATGCCGATACGGCGCGGCGATGCGGTGCCGGGTGCGGCTGCTGCGGCGGCAGCCGCCGCGATGCTGCCGACGAGGGTACGGCGCTTCATGTCGGGGTCCTCCTGCTGCGGTGGGGCCGGGGTGGTCGAAGGCCGGCCCCGTGGCACGAACCCTAAAGCGACGGCGGGCAGTCCGGTGACGTCCTCAAGTGCCGTGCGGGCAGCTGACTTCGGCCACGTGACCCGGCCCGCTTTCCATGCCCGGACCGATGAGCCATCGAGTCCGCCAGGGCGTCCGGTCAACCGTTCAATGGCCCTGTTTACGGCCTCGGCGAGGCTGTTGGAGCTGTAGCCGTGTTCGGTCATCCACGCCTCAAGAACGGTGTTGCGGGTGGTGTCCATGCGGGCACGGTAGTCCGCGCGATCCCTACCCGCCAGGTAAAGGAGAGGTCAAAACGTCCTAGGCGAGTCCGTCGGCTGAGTGCCTGAACACCCTAACCAACCTGCTGGAAAAGGCAGTTGTCTGGGTACTGGTCGCCCTCTACGCCCCACCGTGCGGCGGCTGTTGACGGCCCGGCCCGCCTCCGAGGTTCCCCCGCAGAGGTGGGCCGGGCGCCGAGACGACACGAAGGCTCCACCCCAATGACGAGTCTGAGAACACCAGTTGAGGCCATCTCCGTCGGCCACCCCACGTACAGCCAGACCTTCCCGTGTAAGCCGTCCACCGCCGAGATCGGCCGTGAACTCGTCCGAGACGTCCTCGGCGTGTGGCACCTCGACGGCCTCGCCGACCGAGCCGCGCTGATCGTCACGGAGCTGATCGCGAACGCCTCCAGGCACACTCCGTGTCCCGAGATCCGCCTCACGGTCGGGCGGCCGAGCGCGACACGACTGCGTGTCGGGGTCGTGGACCGGGAACCAACGCGGCTGCCGATACTCAGCCAGGCGGCTGACGACGACGAGTCGGGGCGCGGGCTGCTCCTCGTCGAG
Source organism: Streptomyces sp. NPDC059895 (assembly GCF_042731035.1). Taxonomy (NCBI): domain Bacteria; kingdom Bacillati; phylum Actinomycetota; class Actinomycetes; order Kitasatosporales; family Streptomycetaceae; genus Streptomyces; species Streptomyces sp. NPDC059895. The sequence continues at coordinate 11,137 of NZ_JBHWKO010000088.1, forward strand.
GCTGTCGCCGACCGGTGGGGCTACGACCTGCACGGCTCGGACAGACGCCCTTGGGGCAAAGAGGTCTGGGCGGAACTCCGCACCGAGGGCGGCAAGTGAGCATCCCGGCCACGGCACCCTCGCCCCTTCCGGATCTCACCCGACTCCGGCCCCGCCAGCAGATGGCCATGGACTGCGCCCTCTGCGCCCGCCCACTGGGAGCGAGCGGTCGACGGCTGGGCGAGATACGCCACCGGGGCCTGCCATTCCAGCTCTGGGCCTGCGCTCCCAACTGTCAGGCCGCCAGATCGACTATCCCGACCAGCTGAGAAAGGGGACACCCCCTCCATGGAGTGGCCGTGGATCACCGGTGATTGCTGGCTCGGCTGCGGCCGTACCGGAGTCTTGGTGATCTGGCTCGGCCCGGTGCAGTGGGACGGGCAGCACGCTCCCTTCTACGCGTGCGAGCCGTGCCTCGATCGCCTCAGGGCCCAGGCGCTCGCCTACTTCATGGAGCGGCGACCGGCATCCGCTTGATCAGACTCCCGGCACACGACTTCCCGGCCTGAGGCAGGCACCCCGCGAGGACTACCTACGCGGAGCCCGTCTCCTCGCGCCGGGCGGCCAGGAGCCGTCCGGGGAGCAGCCGTCTGGCGACGCTCCCGTGACGGCGCCTGGTGGGCGCTTAAGCCCAGTAACACCACAACGATTACTAGGAGTTGAAGCATGACGCGCAGCACCGTAGTTCCCAGCCGCACCGAAGTACGCCCGCAGATCCCGGGGGCGTCGGACGGCTTCGACCTGGACGTCTCTCTCGTCGAGATCGCCGACCCGGCGGGCCTGGTCAACCTGACCGACGACAACTGCGGGTCCACCTGCGGCGCCTGCACCACCAACGTCGCCTGACCCGGGCCCCAGTTACTCCGGTCTGGTGCCGCCGCGTATCTGCGCGGCGGCACCAGCCGCCCGTCCCCTCACCTATGGAGGTAATTGGTGGGTGCTCCGCCCGCAGCGTTCCGTGCCGGTTCCACTGCTCTCGTGCGCGCGGTGGCCCGTCCCTCGTTGCCGTTTCCTCCATGCCCTGACCTCGATGACTGCTCGCCCAGTGGCTCGTCTGCCCGTGTGGCGTGGCTACGGACGGTCTGGGCGGACAAGGACGTCGCCGAGGCACTCCAGCACTCCAGCCCAGTCTTGGCCGCGCAGGTACGCGCCCTGTGTACGGCCGAGCATCCCGCCCTCCGGGATGTGCAGCGCGCTGCGCTGTCCGTGGCCCGCTACCGACTGCGGGCCCAGCACCGGGCGACACCCTTCGGCCTGTTCGCCGGCGTGGCCACCGCGAAGTTCGGCCCGCAGGCGCGGGCCGACTGGGGCGAGGAGCACGTGGCCGTCGGCCGCGCGGGGGCAGAGTGGCTGGCGGCCCTGGTCGCACGGTTGGAGTCATGCCCGGACCTCCTCGAACGGCTGCCCGTCGTCATTAACAACACCGTGACGTACCGGGGAGACCGGCTCATCGTGCCGTTCCAGCCCGACGTCCAGGACGACCGGACTCGCGCGGTCGAGGCGTCTCTGGCCCTGACCGGACCGGTGCGCGCGGTCCTTGCCGCGACCCGACTGCCGATCCGGTTCGGCACCCTCGTGGACAAGCTCCAGGCTGAGTTCCCCGAAGCTGGTCCCGAGAAGGTGCGTCAACTGCTGGCGGAGCTGATCCGGCGGCGGGTGCTGATCACGAGCCTGCACGCTCCGAGCACCGAGACCGACGCCCTCGGGTATCTGGTCGGCCAACTCGAAGGGATCGACGCCGGAAGCCTCGCCCGGATCGCGGGGACTGTACGCGAACTCCACACGGTCCGGGCCGGCCTGGAGGAGTGCGCCACGCACGGCGGCCGGGACAGCGTCGCGGTGCGGATGCGAGACCTCTTCCCCGGACTGCGCCGCCACCCCGTCGCGCTCGACCTCCGCCTGGACGCCCAGATCGTTCTGCCGGAAGCGGTCGCCCAAGAGATCGAGCGCGCCGCTCTCATCCTGACCCGCTTGAGCATCCGCCCGTACGGGACCGCCGCGTGGAACGAGTACCACCAGCGGTTCTACGAGCGGTACGGCATCGGCACGATGGTGCCGCTCTTGGAGGCCGTAGCGGACAGCGGCACCGGCTATCCCGACGGCTACCCAGGCGCTCCGGCCAGCGCACGCAGGCCCCGCGTCTCCGCTCGGGATGACGCCCTCGTACGACTGGCTCAGGCCGCCGCTCTCGACGGCCGTGACGAAGTGGTCCTCACGGACGAACAGATTGAGGCCCTGGACGTGGGTCCCGACGAGCCTCGGCTGCCGCCGCACTTGGAGATCGGGGTGCGAGTGCACGCGGCCAGCCTGGAGGAGTTGCAGCGCGGGCGGTTCCGGCTGGAGGTCATGAGCGTGTCCCGTGGTGTCGGCGTCTCCACGGGACGATTCCTCAGCGTGCTGGCCCCCGCTGACCGCGAGGCTATGGCCGCCGAGTTTGCTGACCTCCCGGCCGCAGACGGCAACACCATGCCCGCACAGCTCTCTTTCCCGCCCCTGCTCCCCGAGAGCGCCCACGTCACCCGCTCCCCGCAGGTTCTGCCCATCGCGATCAGCCTTCAGGAGCACCGCGCCCCGCAGGACACTGTCCTAATACTGCAACCGCATCTGGAGGGTGTGGCCTCGGCGTTTGTAGTGGGATCGGCGGGCTCGGGCCTGGCTGCGCCGTCGGTAGCGTGACCAGTGCAG
>NZ_JBHWKO010000089.1:0-13586 GCF_042731035.1 Streptomyces sp. NPDC059895
GACCCGAGAACCACTACAAGGGCTGCACCCGCATCACCAATCGAAACGCCGAGCATCGCGCCGACAGCGGAACCCCTAACCGAGCGGCATTGGGATTAGTGGGGGTTGTCGTCGCCGGCGTCGCAGGAGCACTCGGCGCTCTCGACGACGTCGTCCAAGTCCGCGACGAGTGTCACGGCGGCCGAGGCCACAGGGGGCGCCGGGCGGCGGGCACTGCTGGGCGGACCGGTCAGGAGCTGTACCGGTACGGGTCCGGGCGTCATGGGGTCACCTTCTCTTTCTCTGTGTCTCCGTGCTGGCAGTAGCTGTGCAGCGGCGCCTTCGCCTCCTGGTAGTGCTTGGCCAGGGGACGGCAGACCCGGCAAGTGCCGGACAGGGCGCAGCCCTCGCACCCTCCGGTGCGAAGCATCAGGCGGTCGGCGATCGTGCCGAGTCGTCGCAGTCCTTCGATGCCTTCGGCCATGAGGTCGATCTGGTCGTCGCGGCCGACCTTGCAGATCGAGACCTTGGCGTGCGGGTCGGCGTGGAAGAAGGTGTGGCCTGCGTTGCATCCGGCGAACGGCTTGCGCTGCCGAAGGTGGTCCGCGGACTGCGCGAGGAGCGGTTCGCCGCCGCCGTAGATCGTCGGGGTCATGTTGGTGTACGCGTGATGCTCCACGCCCCACTCCCCTGCGAGCGCGGCCATCTCGTCGGCTTCGCTCGCGTTGTCCTCTGTGACCACGATGTTGATGCGCAGCGGCAGCCCGGCGGCGCGGGCGGCGTCCATCCCACGCCGGAACGCCTTCCAAGCTCCGCGCCGCTGAGTGAGCGCGTCGAAGGACTCCTCGCTCGCGCCGTACATGCTGACGACGAGGCGGTACGGCGGGCACTCCCTGAAGAGCTGGAGCAGGTCGGGGCGGAACAGCAGGGAGCCGTTCGTTGAGATCGTGAGCATCATTCCGGCCAGCCAGGCGTACCGGTAGGCGTTCTGGAAGTGCGGGTCCATGGTCGGTTCGCCGCCGGTGATCTGGAGCCAGATGACGCCGGCCTCGCGCATGATGCCCAGGAGCTTGGCTTTCCCCTCCCAGGCGAGGCCGGAGAAGGGGCGTTCGCCGAGGTAGCAGTGCTTGCAGCCGAAGTTGCATCCGAGGTTGATCTCCCAGGAGGCTCGGCAGTAGCCGTACGCAGACGGCTCGCGGATCAGGACCGTGTCTGAGGTCGGGGCACCGGCGACATCGAGGCCCCATGCTTCGGCCGCCAGGTCAACCGTCCAGTCAGGCAGAGGCTGCGCGCCGTCGGCCGCGCGGAGTTGCTCGTAGTGGGTGGCCGGGATGCGAGCCCCGGATCGAGCTCCGGGGCGCAGCAGAAGGTGGCCGTCGAGGAAAGGGGCAGCGATGAGCTGGTGCATGGCGTGCCTTTCACTGTTCGAGTCGGCAGTGCAGGGAGCAGTCCGGGCATGCGCGGCCCGAGATCGGGTCGGTGCCGCTGCCGTCGCAGGTCGAGCAGACGTCAGCGCGTGGGGCTGGCGCCTGGAACTGGGCGCGCCCGAACAGCAGTCGGTCTGCTGCGAGGGCGGCGTCCAGGTAGGTGTCGAGGCGATCGGCGCCTGCGGACTGTGGCAGCGGCTCAAGACCGAGCAGGAGGATCGCCTCGCCGGTGCGGGTTACCAGTTCGGTCCAGGGACGGCGGGTGGGCAGCCGCAGTCGGCGAGAGGCACCGGGGATGTTCAGCAGCACGTGGTCGCCGGCGAGTTGTAGGCAGGGCCTCAGGTCCGGGACGACCTCACGGGCTCCGGTCAGACCGCCGAGGCACGCGGACAGTCGCCGCATTCGGTCCTCGGCCGTCACGGCGATGCCGGTGTCGGTGAAGGCCGGAGTGTGCGTGATCAGGATGTGCGCGATCTCGTGGCCGTCCGGTCCGGCACCCGGCCAGGTCCAAGCGGCGAGCGACACCAGTTGGCGCAGTTCAGGGCCGGGCGGGTTGAGAGTGACGCTCATGGTGTCGTCCCGCCCTGGTTTTTGAAGCACGACCAGACGATCTTCCCGATCGGGGTGCGGTCCTCCACGCCCCAGTCGTCGGCAAGCGCGGTCACCAGGAGCAGCCCGCGGCCGGTGGTATCCGTGTCGTCAGGCCGACGGGGGTGGGGGCGTCGGCGGCGGCTGTCGTGTACTTCCAGGCGTACGACCTCGTCGCCGGCGTCGAGTTTGACCAGAAAGCCGCGGCCGGGGGCGGTCCTGTGGAGAACGGCGTTGGTGGCGAGTTCGGAGACGCAGAGTCGGACGTCTTCGCCTCGGTCCAGCAGACCCCAGTTGGTCAGGGCCTCGGTGGTGAAGGCCCGCGCCTCGCCGACCGACTCGGGCCGAGAATCAAAGAACCTCTTGATCGTCTTTGTCATCGCGATGGTCCTCATGACTCGGTGTCCAGGACGCGGGTGGTGCCGGAGTGCGGACGGTGGACGGGGCCGTTCCGAGGGACAGTCGAGTGCTTGGGACGCGGGCGCCGGACCAGCAGCAGCCGGGCACCGGCCGATTCGATCTGTCGCTCGCGTTCGGCCGCTATGGCCTTCGGGCCCAGGTGGGACATGGCGGGGGCGACGACGCCGTAGACGTCCGGCAGTGCGAGCACGTCGAGGAGACCGGTGAACGCTGCCGCGGCGGACCCTGCAGCGTCGCGGTCGGTGAAGAGGCCGGACAGCTGCAGCTCGTGGCTGCGGCAGTACTCGGCCAGCGAGGCGACCAGTGCGTCCTGCCGTGCTCGCGGTACGCGTACCAGCCGCAGGAGACCGTAGACGACCGGTCCGCTGACCGGGCGATGTTCCGTGAGGGGTTCCATGCTCAGGACCGTCCAGAGGCTCGACTCGTGGTGACGCTTCGAGCATGGCGGCGGACCAACTCGCGGGAAATCACCGCTTGTTCTACTTCCGTTCCACTTCCGTCCCGCCGTGTCGTCGGGTCTGCTTCGATGGCTGTTGGAAGGGAGGGACGCGTGGCGACCGTGCACCACTGGACCGGGCTTGAGGCCAAGGCGTTGCGGCTCGCTCTGCGGCTGAGCGTGCGGGCCTTCGCTGAGCGTCTGGGCCTGGCAGTCGCGACCGTGTCCAAGTGGGAGAGCAAGCTCGCCTCCACCGAGCCGAGGCCCGACACCCAGGCCATCCTCGACACCGCCCTCGGCCGTGCGGACGCCGCAGTCCACCTGCGCTTCGAGACGCTCCTGTCGGAGATGGCCGGCCCCGTCGCGACTATCGGCAGGCGTGTCACCTCGTCCGGCCCCAGGGCGTGGGAGTACGAGTCCTGGGCCGACGACCTCGACCGTGTCGTGGTCGCCTTGTCCCGGCAGAACTTCGCCTTCGCCGACAGCCTCCTCACCCGGTGGCTGGGTCGGTTCAAGACCCATGAGCTGGACGAGAAGGGCCTGTACCTCTTTGCCCGCTCCACCGCTCTGCTCGGCGACCTCAAGCGCGACCAAGGCGTCGTCCTGGGCCCGCTCTCTGCCCAGCACTCCTACGCCGGTGCCCGTACGGTCTTCACTCAGCTCGACATCCCCCGCCGCGTCGCCCAGCTCGATCTCTCGCTCGCAGTCGTCACCGAGATGTCCGGCAAGCTGGAAGTCGCCGCCCGCAACTACGAGACCCTCGCCGTCGACGACCGGCTCTCTCGCCGCGACCGGGCTCGTGCACGGCTATGGGTGGGGACCGCGCTGAGCAAGGACGGCGAGCACGACTACGCGACCCGCGTCATGCAGGCGGCGACCCGCGAGTTCGAGGACCTCACCGAGCCGGACGACTGGTCGGTAGCCCACCAGAAGCTCGCCCTGGCCCGCCGTGGCGCCGGTGATCTGTCCCAAGCCCTGTACTTCATCGATATCGCCCGCAGCAGTGGGACGACCGACTCACCGATGCAACGCGTACGACTGGACACCGCTCATGGCCACATCCTGCTCTCCGACGCGGCGACCCGGGATGATGGACTCCTCGTCCTCGACCAGGCCGCCAAGGTGGCTGCGCAGTACGGACTCGTGCACCAACTGCGCAGTATCGAGGGCGTCAAGGCCATGAGCGAGGGGGCGACCGGCCCCCGGCAACGGTGACCAGGGAGAAACGCGTGCGCAATGACCAGCAGGGCATCACCGAGGACCAGTGGCGCCAGGCCAAGCTGATCTGGGATTACCACCAGATGCGACACGAGCTGCGGCCCGTCGACGTGGCGATCGGACTGGGCAGCCACGATCTCGGCGTCGCGACCCGCTCCGCCGAGTTGTACCGGGCCGGGCTGTTCCCGACGCTGGTGTTCACCGGTGGCAACAGCCCTACCACCGCCAAGGTCTTCCCGCGCGGGGAGGCGGTCCACTTCCGTGAGCACGCCATCGACCTCGGTGTCCCCGCCGACGCCATCCTGCTGGAGCCCCACGCAGCCAACACCGGAGAGAACATCACGCTCTCACGTGAGGTCCTGGCCGCCTCCGGCATCCATCCGGCAACAGTGCTGCTGGTCTCCAAGCCGTACATGGAACGGCGATCGTTCGCGACTGCCCGCAAGCTGTGGCCCGACGTCGAGTTCCTCTGCGCGTCGGAGCCGCTGGAGTTCGACGACTACCTGAAGAGCATCGGGGACGAGAAGCTCGTTCTGGACATGCTCACCGGCGACCTTCAGCGGGTCATCGAGTATCCGAAGCTCGGATTCGCCATCGAGCAGGAAGTCCCCGAGGACGTACATGCAGCGTACGAATCTCTCATCCGCTCCGGCTTCACCAGCCGCCTCATCGCCTCGTGACCAGCCCGCTCCCGGCGGGCTGTGCGCGATCCACCAACCCAATCTGTTCCCGAGGCTGACGACGCTGGCCAAGCTGTTCGCGGCGGACTACTGGATCGTCCTGGACGATGTGCAGTTCACCCGCCGCGACTACCAGCACCGAGCGCGCCTCGCCGCGATCGACGCACCAGGCTGCCAGCGGTGGCTCTCCATCCCCACTCACCTCCCGAGCGGGCGATCCACCCTCATCCGAGACGCGCTGATCGACGACACCGAACTCGCCCGCCGACGGACCGCCGGAATGCTGCGGCAGAACTTCGGAGGCAGCCCACACTGGCCCTCCCTCGCCCAGGCCCTGGACCCGGTGTGGGATTCCTTCGCCACCGGGCGGACCGCGGTGATCGCGGAGACCTCCACCCGCGTGCTCCTCAACCTGCTCGGCTGGCGGGGCAGGATCTTCAGAAGCAGCCTCCTGTCCGCCAGGCCAGGCCGCTCCCTCCGGCTCGCCGACCTGGCCGCCGCGACGGGTGCTCGCGCGTACCTGTGCGGGACCGGCGGCATGACGTATCTCGACCCCGTCCCGTTCGCTGCCAGGAACATCGCCGTGGCTGCCTTCCGGCCCCCGACTACCGGCATATGGTCGACCGCACGCCGGCTCAGTGCCCTGTGGGCACTGGCGTCGCTCGGCCCGGACGCTCTGGCTTCCCGACTTCGTGCCGTTGCCGACGACCATGCCGCGCTCCGGGCCACCGCGCCTGAACTGCGGTCATCGGCAACGTCTGTCTGAGGTGACAGTAGTTCGGAGCCACGAAGGGCTGCCTCCTGCAATCGCTATCGCCGCAGGCGGCTCCCCCGCTCCGGAGCGGTAACCGGCGCCGGCGGACGCTGCTGGGCCGAGGCTGTAGTGCTGGCCGCTGATATCGACCGCGTCGAACGGATGCGTGCGGCTTCGGCTCGGCTGATACGTACGGGGTTGCGGGCGGTGTGTTGGATGCGCGTGATCAAGACTCGGGCGGGGCGGCGGGCGGTGTCGAGTTCGCGTTGCTCGGCGGCCTCCTTGAGGAGCTGGTGCGGTTTGTGGCCACCGGCCTCCGCATCGGCGAGAACTGCGGCGAGAGCAGGCCAGTTCTCGTCGGCGAGGATGCGTTCGGCGTGGTCGGGGACGGCAGCGCGGACGTCGCGGGCCAGGGTGCGACGGGCCTGTTCGCCCGGCTGGCGGTGCTCCAGGTCGGCGAGCACGGGAACAAGGGCATTGTCGGCGGCGGCTTGGAGGTGGCGGAGGGTCTGGCCGGCTGCGTCGGCCTGGTGAGCGTGGTTCCTCGCCTCGTGCCAACGCTGAGCGAGGATCGTTGCCCAGATCATGGCGGCGAGGAGGGCGGAGAGTGCGCTGCCGTCCGGGCCGGTGGCGGAGTGGATGATGTCGCGGGCCGCTATGCGTACCGCATTGCCAGCGCGGTGCTCGGCACGAATCAGGGAGCGTTGAGCACGGACGAACGCCCTTGATGCTGAACGCAGTTCGGCGCGTAGATCTTCGGGGGCGTGCTGAGCCGTGGCCTCGATCAGTTCGCCGAGTGCGGCTGCGTGGGCTTGGATTCGCGCGTCCTTGCCGGAGTCGTCGCCGTTGCCGGTCCCGTTGGTCAGCTCGGAGTGGAGCGTGTCGAGGGCGTCGGTGGCTCGGTGCCAGGGGGTGCTGGGGCGGTCTCGGCGGGCGGTGGCGTGTTCCTCTGGCGCGGTGGTTTCCAGGCGGGCCTTGAGCTTGGGGAGGGTGAGGTCGGGGGCGATCTTTCCGCCGGGGTGGAAGATCTGTTCGCCGTCCTTGTTGAGGTCGCCGGGGCGGCCGACGGCGTAGCCGAGGAGGTCTCCGGACGGTCCGCGGCGGGGCTTGACCGCGATGCCGTCGGCTTCGAGGTAGGCGAGGAGTTCCTCTGTGCTGCCGGCGTGGGGGATGGCGGCGCGGATGTGCTCCTGGAGCCAGTCGCGGCTGGTCTGCTCCCAGCCGCGACGTTCGGCCTTGTGCATCTCGGCCTGGGTGGGACGGCGCCCAGCGGTGCGGTCCCCCTTCTTGAGTTGGCGCAGACCGTAGTCGGACTCGACCTGGCGGCAGGCGCTGCCGACGCGGATACCGCTGTCGTGGAGTTTGGGGCGGCGGCCGTCTTCGCGAACAGTGGTGGCGAGGATGTGGATGTGGTCGTCCGCGTGACGTACGGCGATCCACCGGCACCCCAAATCGTCTCCAGATGGAGCGATACCCGCTGCCTCGACGATCCGCTGGGCGATGTCGGCCCAATCGGCATCGGAGAGGTGCCGGTCCTCGGGGGCCGCGCGGACGGGGCAGTGCCAGACGTGGTCGGTGACCGTCCTTCCGAACTCGCTGTTGCGGAGCCGGACAGGCTCGTCGAGGTGGCGGGCGAGCTGGGTGAGGGTGGCATCGGGGTCCCGGCCGGGGTCGGGCATTCCGAGCATGGCGAAGCCCGCGACGATGTGCGGGTCGAGATGTTCGTCCTGACGGCCGGGACCGTAGAGGTAGGCGAGCAGACCGCGGGTGTTGGCTCCGGCTGGTTTGATGGCGGCTATCACGCGGTCTCGTCCTTCCTGGGGGCGGCGGGTTCACGCAGCGCCTCGGCGATCAGTTCCAACAGGTGGTGCAGCTCGTCGAGACGGTCACGTACGTCGGATGGGGTCAGGTCGCTGTTGAGGGCACGGGCGATCTGGTTGACGTTGACCCCGATGCGGTTGAGTTCGCGCAGCACTTGGGCGCGGAACATGTGCATGCGACGGCGGTCCTCGGACAGCGGCAGGTTGGCGGTGAACCGGCCGGTGATGAAGGCGAGGACGATGTCGGCGGCGAAGCCGGACTCCCCCTTGTAGCCATGCTCGGCCGCAGCCTCCTGGAGGGCGGCGTGCTCGTCGCCGGTGAAGCGCAGCGGGCCGACGCGGACGGTCCGTTTGGTGCCGGTGAAGCGACGGATCGCCGGCTGGACGCTCTGCACCGCTCGCTCACCGGCCGCCGGCTCGGTCGTAGGTGCGGGGCGGAGGATTTGCTGCTGGACGGTATGGAGCTCGTCCTGGTCTGAGCCGCCCTCGGCTCCGACCTCCCGGTCCGGCGTCCCCTGGCGCTGGACCGTCTCCGCCACCCCTGGGGCGGAGCTCCCCGAAGGCCGGCCTTGAGTCGGACTCGGGGTACTACTGGCTCCGCCAGGGGCCGTCCCCCCACCAGGGTCTATCCCTCCGCCGAGGGCTGTCCTTCCGAACGCCCGCCTCAGCCGTGCGAGCAGCGGAGGGGACTGCTGCGGCGCAGGCGGCTCGGCGTGGGTGTCGTCAGGCAGGTGCTGGTTGTGTGACAAGGCGAATGCTCCAGGTGGGACTCGGCGAGTGAGGCGGAGGCGTCTGCGCGGCGAGGCCCTCGCGTCGTCCACAGGTGTGGAAATCTGCGGGCCGGTTGGCCGGTGCCCGGGTGGCCGGAAGAGTTCCGGTCACCCGAGCAAGCCCGGCGTCAGCGCTTGGAGACCTCGATACCGGCGGCTTCGAGTTCCGGCCGAAGCAGCTCCATCACCTCGGTCTGCCGCTCACTGCCGATCGCCAGGTCTCGGTCCTTGACGGCTGCTCGGAGCAGGCCGCGCGTGAGTTTGCCGTGCTGGTGAGCGGTGGTCCGGCCGATGTCTACCAGCTCCGCGATGGTCGCCTTCGGTGGCCGACCGCCGCTCGGTTTGGTCTCCGGTACCTGGGGCGCAGGTTCCGTCCGCTCGTCACCGGGAGCTTGCGCACCATCGGGAGCGGCATCCGGCCGGAGGCCGTGGCTGAGGTCGCCAACCGATCGGCCCTGAGCCTGGACGGAACCGATGACCGAGGAGTCGTCGGACGGCGCGACGAGTTGATGGATCTGTCGCATCAGGACGCCGAAGGCGACCATCGCGGCAGCCGGAGGAACGGCTGCGACCACGTAGTCGAGGACCGGGACGCTGCGCGCGTCGCCCGTGCCGTTGACTCCGCTGACCCCGGCGACGTTCAACGCGATGGAGCCGACCGATCCGGCTGCGGTCACGGCGATCGCCCAGAGGTCGGTTGTACGCCGCAGCGCAGCACGCAGCATGAGCAGTTCGCCCGCGACGATGAACGCGTCCAGCGTGGCGGGCCAGGCCCACCGGCGGATGGGGGACGCGCCGAGCCCGTGCTGGCCGGCGACGTCGGCGAGGTGCGCGTAGGACAGCCAGAACGCTCCGGCTGTCAGGGCGACGATGACGATGCCGGCCGCGCCGAGTACGAGCTGCTCGGCGTCAGCACGCTTCTTCGGCTGCTCTTCAGTGCGAGCGTCATCTCGTAGCCGCGGTGAGGGCGTGGTGAGGTGCGGGGAGGTCAAGCGGGAAGCTCCTGGGGGTAGTGGTGTGGGGCGTCTTTGCCGTCTCGGCCGTTGCACGTGCAGGTCAGCGCGGGACGGCAACGCCCCGGAAGTGCCGTCTCGGCGGGCAGCGCCAGCGTCTTGTCCCGACTCGGGACAGGGAGGTGGCGGCTTCCGGTTCGGGTTCTGTCTGGGGGGTGGCCTCCACCTGCCGGGACGGCTGCGTTGCGGCAGCCGTCCCGGCGAGCAGGACTGTGACCTATGGCGATACGGCGAGGACGCCTAGGACGGGGCAAGACGGCTCTGGACGCCGTCTCTTGGCCGGGTACACGTGCGGGGACGTGTGCGTTGCCGTCTTGTCCTCGGCTGCCGTCTTGCCGGTGCGTGCCCTGACCTGCGAGACCACGGCAGGGACGGCAAGTACGGCAACCAGGGAGGTGGAGGTCAGCCCTCGCCGCGAGGGGTGTCGACCGGGTGGACGGTGGGGCAGTACCGCCGCCACGCGTCGAGGAACTTGTTGCGCGTGTATCCCTTGCGCTGAGTCCGGTCGGCCATACGTACATTGCCAGGCCGGATGTCGTAGTCGCGCAGCATCCCGCTGAGCTCTCGGGAAGTCAGGCCGTAGCGTCCACGCTCTCCCCACGGTGCTTCGGCGTCCGCGTTCAGGGAGTGCAGGAGCTCCTCGGTGGAGAGGCTGTCCGCCTCCCGCTGGGCGAAGAAGACTCGCCGGATGTCTGCGAGGATGCGCGCCCCGCTGGGGTGGTCCTCCTCGGCTGCCACCTCGGCGGCGACCATCCGTGCGCACGCGATGCGCGCGAGCCGGGGCCAGCGACCGCCGGCCAGGTCGGCGACGATCACCAAGGGCTCCCAGGTGTCGGCGGCTCGGTCCTCGACCGGCATCTTTGGCTCCAGGCTCGCTGCGTCCTCCAGCAGTGGGAGGGCCCAGGTACGGATGCGGTCGCGCAGTTCGTGCAGGGCCGGAATGTCTCGTCGTGAGCGGAAGGGTTTGACCTTCTCGCCCTCGGCCCTGCGGCGCATGCGGATGACCACCGACCGGTCCATCACCGTGTCCGGCAGGTCCCCGATGCCCGCGATGGCCGCCATGGCGAAGGTGGCGAACTTGTGCGGGGTGTGGTCGTTGCCAACGACCCGGGTGACGTACCGGCCGCGCTGATGGCCGGCGTTGAGGAGGCCGCGTGTCTCCTCGTTCTTCTCCGCGACCTTGGGGCCGAAGATGGTGTCGGCCTCGTCCACCAGAAGCGTCGGCGGCTCCGCCTCGTTGATCGAGCGGAAGATGGCCGCTGGTGTGGTGTTGATGGTGAGCATCGGCTCGTGCACCGTCTCGGTCAGCACGTCCAGCAGTCGCGACTTCCCGCACCGCTTCGCCGGTCCAACCACCGCGAGACGTGGGGCGTGCTGCCACGCGGGCTGGAGCTGCGTTGCCGCCACCCACAGGGTGATCGCGTCCAGCGCCTCGGATGAGGGCGGGATCACGAACCGGGCTATCTGGGAGCGCAGTTCGTCCAGCAGCTTCGAGCCCGGTGCCGGCTCCGCGTCGGGGATGGACTCAAGGTCCTTCGCCGGATCCGCCACGCTGCCGTCGGCCGTACCGTCGTCCAGGTCCGCTGTGGCACCGTCGGCCTGCGTGGAGCTCAGGTGGGCGCCAGGCTGGCCCGGGATGGCTGTGGCAGGCCAGGCCCCTCGGGCAGGGGCGGAATAGGCGTCGGCGTTCGCGGGTTCCACTGGGTGGCTCCTCGTCTGGCGGTGTCGGGCTTGCACGCCCCTGCCGCCGGGTCGGTTCTCATGGGATTGCTGGGGAGTCTTGGGGCCTCCGGCGTTGCACCGCCGGAGGCTCTCCCTCTTCTCACGGGGGCTACGGCACCGCGAGCGACCACGGACAGTACGTCCATGCCGTGCCACAGTCCAGCGTTTCTGTGTCAGCTCAGCGCAGAAGCGCCTGCGGTATGTCAGACGCTTCACGCTGCCAGCCCCAGCAAGGCCAACAAGTCTGCGGTCACCACCCGGTAGGCGTTCCCGAGCCGGAGCACCTTGCACGGGTATTGGCCGCGCTTGGCCAGCTCGTAGCCCTTGCTCCGACCGAGCCCCAGCGCCCGATTGCCCGTCTCCAGGTCAACGGCAGCAGGGAGCCCCAAAAGCTCATCGCGACTCATCCCCTTCACTCGGCCTGCCTCTTCGTTCTCTCGCATGCGCACTCCATCCCATGACTGAGCCCATGGCGAACGCGACCTCCGCGCCCGTCTTCAAGTCTTGGAATCAACGCTAAGCGAGCTAATGTGTCTCTATGACACAACACCAACGTCACCATGGATCGAAGAAGACCGACGACGAGGACGACGTCCCGGAGTGGGTGGACCAGGTCATGGCCACCGTGGCCGGCGAGGTCCGCAGACGACGGAAGGAACTGGGGTGGAGCGCGCAGGACTTGGCCGACAAGTGCGAGGAGATCGGCCACCCGATCCCTCGCAACGTCATCGCCAACATGGAGTCCGGACGCCGCTCCAACCTGCCCTTGGTCGACGTCATCGTGCTGGCCGAAGCACTGAACACCCCGCCCATCTGCCTCGTCTATCCCGTCGGCTACGTCGACGACGTGCAGCGACTCCCACTCCAGCACCCCACCACGTCGATGCACGCGTTGCGCTGGTTCACCGGGGAAGAGACCGATCTCGGCGCGGATGACGACATGCTCCGCTACTTCCGCGCCCACCACGCTGCGGAGGAACAACTGCGGAAAGCGCTCTGCGACGAGGACTATGCGCGCTACCACGCCGAGACTGCCCCGAACGCCGGCCGGAAGGCAGAAGCCCTGCGCTCTCAGGCACGGGCCGCCGAGGCGGCCGACGACGCTGCCAGCCGCCTGCGCAGAGTCCGCGCCTTCATCCAGGAAGAGGGCGTCACACCACCAGCACTGTGGCTTGACTTGGCCACCGCGATCGACTCATCCGAGAGCGATCCCGATACCACCGAGGAGAATGATCTTTGAAGGGCTCCACCTACCGCCGCTGCTCCTGCCGCGACCCGAAGACCGGCAAGGAACTCGGCACCTCCTGCCCCAAGCGCAACAGCAGGAACCACTGCACCTACTCCATACGCCAGGAGCTCTCACCGCGCGAGGACGGCACTCGACGCTCCTTCGCCCGAGGCGGGTACGGCAGCCTCAAGGCGGCTCAGGCCGACCTCGACCACGTCCGTGCCCTGCTCGGACTCGCCGACACGGATGACCCCGAGGGCATTGAACTCATCGCCGAGATGCTGGCCGAGGTCAGCCGCGAGCGCTCGCCCCTGCCCGAGGTCGAGGAGACGAGGCGGCGCCTCAACGCCGGCCAGGACCTCATCGGCGGCCTGACCGTCGCCGAGTGGCTCGACCGGTGGCTGGCCGGCAAGCGCATACGCAAGTCCGGCCTGAGCCGCTACGAGACCGACATCCGCGTCCACCTGAAGCCGCGCATCGGCAACCGGCGCCTGGACCGGCTGCGCGTCAGCCACCTCAGCGAGATGTTCACGGACATCCGCGACGCCAACGCCCAGATCCTGGAGGACAACGCCCAGCGGCGGGCCGCACTCGACGAGCTGGCGACCGTGCCCTGGAAGGGCGTCGAGAACCGAGCCCGCCGCAAGGCGATGAAGGCCGCCATCGACGACATGCCGCCCTTCCGGCGCGTCACCGGCCCCGCCACGCGCCTGCACGTCAAGGCCACCCTCCGGGCCGCCCTGAACGACGCTATTGGGCAGCAGATCATCACGTTCAACCCCGCCGCCCACGTCGAGATCGACCCCGTGCGCAAGCCGAAGGCGCTCGTGTGGACCGATGAGCGGGTCGCCAAGTGGGAGCAGACGGGCGAGAAGCCGTCACCCGTGATGGTCTGGACGCCGCAGCAGACCGGGGCCTTCCTCGACTTCGTCGCCGAGGATCGGCTGTACGCGATGTGGCACCTGATCGCGTTCCGGGGTCTGCGCCGTGGCGAGGCGTGTGGGCAGCCCTGGTCGGAGACGAACCTCGACACCCACTCCCTCACCGTCTCCTCCCAACTCGTCCAGGACGGCTGGGAAGTGGAGGCGTCCGACCCCAAGACCGACAGCGGTTCCCGCGTGGTCGCCCTGGACGACGACACCGTCGACGTCCTGAAGCGCCACCGCGAGTGGCAGGACAAGGCCCGCGAGAAGTGGGGCACCGCCTGGGTCGAGACCGGCCACGTCTTCACCCAGGAGGATGGCTCCTGGCTCCACCCCGGCAAGGTCACCGACCTCTTCGAGCGTCTCGTCGCCGCTTCCGGCCTCCCGCCGATCCGGCTGCACGACCTGCGCCACGGCGCGGCCACCCTCATGCTCGCCGCCGACATCGACATCAAGATCGTGTCGGACACCCTCGGGCACAGCGACACCCGGATCACGCGGGACATCTACCAGAACCCTCGGGAATTGCATCAGACGGGCGAGAAACTGCAGGTTGCGAGGTCAGAACAGCGTCCGGTTATGACTCCACCCTCCTACAACTTGGCGGC
>NZ_JBHWKO010000090.1:0-13115 GCF_042731035.1 Streptomyces sp. NPDC059895
GTACTCCTCGGCGAGCAGCGCCGCCGCCAGCTCGGCCTTGTCCAGCTCGTGCCGCTGCCGGACGAGCAGCGCGCCCAGGGCCACGCCCGGGGGAGTGGCGACCCAGCGGCCGGGGCGGGCCGTCGACCGGGCCGCGAGCCCGTGCCGTTCCAGGAGGCGCAGGGCGTGCTCGGTGTCGTGCTCACCGAGCGTCAGCCGCCGCGCGAGGTCGGGCACCTCGGCCACGCCCACGGACACCAGCGTCCGGTACGCCGCCTCGTGCGTCTCGTCCAGCCCCAGCGCACCCAGCATCGGAAGCCACCCCTCCCGTAGACCCCGTCGGCCGACAGAGCCCGGACGCCCGTCCGCGAGCCGAGCCTGAAGACCCTGTGACCCCCGCCACCGACCGTGGCCTGAACCGGCCACGGCACAAACCCGCCGCGCACATCATCCCCGCACCACCCGCCCCTCTGCCATCGTGGCGCCACCGCAGTATCAACTACCGCCCGTTCAACCCGACTTGGGCCGATTCGGCCTGGGCTCACGTGCCCGCGGGCAGGCGGCGACACGCCAGAGGAGCGATCTTGGTGAGAGCGATATGCCGTACGGCCCTGGGGGTGGCGACCGCCGCCGTCCTGGCCGTCACGACAGCAGCGCCCACGCACGCGGCCGGGGATCCGAGACCGCTGACCGGCAGCCGGGCGACCTCCGGCGCCGGTTCCGTCGTCACCCTCGTCACCGGCGACCGGGTCCTCGTCACCGGGGACGGGGCCGTCGCCCTGCCCGGCGAGGACGGCACTACCCCCTTCACCCAGACCCGCCAGGCCGGCGAGGACCTGTACGTCTATCCCGAGAGCGCGATCGAGGCGCTCGCCGCCGGACGGGTCGACGAGGAACTCTTCAACGTCACCGGGCTGGTCCGGCAGGGCTACGACGACGCGCACACCGACGCGCTGCCGCTGATCGCGACCTACGACCGCGCCGTCACCGCCCGCAGCGTCCCGAAGACCCCGCGCGGCGCCGAACGCGACCTCGTGCTCGACTCCATCGACGGGGTCGCCCTCGACGCGGACAAGGAGCAGGCCGACGACTTCTGGGCCGACGTGACCCAGGGCTCCGTCAAGAAGCTCTGGCTCGACTCCAAGGTGGAGGCCACCCTGGACCGCTCCACCCGGCAGGTGCACGCGCCGGAGGCCTGGGCCGCCGGCTACGACGGCAAGGGCACGAAGGTCGCCGTCCTGGACACCGGCGCCGACGCCGACCACCCGGACCTCAAGGGCCGGATCACCGCCTCGCGGAACTTCACCGACTCCGCGGACGCCGACGACCACCAGGGCCACGGCACCCACACCACCTCCACCGTCGGCGGCACCGGCGCCGCGAGCGACGGGAAGAAGAAGGGCGTGGCGCCCGGGGCCGACCTCCTCAACGGCAAGGTCCTCGACGACTACGGCTCCGGCGAGACCTCCTGGATCATCGCCGGTATGCAGTGGGCGGTCGGCCAGGGCGCCGACGTCGTCTCCATGAGCCTCGGCAACCCGTCCCGGACGGACTGCACCGACCCGATGGCCCAGGCCACGGAGGAACTCGCGCAGACGCACAAGGACACCCTCTTCGTCATCGCCGCCGGCAACACCGGCCCCGGCGACAACACGGTCTCCTCGCCCGGCTGCGCCCCCAGCGTCCTCACCGTCGGCGCCGTCGACCGCGACGACTCCACGGCCTCCTTCTCCAGCCGCGGCCCGGTCTACGGCTCGCACACCCTCAAGCCCGAGATCACCGCCCCCGGCGTCGACATCTCCGCCGCCAACGCGGGCGGCCGGGGCGTCTACGCGTACCAGTCCATGAGCGGTACGTCGATGGCGACCCCGCACGTCGCCGGTGCCGCCGCCATCGTCAAGCAGCGCCACCCCGACTGGAGCGCCGCACAGATCAAGGCCGCCCTGGTCTCCTCCGCCGAGACGGACATCCCCGGCGACGTCCGCGAGACCGGCGGCGGACGTCTCGACGTGAAGGGCGCCGTCGACCAGACGGTGCTGGGCGCTTCGGCCGTCCAGGCGGGCACCTTCACCTGGCCGCAGGACGCCGGTGACCGTACGACGGTCTCCGTCCCCTACACCAACACCTCCGACCGAACGGTGAAGTTGAAGCTGTCGGTGACGGGGGTCACCGGCAACGACGGCTCCGCCGTCCGCTCGTCGATCGTCCACCCGGCCACCGGTTCGGTGACCGTCCCGGCCGGGGGGACGGTCCAGGTGCCCCTGGAGGTCGACCCGACGGCGAGCCTCAAGCGCGCCCAGTACGGCGACATCACGGGCCGTGTGATCGCCGTCTCGGACGGCGTCACCGTCTCCACCCCCTTCGCGCTGTACGTCCAGCCGGAGACCGTCACCGTGCGCGTCGAGCTGATCGACCGCCTCGGCAACCCGGCAACGGGCGCCTCCTCCGTCGACCTCATCGGTACCGACGACGCCAGCGGCGAGCGCCGCTTCAACAACGGCGCCGCCGACCAGACGTACGCGGTCCGTCCGGGCAGCTACTTCCTCTCCAGCTTCATCACCACCCCGGAGACGGCCGGCACGCTCTACAACTCCCTTTCCTATCTGGCCCGTCCGCAGGTGGAGATCCGCGGCGACACCACGATCGTCCTCGACGCCCGCACGGCACACCGGCTGAGCGTGCGCACGGACAAGCCGTCCGAACTGCGCAGCGCCACCCTCGGGTTCGCCCGTGCGTGGGACGGCACCTGGCTGCACGCCGGGACCGCGAACGGCGGCCGGTCCCTGCGCGGCTACTACGCCTCCGTCCAGGGCCGGGCCAGCGACGGGACCTTCGAGTTCGACAGCTTCTGGCGCACCGCCGCCCCGCAGATCGGTGAACTCGCCGTGGTGGGCGGCCAGAAGCTCCACCCGGTCACCGCGTCCACCAGTTCCGTCAACCTCGACGGCAGGGGAGAGGCGGCGCTCTTCGACGCGGGGTCCGGAACGGCGGACGAACTCTCCGGTACCCGGGGAAAGATCGCGCTCGTCAGGCTGCCCGACAGCGGCTCCGCCTCCGAGGTCGCCAACCGCGCCAAGGCGGCCGGCGCCGTCGCCGTCCTCGGCTACCGCGAGGCGCCGGGCCGCTGGTACCCGTCGGCCGGGTTCATCGGCGGCGCGCTGCCGATCCTCGCGATCCCGACCGAGGAGGCCGAGGCCCTGCTCGCGGCCGGGGACGTGACCCTGCGGTGGACGGCCACGGCGAAGAGCCCGTACGTCTACCACCTCGCGTACCCGGAGACGGGCCCCGTCGAGAGCGACCGCACCTACCGCGCCCGTGACAAGGACCTGGCGGCGACCACGGCCACGTACCACTCCATGGCGGGCACCGCCACCGACCACATCGACACCCGCACGATGACCCGCCCGAACGGCCTGTCCGCCTACTTCGGCAGCATCGAGACGGTCCCGGCGCCGTTCCGGCGCACCGAGTACGTCACCCCCGGCACGACGGGCTGGGGCCAGTACGTGTCCAGCAGCTTCCCGTTCGGCGAGGCCATGGTCAGTCCCGTACGGACGTACGAGAAGGGGGAGAAGCGGACCGAGGAGTGGTACGGGGGCGTCCTCGCCCCGACCACCCCGCTCGACGGCAACGGCGACGACACGCTCGCCGCCGAACGACAGGGCAACCTCATCGGTGTCGCACCCGGCTTCTGGGGCGACAGCGAACACCAGGGACTCCAGGGCAGCTTCGGTGACATCGGCAACATGGTGCTGAAGCGGGAGGGCGAGACGATCGGCGAGAGTCCCTACCCGTTCGGGGTGTTCACCGTCCCGGCCGAGGAGTCGTCCTACGAACTCACGCTGAACACGGCCAAGTTCGGCATCCCGGCGCGGGTCTGGAAGCGTTCCGTGCAGTCGTCGACCACCTGGTCCTTCCGGTCCGCCCTCGACGAGGACGTCTACTCCCAGGGCATCCCGCTGCTCTTCCCGCACTACGACCTGCCCGAGGACGGTCTCAAGACCCTCCCGGCGCAATCCGGTCAGCGGATCGCCCTCACGGCGACGGGCCACGCGGGATACCGGCCCGGCACGTTGACCTCGGTGAAGCTCGCCTACTCCTACGACGACGGCGAGACCTGGACCGAGGCGCGCACCGAGCGTAGGGGCGGGGTGTGGAACGCGGTGGTCGACCACAGCGGAGCTACGGGGAAGTCGGTCACACTCAGGGCCGATATGACCGACGCCAACGGCAATTCGGTCTCCCAGACCGTGACCCGGGCCTACGACGTGCGGTAACGCACGGGCCGGTTCACCCACCCGGACGTCGCCGGGCGGTTCTCCACTGGGGGGACCGCCCGGCGGCCTGTTGCGGCGTGTCCTGCTGATCCACCCGCGGTTGCGGCAGGTTCCGCTGCCGGTCGCACCGCTTCCTTATCGGTCTCCGAACCCTCCCTTAAGCGCGCTCTAAGATCCACACCGACGGCACGCGGCATCCGTATCACCCACAGCGACTTCGGCGGCCGCGCGTCCTACGGCTACGACTTCGTCGACGGGGACACCGTCGCCTCCGACTGCGACGGCCACGGAACCCACACCGCCGGCACGGTCGGCAGTGCCACCTACGGAGTCGCCCAGGGCGTGAGCCTGGTCGCGGTCCGTGTCCTCAAGTGCAGCGGCAGCGGCACCACCGCCAACGTCATCGCCGGATACGACTGGGTCGCCGCCAACGCCCAACTGCCCGCCGTCGCCAACGTCTCCATAGGCGGCAGCGCGAGCGACGCCAAAGACGCCGCGGTGGCCGGCATGGTCGACGCCGGGGTCACCGTCGCCGTCTCCGCCGGCAACGACGCCGTCGAGGCCTGCGACCAGTCACCCGCCCGGGAGCCCTCGGTGATCACCGTCGCCTCCACCACCAGCACCGACGCCCGCTCCAACTTCTCCAATTACGGCACCTGCGTGGACCTTTTCGCCCCGGGGTCCTCCATCACCTCCCTCGGCTACTCCTCCGACACCGCCACCGCCGTCAAGAGCGGCACCTCCATGGCGACCCCGCACGTCACCGGCGCCGCCGCGCTCTACCTGGCCAAGCACCCCTCGGCGAGCCCGGCGACGGTCACCGCCGCGATCGAGGCGGCCGCCACGGAGGGCGCGGTGACCGACGCCGGCACCGGCAGCCCCGACCTTCTCCTCAACACCACGGGCCTCTGACCGCACCGAGCAACGGAGCACGAAAAAGCACGGGAGGAAGTTATGTCCGGCTCGACAGGGCGGGTTCAGCTACGGGGTGGTGACCCCTGTGGCGGCCTTTCTGGTGGCGTGTCTCGGCGCCGCACTGGGCCTGCGCTGTGTGGTGCGCACGATGCACCACCACCAAGGCTGGAAGCCCGGCTGGCTGGCCCTGGGCGCCGCCTCCCTGGGCTGCGGCATATGGACCATGCACTTCGATCCGCCCGGACCAGATCACCGACGTCCTCAAGGTGCGGGATTTGGCGCCTGAGCTCGGGCCAGGCGGACAGCCTCTGAGCAGGGGGAGAGCGGTCGGCAGCTGTCATCGTCTGTTGACAACGGCCGCCCTCGGACGGCCCACAGACGGCCCAGGGCCAGGGTGGGTGACCTGATAAAACGTACGGTGCGGGCGGCGCGGGTGCCGAGCCGGGCGGGGCCGGCCGCACGACGGTTTTCAAGACCGATACACGATTGCGGGGCTGACACTGAGCCCTTTCCGACTTCACTTCGTGCTGGTGAGGTGGAGGGTCAGGACTGCCTGAACGAGGCCAGTTACGCGGGTGGTCGAGCAACGTAGTTTGCGCAGCAGGCGCCACGTCTTCAGGGCGGCGATGGCGGGTTCGACGAGGGCCCGGATCTTCGCGTGGGACCGGTTGACGGCCTGCTGACCGGCGGAGAGCGTCTCCCAGCGGCCCCAGACGGGGACACGGACGGTGCCTCCGGCTCCTCGGTAGCCCTTGTCCGCCCAGCAGTTGACGTCGGCTTCGGCGAGAGCGTCGATGATGCCGTGCTCGCGGGCGGCGCGGACGTCGTGGATCGCGCCCGGCAGGGCCGGTGAGGCCCACAGCAGCCGACCCGCCGGGTCCGTGAGGATCTGCACGTTCATGCCGTGCTTCTTGTGCTTGCCGGAGTAGAAGGGCCGGTCCGCAGCGGTCCGGTCGGTCGGCAGCAGCGTCCCGTCCAGCAGCACGAATGCCTTCGACGATGCGGTCCGTGCCGCTTCGGCAAGGCTGGGAGCAAGTGCGGCCAGGACCTCCACGGCCTCGTACCGGTAGGCGGTCGTGGTTCCGATACCGAACCCGGCCGCGAGCTGGGTGTATGGGTGACCGTGGCGCAGGTGGGCGAGCACGAGCAGGGCCTGCCGGCCGGCGCTCGGCCGACACCACCGGCTGCCGATCGCACGGCGGCGTTCACGAAGACGGGCGGCGAGGAAACGAAGATGCGAGCTGGACAGGTCCAGTCCGGACGGGTAGACAAGCACGTGAAGCCTCTGGCGGAACGGGTGATCTTGGTCGTGAACCCGTCTACCAGGGGCTTTACTCGTCTGTCACGCCAACCGCCGGACTGCATCAGCAGGTTGGAAAGGGCTCACTACGAACGACGCGGACGCAGCCCCTGAGAACTGCCCGGCACTCAGAACAAGCACCGTTGCAGTATTTAAGTCCCCGTCCACCACGGGGATACGATCACAGTATCGGCCGGGCGATACTCACCCGCCTCAGGTGTCGTCGCTGAATCCGATGCAAGGCGGAGCGGTTCGTGCGCGCGAGAATGAACAATCGCCGATTGCGGCCGCGGCGCAGGAATGCATGTCCGGGCACTCACGACGGGATGGGTCTCATGTCACTTCCACCACCGTGTCCGCGGGGAACCGCGCTGATCACCGGAGCGTCATCGGGTATCGGCGCGGCCATGGCGCACGCGCTCGCGTCGCGCGGTTACGGCACCACCTTGGTGGCGCGCGACGGGGACAGGCTGCGGCGCATCGCGGATGAGCTGCGCGAGCACGGGGCCCGGGTCGAGACCGTCGAAGCCGATCTCACCAGTCGGGCGGACCGGGCAGAGCTCCAGGCGCGCGTCAGGCGGACCGGGCTGGCCGTCGACATACTGGTCAACGGCGCCGGTGCGGCTACCCGCGGCAGCATCGCGGAGTGCGACCTCGACGCGGAGCTCGGACACCTGGAGCTGAACGTGGTGAGCGTCGTGGATCTGTGCCGCACATTCGTCGACGGCATGATCGCCCGCAATTCGGGTGCGATTCTCAACATAGCCTCGACGGCTGCCTTCAAACCGATGGGCGGACAGGGCACTTACGCAGCATCGAAGGCGTTCGTGCTGTCCTTCACCCGCACGCTCAGGCTCGAACTCCAGGAAACCGCGGTGACCGTGACCGCCCTGTGCCCCGGTCCGGTTCCCACCGATTTCGACCGGCGTGCGGGATTCACCGCCGAGGAGATCGCGGCGATCCCACCGATCATGTGGAGATCCGCCGAGGATGTCGCGGCCGTCGCGCTGGACGCGCTGGAGCGCGGAGCGGAACTGTGCATACCAGGCCGGGCGAACGTGGCCGACGCGACGATGTCGCTGCTGAAGGCGAAGCGGCAGGCGTCGCAGGCGGTGAGTCGGTGATCCGCCCCGGCGGAGGACCTCGCGGGTTCTCCGCCGGGGCGCCAGGAGTGCCGGCCGGGCCTCGGAAGGCTTCACACCGGGCCGGGTCGGTCAGGGGCCGGTGTGCGCCTCCGCTCTCGCGAGGCTGGTCCGGGCGGCGCCCACGACCCGGTCCACGGTGAGGCCGAACTTCTCGTAGAGGACTTCGTAGGGCGCGCTGGCACCGTAGTGCGGCAGGGCGACGATCTCCCCGTGCTCGCCGACGAATTCACGCCAGCCGAGGGCAACCCCGGCCTCCACCGACACGCGTGCCCCGACCTCCGGCGGCAGGACGCGG
This sequence comes from Streptomyces sp. NPDC059895, assembly GCF_042731035.1. NCBI lineage: Bacteria > Bacillati > Actinomycetota > Actinomycetes > Kitasatosporales > Streptomycetaceae > Streptomyces > Streptomyces sp. NPDC059895. The sequence continues at coordinate 7,912 of NZ_JBHWKO010000090.1, forward strand.
CGGCGGTAGGCCGGGTCCTGCTCGTAGAACCACTCCACGCAGGGCATCGACACCACCCGGGTCGCGATCGCCTCCGCCTCGAGCAGTTCGGCCGCGCGCACCGCGAGCTGCACCTCGGACCCGGTGCCGATCAGGATGACCCGGGGCGTCGGAGCCGAGGATTCGACGAGCACGTAGCCACCTCTGGCGGCCTCGCCTGCCTCGGCGTCCGTCGGCCGGTCGAACACCGGCAGCTCCTGTCGCGACAGGAGCAGGCCGGCGGGACGGTCGCCGCGTTGGAGGATCGTGCGCCACGCGGCGACCGTCTCGTTCGCGTCCGCCGGGCGCACCACGTCGAGCCCGGGGATCGCGCGCAGTGCGGCGAGGTGCTCGACGGGCTGATGCGTCGGGCCGTCCTCGCCGAGGCCGATCGAATCGTGCGACCAGACGTACGTCACCGGCAGCTCCATCAGGGCCGCGAGACGCACCGCCGGGCGCATGTAGTCCGAGAAGACGAGGAACGTGCCTCCGTAGGGCCGGAACCCGTAGAGCGCGAAGCCGTTGAGGATCGCGCCCATGGCGTGCTCGCGGACGCCGAAGTGCAGGTTGCGGCCGTAGGGTGAGCCGCCCTTGGGCCCGGGCAGGAAGCTGTCGGCGCCGTGGATCACCGTGCAGTTGTTCCCGCCGAGGTCCGCGGAGCCGCCCCACAGCTCGGGCAGCGCCCCGGCAACCGCGTTCAGCACCGCGCCGGACGCCGCGCGGGTGGCCATCCGCGCACCGGCCGGGAACGCGGGGAGCTCGGACCGCCACCCGTCCGGCAGGCCGCCGCTCGTCATGCGGTCGAGGAGCTCCGCGGCCCGCGCACTGCCGGCGCGCCACTTGTCGAACCGAACGTTCCAGTCCGCGCGTGCCTCCCGACGCCGCTCAGCGCCCTGACGCAGGTGGCGGAGCACGTCGTCGGGGATGTGGAGGGTCCGGTCCTCGGGGAGCCCGAGCAGGCTCTTGGTCGCCGCCACCTCGTCGGCGCCCAACGGCCCGCCGTGCGACTTCGCGGTGCCCCGGGCGTTCGGCGCCGGCCAGGCGATGACGGATTCGACCGCGATGATCGAGGGACGGTCGGCTTCGTCGCGCGCCGCCGTCAGCGCGCCGTGCAGGGCCGGAAGGTCGTTGATGTCCCGGACGCGCTGGGTGTGCCAGCCGTAGGCGTCGTAGCGTGCGAGCACGTCCTCGCTGAACGCCAGCTCGGTGTCGCCCTCGGTGGAGATGTGGTTGTCGTCGTAGAGGAGGACGAGGTTGCCGAGCCGCTGATGGCCGGCGAGGGAGGACGCCTCGCTGGTGAGCCCCTCCTGGAGATCGCCGTCCGACGCCACGACCCAGACGGTGTGGTCGAACACGGACCGGCCGGGCGGGGTGTCCGGATCGAACAGGCCGCGCTGCTTCCGCGCCGCCATCGCCATGCCGACCGCCGTGGCGAGGCCCTGGCCGAGAGGCCCGGTCGTCATCTCGACGCCGGGTGTGCGACCGCGTTCCGGGTGCGAGGGGGTCGGTGATCCCCACTGCCGCAGCCGGGCGAGATCCTCGACGGCCAGCTCGTAGCCCGAGAGGATGAGCTGGACGTAGAGCGCCAGGCTCGTGTGCCCGCAGGAGAGGACGAACCGGTCGCGGCCGATCCACGCCGGGTCCGCCGGATCGTGCCGCATCAGGTGCTGGAAGAGCAGGTAGGTCGCCGGGGCGAGGGCCATCGCCGCGCCGGAGTGGCCGCCGCCCGCCTGCTGGACCGCGTCGGCGACGAGGGTACGACTGACCGCGATCGCCTTGTCGTCGAGCTCGGACCATTCGGGGGCGGTCTCGGCGCTCACTGTGCTGGTTCCCCTTCGTTCGCGGTGGCGTGCGGTGCCTCGTTCACGAGCTGCCGGATCTCGGCCAGCTCGCCGCGGACCAGATGGTCCATCAGACGTCTCTCCGCTGCGGGCAGGCCCCTGATGAGTTCGGGGGGCACCCGCTCGACGAACGAGCGCGCCAGCGACAGCGCCTCGCCCAGGACGTGCTCGTCATGCAGCCTCAGGCCGTCGAGCGCGTCCCGGATGTCGCCGCGGCACATGTCGTTCGCGTACGGGGCGACGAGGTCTTCGGCCAGTCCCGTGATGACGTCGTAGGTGTCGACCACCATCCGCATGCAGGCGGCGAGGTTCGCGGGCTCGTCGCGCCGCTGGGTGATCGAGGGCGCGCCGGCCTCGCGGATCCGCCAGTGGTAGACCACCTCCGACAGGACGTCGACCGCCGAGGCCTCGATGTGCGCGCGCATCATGACCGGCGCGTCCTCGTACGCCGGCAGCGCGAAGGCCAGCTCCCGCGAGGTCCAGAACGAGAGGCGGAACACCTTGTTCCACACCATGCGGTCGCGTACCAGTTCGGTGTGGCGGCGGATGTGGGTGCGGTGCCGGCTCTGCGCGAACACGTCCCGGTATCCGGGGTGGGGGCGCACGCCGGTGCTGTCGATCCGCCGCACGTCGCCGGTCGAGAAGTCGGATCCGGAGGCTTCGAGCGAGGCGATGTGGGCGGCGTACGCGCCGGACGGCACGACGTCGTCGCCGTCGCAGAAGGCGAGGTACGTCCCGCGCGCCGCCCGCACGCCGGTGTTGCGGGCCGCGCTCAGGCCGGAGTTGCGCTGCTCGATGACCCGCACCCGGGAGTCCTTGCGCGCCCACGCGTCGGCGATCGGGCGGCTGCCGTCCACCGAGCCGTCGTCGACGACGATGATCTCGGTGTCGGCGATGCGCTGACCGACCAGCGAATCGAGGCAGGCGGAGAGGTAGAGCTCGACATCGAATACGGGTACGACGATGCTCAGCATCGGTGGCATGGTGCTTCCGGTCCTTCCTCCGCGGTGCCGCGGCGGCAGAGCGCTTTCGGCAACGTACCGAGGCGTCCGGCGTGTTCACCACCGGTGATCGTTCAGGAAGCGGCGGAGACGAGGCCGAGGACGGCGTGGAGCGCGTCCGGACGTTCGTCCACCGGCCGGTGCGCGACGTGGTGGAAGGCGCAGCCGACGGCGACGGCCCCGCCGTCCGTGGAGACGTCGTCCCCGACCATCAGCACCTGCTCCGGTGCCCGCCCGAGCTCGGCGAGCGCCGTGCGGAACAGGCCCGGATCGGGTTTCTGCGCCGAGCGTTCGAAGGAGAACACGTACACGTCGATGAACTCGTCCAGCCCGTGCCGCCGGAAGACCGGCCGCAGGTCCCACGCGATGTTGCTCACCACCGCCACCGGCACGCCTCGGCGCCGCAGCTCTTCGAGGGTGGGCAGCGCGTCCGGATACGGCCACCAGGCCTCGGGACGCATGTGGCGGTCGTACAGCACCTGCGCCAAGCGCTCGTCCGGCAGCCGCGCCGCCAGCGCGAGACCGGTGTGCGCGATCCGGTGCGCCTCCTGATCCAGTTCCCGCAGCGCCCACGCCTCGACCAGCGGCTCCGGCACGGACGCGGGCGCCGGGGTTCCCGGCAGCGCGCCCAGAGCGTCGAGGCGCGCCACCAGCGCCGTGTGCTGCTCGTCGTCCAGTTCGAGGCCGAGTTCGGCCAGACCCGCGTCGAGCCACGCGGCGGTGTCCTCCACCCGGATCAGCGTGCCGGAGGCGTCGAACATCACTCCTGTCATCACGCGGGCCATCCTGACCCACCCCCATCCCGTGCTGCAATGACGCGGATCCGGCGGGCGGCCCGCGGGCCCGTCCCTCGGCCGGCCCGACGGTGCCGGCGCCGCGTCCCTCTCGCACGGGCGGCGGCCACCGGGGTGGTCGACGCGTTCGCCGCCTGCCCGTACGCCGCTCGGAGGGTGTCGGCCTCCGCGGACATCCACGCGTCCGCGAAGATCTTCACCATGGCGCGCAGCGGATGTTAGCGTTAACATCGCTCGGTCCCCCTCCCCCTTCCACTCATGCCCGCCTGCCGGAACGCGGGCCCGCTCGAGCGTCTTCTGCCTTCTCGCCGCCAGCCCCGGCAGCCGGACCACGGGGCGACTTCAGGCGCGAGCGGCGACCCTGACCGAACACATGCCTCCGGGACACCACCGACGCTGCCCCGGTGGCGGTGCGCTGCCCATTCGGTCGGCCGCGCAGTACATCAGATCGCATACCAGCACGGAGTCGAGAGGTGCGATGGTGTCAGTGCTTTCCGTTTCCCGCGAGAACGGCCTGGTCTCTGAGGACGACTTCATCGGTCAAGTCACCACGGTGGACATCGATCAGCTTCTTCCCGCCGACCCGATCCGGCTCGACGGCATCAGTGAGGAGCACGTCTGCCTGATCGCCGAGTCCGAACTGCGTATGTCGCCCATCATCGTGCACAGGGACACGATGCGCGTGATCGACGGCATGCACCGGCTGAAGGCGGCGAGCCTCAGGGGGGACAGGAGCATCCAGGTCACGTTCTTCGACGGCGACCTGGAAGCGGCGTTCATCCTCGCGGTGAGGGCCAACAACGCGCACGGGCTGCCCCTGACCGCGGCGGACCGGCGCGCGGCAGCCGGCCGGCTGCTCGACCTGTGCCCGGACTCGTCGGACCGTGCGATCGCCGCGATCGTGGGCATCTCGGCACACACCGTCGCCGCCGTACGCTGTTCGACTGAGCAGACTGCGCAGTCGAACAGTCGCGTGGGCAGGGACGGCCGGGTGCGGCCGGCCAGTACCGTGGACGGGCGCCGGAAGGCCGCGCAACTCATGGCGGCGCGACCGGACATCACCCTCCGCGAGGTCGCCAAGGAGACGGGGCTCTCCCTCGGGACCGTCGCCGACGTGCGACGCCGTGTGCTGCGCGGCGACTCCCCGGTCCCGGCCGGCCAGGCGGCAAAGGCGGCCGCGGTGAACTGGTCCGAAGCGCCCGTCGCGGACGGTGCCGCCTCGGACCTCGACATGACGTCCTCCTGGCGGCAGCTCACCCGCGATCCCTCGCTGCGGTACACCAGGAACGGTCGACAGTTACTGCGCCTGCTCAGGGCGCACTCCTCCATCGCGCAGATGGCCCACTCGGTGCCGAGCCACTGCTCGCAGAACGTCGCGCTGCTGGCGCGGGAGTGCGCCCAGGCATGGGGGCAGCTCGCACAGCGGCTCGAAAGGCTGGAGCGAAGCCAGGAAGACTAGTGCCGCATCAAGCAACGTTTGCCCTGTCGACGACCGCGCGTAGGCGTCGGTCGTCGGCATGGCGGTTTCGCCAGATGATGTAGCGGCGGAT
>NZ_JBHWKO010000091.1:0-12839 GCF_042731035.1 Streptomyces sp. NPDC059895
GCTACGAACGCAAGGCCGAGCACTTCCTGGCCTTCACCGCCATCGCCTGCAGCCTCATCTGCTACCGCCGACTCGCCAAATGAGACGACGTCTTAAGCCCCCGGGGCCGTGACACCGTCCCGGCTGCCCTCCTCCCGCGAGTGGGATCCGAGGCCAGGACGCCGGCGGTCGCACCGAAGCCGCCGTCGATCTGGACGGGCGGGTGCAGGTCGAACAGGTTGGGGGAGCGGTGCGGCCGCGGCAATCCCGGGCGTACGCAGTCCTGTTGCCCGTCCCGGAGCCGGCCCCGCGCTCCGGTCTTCATGGGTGGCAGTAGGACACGTGCCTGCCGCACCGGGGAGCGCCACCGACTCGGTACGGTGCTGCTCCCCGGCCACGTTCCTCGGTTCCGCGTCGTGCTCAGAGGTCGGTCAGCGGGACCGCGGCCGGCCGCTCCGCCCGGCTGTCCACCTTCACCGAGTCTCCCACTCGTCGGCGCCGAGACGGAAGAGACGCGTGTCGCCGTCGAAGTTGTTCGGGTTCGGCACCTGAAGGGTGCCCAGGGGGCCGTGCACCTCGATGTTCGTGGAGTGCGTCGCGGTCGCGTCGAAGCTCACCACCAGCGTCGAGAGCACCCCGGACTCGTGCACGAGGACGCCCGTGACGTGGGTGTCCACGGTGACCGCGAACCGTTCGCCGGCCCGCGGACCGCTGCCGATCTCTCGCTCGGCACGCGTGTGGCTCGCCGCCCCGATCACCGAGACCACGGGACCGAGCAAGGTGACCAGTGCGGTGACGTAGTACGGGCCCATGTCGAGCAGCGGTCCGCCGCCGGGCGCGTAGTAGAAGTCCGGGTTCGGGTGCCAGCGCTCGTGGCCGGGCGTGACCATGGTCGCCGTCGCCGCGACCGGCGTACCGATGAGTCCGTCGTCGACGGCCTTGCGCGCGGTCTGGATACCGGTGCCGAGGACGGTGTCCGGGGCGCACCCGACGACCACCCCGGCCTGCCTGGCTGCCGCCAGCACCTGCCAGGCCTCGTCCGTCGTGGCCGCCAGCGGCTTCTCGCCGTAGACGTGCTTGCCGGCCGCGATCGCCTTGAGCGCTATCTCGCTGTGCGCGGCGGGGGTCGTCAGGTTGAGGACGAGGTCCACGCCGTCGTCGGTGAGCAGTTCGTCGGTGCTCAGGACGCGCACGGCGCCGCCGCCCCCGCTGCTCCATTCCTCCGCGACGGCACGCGCCTTCTCCGCGTCCAGGTCGGTCACGGCGACCAGGGCGACGTTCTTGAGTCTGCGCAGACTGGCCAGGTACTGGCCGAGGATGTTGCCGCACCCGACGATTCCGATGTTCAGCGGCTGGCCCACAGCAGGCCCCTTTCGATGACGGTACGGACGCTGGGGTTCTCCAGGACCTCGACGCGGTGTCCCGGCGTGCACACGAAGATCCGGCCCTTACCCCACCTGCGGGTCCAGATGGCCGGCGAGGTGACCTCCCGGTGCCAGGGGTCCCAGGGGCGGATCTTCTGTGTGGTGGTGGCGAGGACGTCGATGTAGTCGTCGGCGAGGACCCAGTACTGCTCCGTGACGAGGTCGAAGTCGGCCAGGCCCTCGGTGATGGGGTGGGTGGCCGCGGCCGGGAGCATGTTCACCGTGTAGGGGACGTAGGCGTCGGACTGCTCGCCGGTGCGTTCGTCCGGGTGCACGCCCGGATGGCAAGCGAACTGGCCGCCGATGAGGTGCAGATAGTCGGCGCTCTCGCGGTACGAGTCGGCGATCCCGCCGTGCCAGCCCGCGAGGCCGGTGCCGTTCTCGACGGCCGTGCGCAGCCCGACGAGCTCTTCCTTCTCGATGCTCGACATCGTCACGCACTGCATGACGAGGTCCACGCCGGCCATGTACGTGGCGTTGGCGTAGATCCTGGGTGAGTCCTCGATCCGTACCTCGTAGCCGTGTGCCTTGAGGTGCGGGACGAACAGGTCGGTGGCCTCGACGGGCTGGTGGCCGTCCCAGCCGCCCCGTACGACGAGGGCTGCCTTGGTTTTGCTCACGGGTCTCCTCCGCTGTGCGAGTTCGCCGCGCGTGGGCGCGACGGGCTTGATGTGCGTGTTCGGTGTCCGCTTGTCCTGCTCGTCGAAGCCGGATGCCGGACTCAGCGCTGCTCCTCCGCGGCGGTGGACACGTACCTGACGCGGCGCACCACGGGTCTGCCGTGGAGGGCTTCCACACCCCACGTGCGGCCCGTGAAGCCACCGACCACCTCGGTCGACAGGTACCGGCCGTCGAACGAGCCGAACGCTCGCACGCAGCCGTCGTCCAGCACGAGCGCGAGTTCCACGAGGTCGGGGCCGAAGGACTCGGAGCCTGTCGGCAGTCTGGCCGAGAGACGCACGGTGACCTCGTCCGGCCGCGGGACACGGTGTCGTCCGGCCGGCGCGACGGCCGGACCGATGGCGAGAATCGCCTCGGCGCCCTCCGGGGCGACAGTCACCCCGTACCAGTGGGCGTCGTCCATGCGGACGAGGACCCGGGCGGCGCCCCGGGACACGTCGAGGTCCACCTCCGCGGTCCACTCCTCGTCGAGCGTCCGGGTGAGCAGCATCGGGGGAGCCGTGCGCTCGGCGTCGGCCGCGAGTTCCAGTCCGCCGGGGACGGGCCGGGTGAAGGTGTGCGGTCCCTGCGCCGGTGCGATCCATCGGGGGTGGAGGTGCTGTTCGGTGAACCGGTCCTCGAAGGAGCGGTCGACGACGGGAACCCGGAAGCGGTGTTCGTCCACCACCGGCCAGCCGTCGACCCAGTCGACGCCCGCGAGGAACGTCTCCCGGCCGTTGACGTGGAAGCCCGGTGTCACTCCGCGCGAACGGACACCGAGGTAGACCGCCGCCCATGAGCCGTCGGGCGTCCGCACGAGGTCGGCGTGGCCCACGTTCTGCACGGGGTGGGCGGTACTGCGGTGGGTGAGCAAAGGATTGTGGGGCGCCGGCTCGAAGGGGCCGTCCAGCGAGCGTGCCCGGGCCACCGCCACGGTGTGGCCGCGCGCGGTGCCGCCCTCGGCGACGAGCAGGTACCACCAGTCGTCGACGAGGTACAGGTGCGGCGCCTCGGTGGAGTCCAGGCCGGTGCCGGCCCACAGCGGGCGGGGCCGGCCGAGCATCTTCCCGGTGACGGGGTCGACGGGCACGCTCGTCACGCCCTGGAGGTCCTGGGAGATGGCCCCCCAGGTGAGGTGGCAGGTCCCGGTCGGGTCCCATACGAGGTCGGGGTCGATGCCGAGGGCGCCGTCGACGTACACCGGCTCCGACCAGGGCCCCTCGGGACTCTCGGCGTTGACGATGAGCTGACCCCGCCCAGGCTGGGACACGTCCGTGGTCGTCAGCCAGAACCGGTCCGCGTGGTGCCGGAGCGTCACAGCCCAGATTCCCGCCTGCTTGCCGCCGGGCCTGAAGGCCACGGGCGCGATGCGGGGAAGGACGTTGCCCACCAGTTCCCACGTGATCAGGTCGTGGCTGCGGTGGATGGGGATGCCGGGCGCGTACTCGAAGCTGGAGTGCGCCATGTAGTAGGTCTCGCCCACCCGGCAGATGGACGGGTCGGGGTGGAACCCCGGCACGATGGGCCGGGACGGTGATGCGGACACCGATCTCCTTGCGTACGGGGGAGTGGTGGGTGGGAGGGGACCCTCAGGGGTGTCGCCCCACCTCGTGCGTGGCGACCGTCCAGGCGCGGGCTTGGTCGGTGAGGGTGATGCCGAGTCCGGGCCGGGAGGGCACCAGCATCCGGCCGTCGCGGGTCTCCAGCCGTTCCTCGAACAGCGGCTCCAGCCAGTCGAAGTGCTCCACCCACGGCTCGAGCGGGTAGGCCGCGGCGAGGTGGAGGTGGATCTCCACGGCGAAGTGCGGGGCGAGCTAGGTGTTCTGTCCCGGGAGGTTGTGGACGGGTGAGCCAGGTCTCGGCTGGGGGATCTTGAACGGGTGAGGGCCTTCCGGTTCGGTGTGGATTGCGACATCTGCACCAACAGAAAGGCCCTCGTGTCCCACCGTAATGCACCCCTGACCGAGACCGGCCGCCTGCGTCTGGCCCGCTGCGTCGTGGAGGACGGCTGGCCGCTGCGCCGGGCCGCCGAGCGCTTCCAGGTCTCGCCCACCACGGCTCAGCGGTGGGCGGCGCGCTACCGCGAACTGGGCGAGGCCGGGATGGCCGACCGGTCCTCCCGCCCGCACTCCAGTCCGCGCAGGACACCGACCCGCACCGAACGCCGGATCATCAAGGTCCGCGTCCTGCGCCGGTGGGGACCGGCCCGCATCGCCTACCTCCTGAGGCTGAACCCGGCCACCGTCCACCGTGTCCTGACCCGCTACCGGCTGGCGCGCCTGGCCCACCTGGACCGGGCGACCGGCCGCACGATCCGGCGCTACGAGCACGCCGCCCCCGGCGACCTGGTCCACGTCGACATCAAGAAGCTCGGGAACGTCCCCGACGGCGGCGGCCACAAGGTCCTCGGCCGGGCCGCGGGCCGCAAGAACCGCGCCGGCGCCGGCATGAGCTTCCTGCACAACGCCGTCGACGACCACTCCCGCCTGGCCTACAGCGAGATCCTCACCGACGAGAAGAAGGAAACCGCCGTCGGGTTCTGGCAACGGGCCAACGATTTCTTCACCGCCGCCGGGATCACCGTCCAGCGGGTCCTGACCGACAACGGCTCCTGCTACAAGTCGCACCTGTGGCGCAACTCCCTTGCCGAGCAAGGCATTTCACACAAGCGCACCCGTCCCTACCGGCCACAGACGAACGGGAAGGTGGAGCGGTTCAACCGGACCCTGCTGGACGAGTGGGCCTACGCGAAGGCATACCGGACCGAGACCGAACGACGCGAGGCATACCCCGTCTGGCTCCACACCTACAATCACCACCGCGGACACACCGCGCTCAAGGGCCAACCACCCGCCAGCCGCGTCCCCAACCTCACGGGTCAATACACGCATCGCCGCCCCCGAGGTTGCGAACAAGGCGATGATCTCCCGGTACTCCGGCGACATCACTGTCACGTCCAGCTCTGCCTCGGCCTTCACCAGCGCCACAGCGACCCCGTCGGCACTCCCGCCCGCGGCGTCCGTGCCCGGCACCGGCGAAGACGGCGCGGCCAGCACCTCCTCCACCGCCTCGCGCGCGATCTGCAACCGCGCCAGCCGCTCCTCGGCCCGCGACAACTCTTCGGACAGACCAGCGATCTGCTCACGCAGCCGCTCGGCCTGGCCCAGCACCTCAGCCCGCCTGGCCTCCAACGCCTCCATCAACGACGGCACACCACACCCACCCTCGCTCAGCACCCGCACGCCTCACGGCGGGCTCGACCCCGGCGACGGTAGAAGTCGGCACGACCAGCCACATCCCGAACCTCTGCGAATCACCCCAACGAGGCACCCTCAGAAGATCTGCACCCTTCGAAGAGTGCCTGGAACGGCTTGTCGCCCAGGCGCTGGCGGGCTCTGGTGAGGGCCGAACTGGTGGGCAGGCGCTGGACGAGGCCGCCCGGCAGGTGCCGCAGTTTCTCGGTCAGGGTCCGCAGGACCACCCGGTATCCCGGCGGCCCGGTGCTGTCGGAGCTGCTGAACAGGCACAGAGCCAGGACGAAGTAGACCACCGCGCGGGCCGACAGGAGCCTGCGGCGGCGCTCGACCCTTCCGGTCAACTCCAGTACGTCATCGACCACTTCGGGGGTGATCTCCTCGGTGAGTACGCCGAGCCGGATCCGGTCGCCGAACTGCGGCTCCAACCGCCTTCGGGAGCTTTGAGCGGGCACTGGACGGGGCGTCGACATGACGATTGAAGCAGCAGCGATGGCAGACTGAGCACCCAACGGGGCTCCCTTGCAGACAGTCGGATCTTGAACGATCTTCTGTCCTACCGGGAGCCCCGTTGCCGTGTCCCGAGATCATCTGGCGCATCATCAGATCGGGGCGCATCCCCTCATGCACCCCAGGAGCCTACCCACCCAAAACCGCCACCAGTATGGCGTCCCACCTGCACCGATGCACTAAATCACCGGCATTGCTCTGGCCTGCGGCCTCATCTGTTGGAGACGCCTCAAGAAGACCCGCCTGTGATCGTGTTACGAGCTCCGAGGGACCATGCGATCGAGTTCCGGACACCGGGCGGCCACTCCCCCATACATCGTGCGCAGCCTCCGGTGTGGCGCTGAGGTCTGCGAACTACCTACTACTCCAGCTGTAGATCGTGATCTTCATGTCCGGGATGCGGCTTGTCGCCGGTAGTGGCTGGTCTGTGATCGTGCCTGGTGGCGGCGTCGCCAGTCGGACCAGCCGAGCCGGTGGGCGGGGTCATTCAGGGGGCGGGCAGCGACGGCGAGGAACAGGTGCTGGATCTCGTTGCAGGTCAGCGGGATCAGGTCGTGCGGTCCTGGCCGGTGGGCGTGCTCCTCGGCGCGGACGACGGCAAGGAAGGCATGGGCGAGCATGGCGAGGGTAACCCAGCGGCTCCAGGACGGGTAGCGGCGGACCTGGTGTTCATCGAGCCCGGCCAGGCCCTTCTCGGTCTGGAAGGTCTCCTCCACCCGCCATCTGGAGCCGGCCGTCCTGACCAGGGTGCTCAGTGGAACCGGTTGGGCGGAATGGCAGCGGTAATAGGCGAGTTCACCGGTGGTGCGGTTGCGCCGGATCAGCAGCTGGCGGTGCCCCGGCGCCGTCTCGGCGAGGTCGATGACAGCCCAGTCGTAGAAGCGGCGGCCCTTCGCCCCGCGCCCGGCCGACAGCTTCTGCCAGGCCCGTTTGGGCAGCATTGCGGCCAGCGCATCGGCACGGAACGTGCCTGCTTTGGTGGCCACTTCGGCCGAGCGGGCCACCGCGAGCACATAGCCCAGGCCGCGTTGTTCCAGGGCTGCCCGCAGGTTCGGGTTGCCGCCGTAGACCTCGTCGCCGGTCACCCAGCCGACCCGGTGCCCGGCGTCAAGGAACCGTTCGATCATCACGCGGGCCAGCTCCGGCTTGGTGGCGAAGACGGTGTCCGCGCCCAGCCCGGCGGCCCGGCAGCGATTCGGATCGCACGTCCACGAGCGCGGGACGTACAACTCCCGGTCCACGGCCGCGTGCCCGCGCTCGCCCGCATAGACGAGATAGACGGCGACCTGGGAGTTCTCGATCCGGCCGGCGGTCCCGGTGTACTGGCGCTGGACCCCGACGGTGTGGGTGCCCTTCTTCACATCGCCGGTCTCGTCCACGACCAGCACCGCGGCCTCGTCACGAAGGTGATCGACGACGTACTCGCGTACATCGTCACGCACGGCATCGGCGTCCCAGGCGGCCCGGCACAGCAGGTGCTGCATGCCGTGCGGGGTCTTCTCCCCGGCCCACTCCGCGATCGTCCAGCAGTTCTTGCGCGGCAGGTCCGACAGCAGGCCCATCACCAACCGCGCGGCCCGCAACCGGGGTTCGACCCGGGCGAACCGGCCCGCGATACGGCCCATGGCCGCCTCGAATGCATCCCGCCAACGGCCGGGATCTATGCTGTGACCTGCGGCCACCGTCTCATCGTCAGTCCACACAACTCACGATGATCAACGGTGGCCGCACCCGTCTCCGCACCCGCCCGGGACCAGACGCCCGACCAGGAAAGCAGATCATGATCGCCACTGTCCTTGCCGTCGTCGGGACGCTCCTCGGATCGATCGTCACCGGCACGTTCCAACACCTGGCGGCCGGTCGCGCCGAGCGCGCAGCCGCCGCTGAGCAGTTGCGCCGCGACCGACTCGACGCGGTGACCATCCTCGCCTCCGCCGGCTCCGACCACCGCCGGGCCTTGTGGATGCGAGGAGAGGCTCGCCTGCGCGGCGCCAGCGACGATGAGCTGGAAGAACTGCGAGCCAAGTCTCATGTCACCCGCTCCGCCATCACCCGCCCCCTGGTCGCGCTGCGGCTCCTCGTGCCCGACCCGACTGTCCACGCCACCGCACAGGCGATGGTCGTCGCCACCTACGACATGGTCGATGCCGCCACGAGCATCGAGGAACTCACCACAGCGCAGGACACCGCACGAGCCGCACACGACCGGTTCATCGACGCTGCCGCCGCATACTTCAGCGCCAACACCTGACAGTGCCCATGTCCCGCTGCCTGAAGTGACTTGTTCTATGCCGACGACGAGCAGACATGAAGATCACGAACTACAGCTGGAGTACTAACAGGCACGTCGTGATCGCGGCCGAGGGCGTGCTCACTCGCTGTCGAGTCGCTGGAAGATCCCCGAGAACTCGTCGGTCTCGATCAGTCCGGCGATCACAAGGGTCATGTTGTCGATGCCGGGATCCCGGACGATCAGGCCGTCCGAGACCCAGAAGTAGCGGCCGCCGAGAGCCTCGCCGCTTCCTGCCCAGGTCTCCATCAAGCGTTCGACTTCGGCGACCGTGAAGACAGTCGCGCTCCACCGGGAGCCGTCTTTGAGGTCCACGAAAACATCAACGTTGCACACCGCCTCCAACTCCTCGTCCGGGCCAGGCAAGAACGACGCCTCGAAGGCGTCCGTGCGAACCCGGTACCACGGCCCGTCCCAACCTCGTTCAACCGATTCGGACGATGCGCTACGACTCATCGTGCGAGTGTCGCCGGCCAGCCTGACGATCTCAACCAAGATCTCAGCCGTGCGGCTTCCCGCGACATAGCTGGGGACGTTCATCCGTACGCAGCTGGGGAGCTTAGGTCGTACGCCGACAGGAAGCCCAGTGGGCGACGCAGAAACTGCTCGATGCCCCGGATCGGGCCAAGAGTCCCACGACCGGCGAGCTGCTGATCGCTCCAAGCTGACCAAAGGACCCGCGGATTGGTGACCGGCCGTGCACTCGGCGACCCGGACCAGTCGGCCGATGCATCCCGTAGTGCACATCGACGAAGCCGATCCCTAGCCGTCGGCACCCACTTGCTCGCTTCCGTCAGGAACCCCTGACGATATTGGTATCGTCAGGGGTTCCTGACGGCACTCTGCCGTGGTCGAGTCGAGGAGTCGCGTATGGGCTGGTTGCACACCGGTGACGAGAGCGGAAGCCACGAGGGATGGGTTGTTGCCGTGCTCTCCGGCGGGGAGGACGCGCCTCACGACACCTTCGAGGACTCGGAAGAGACCTGGAAGCGCCGCGTGAGCTGGGCCTGGTCCTACAAGTACGACGGCCGTGACGGGCGACGGCGCGCCCAAGGACTCCGGGTCGTATGCGCATGCGGCTGGCGCAGCCCTCGTCGCCCCGCGGGCTTCGACGACCCCGATGCCTGCGATGAGGGACTGCAACGGGAGTGGATCCGGCACGCCGAGGTCAGCCTGTCCCGCACGCTGCCCGAGCGGCTCCGACGGCTGCTGGACGAAGTGGAAGAGGAAGTCCAGGCGCTATCCGCCCCCCAGAGGCCGGAGGGTGAACTCGACGAGCAGCGCCCCCTCCTCGCCGTGTACGTGGCGACCCGACTGCAGAACGGAGCCGAGGTGTGGCAGCAAGATGCTGTGCGCGCAGCCAGGGCGGCGGACTACTCCTGGGACGAAATCGCGCAGGCGCTCATGACGAGCAAGCAGTCTGCACACGAGAGGTTCCGCAAGCACGTGCCTGACCAGTCGCAGCAGCAGGATCAGGCGGCGCAGGGCTGACTGACCTCGCACCCGGGCGGAGCTAGACGAAGGCCGGGGTCGGCACAGGGGCGGCCGGCCTTCGTTCTACCCCCGCCCATTGAGGGCCGGGAAGCGCGACGCAGCCGTCAACAGGCGTCCGAGATCCTCACGAGTGAGTGAGGTAGATGCAAAACTGTGTGACTTAATCAAAGTAAATGAGTGAAGTCTGCTATCATAGTGGTGAGTTGTAAGGTCTTGGAGGGTGAGTGAGTCAGAGTCAGCCGCCGCAAGGGGAGGCCGTGATGAATGCGACCGCGGCTCGGAACGCCCTGTACTCGCTGGTGAGGCTCGCCGAAGAGGACGGCCGCACCACGGTGATTACCAAGCACAAGGTGCGCGCTCTGCTCGCGCCGCTGGACCGGTTCCCGGCAGCCCGGAAGACCGACGCCTTCCCGGCCCACGTGCTGAGCGCGGCGCAGAGGGACTTCGGTGACCTCGTCACGCTGGCAGCGAAGGGTCAGCCGCAGGTCCTCCTTCGCAACACCACGCCGGTCGCGGTACTGCTCCCCGCCGACCCCGCCTCAAGTGCCCTTTCGACCGACACGGCCGCGCACCCCGGCGCGGCGACCGCAGGAGGTGCGGTGAACAGCCAAGGCAACCAGGACCGCGGCAGCACGCCCCGCAGGCTCGCCACGCTCGGCGACGCGATCGGTTCCGTACTCACCGACGGCCCTGTCGGCGGTCCCACCTTCGGGCTGCCCGGCCTGGACACCGCAACGGGCGGTCTGCAGCGGGGCAAGCTGACGCTGGTGGCAGCTCGTCCGAGTGTCGGCGGAAGCCTGCTGGGTCTGGCGGCCGCGCGGAAGACGGCGCTTGTCGACCACGACATGGTCCTGTACGCGGCCTCGGGACCGAACCGGGACGACATCTTCCGCCGGATCATCTCCGCCGAGACCGGCGGCGAATACGCGCGTCTCAAGCAGGGCCGCCTTACCGAGCATGAGCAGAAAGTCGCCCACCAGCTCGTCCAGGCCGGCGACCTCCTGATGATCGATGACGGCAGTGACCTGACCGCCGAGGACATCAGGGAGACCGCCCCGCACATGGAGGGCCTGGCCCTCGTGGTCGTGGATCGCTTGCAGGCCGCCCACAGCGCCCGTCTGCCGCTGTCCGGGGACCGTCTCCCGGACGCCTCCCAGGTACTGGCCACTCTCGCGCGCACGCTGCACGTGCCGGTGCTCGCCATCGTGGACAGCGACGATCCCGCACTCCTGGGTCTCCTGGACGCCGACGTCACGTTGACGCTCTCGCCGACCGAGGACCCTGCCAAGGTCCAAGTGACGGTCGCGGAGCGCGACTTCGGCACGATCGCCTCGGCGTACCTGCAGCCCGACCTGATCCACGCACGCTTCCTCGACGCAGGAGCCGCCCCCCTCGACCACACCGACAGCCCGGCGGGCCCCGGGCCCTCGGCGGCCACCAGGGGAACGGCGTCGCTGGAACTCGCCGAAGCCGCCCTTCCCTACACGTCCGGCGGGCACCAGGGGATCCCCGCCGCCCTCACCCACGAGCTCGCGGCATGGCGGACCGCAGTCGCGCGCGGCGACCAGGGCGCGCTGAAGGAGATCCTGCCGTCGCTGCTCCAGGCCGCCGCCGCGGTAGCAGCGTGGCCGGACACCCATGAGGGGCACCGCCTCGCCGCCGCTCTGCGGCCCTACGGCACGCCCGCGCCCGCCGACACCGCCACAAGCGTCGGTCAGGCCGCTGCTGACAGTGCCCCTGTCCACGAATCGGCGGACAGCGGACAGGCCCAGGGCGACGTAGCGGAGGACGAGGAAGACGGCGGGGACTGGCTGAAGCCGGGCGACGAGGAGGACGAGCCCGAGGGGCACGTCTTCCCCGCTCTGAAGATCCTCAAGGAAGCGGTCGGCCGCTCGAAAATGCACCCGATCCCCGTCATCCGCAAGGAAGAGCGCGACAGCGGCCCGTGGCCGCTGATCAGCGAGCACATGGACGGCGAGCCCCGCTGGGTCCACCCAGACATCACCGCCACCCGTGTTCCCCACATCCGTGAGAACGGAAAGCGCGTCCGGCGCGACCAGATCGACGTGCCCGACTCGTTCGGCGAGGGCGTGCTGTGCCTGATCGACCGCAACGGCAGCTTCCCCTCAGCCTGTTCAGGCGTCCCCCTCGCCCCGAACAAGCTCCTGCACACCGGCCCGCTCGACGCGTACGACAAGACGAAGGCCGGCATCTATCTCATCGACATCCCGGAGTGGACCCGCACCGACATGCCGCACCCCCTGGGGCGGATCATCGACCGTCCCGACGAGGACGGCCGGGTGTGGGTCACCACCCCCCACGTCAAGCAGCTGGAGAAGCTCGTCCGGGAGGAGCACCTCGGCGCCATGCCGACTATCCACGACTCCTGGACCGGGAAGTACAACGAGTCCCTCTTCAAGCCCTTCTACGAGGCCACCCGCAAGGCACGGACCGAGCTCGTCCAGGTCGGCGGAGACCCCTACAAGGCGTACAAGACCCGGCTGTCCATCGCGCTGCGTCTGCTGTGGCCCAAGCGCCCCTCCCAGCGGTCCCCGTTCTGGCGGCCGGACTGGCGCATGAGCATGGTCGCGGAGGCGTCCGTCCGTCACTGGAGCGTGGCCTTCAGGGCCGTCGAGGAAGGCCACCAGCTCCTCGCACTGCGCAACGTCGACGCGGCTGTCTTCTGGACGCCGGACGGCACCGCGCCGTCCACGTACCGCATCGGGACCGGCTTCGGCGAAGTGAAGGCCAAGTTCGTCCAGCCCGGACAGATGATCCCCGAGGGTGACGACTGATGGCCGGCCCCACCGGCCGCGGCGGCTCCCTGGGTGCCGCCCTCAACGACCTCCTGCGCTCTCAGGTCACCCCCCGCCACCGGCTGTCGTCGTACAACACCAAGCACTGGCACGCCCAGCTCAGTCAGCTCACCGCGACTCACCGCGGGCAGCAGGCCCTGGCGGACGCCGGTCTCCATGTGACGACCAAGACCCTCATCAACTGGCTGTCGGACTCGGAGTACAACGTCCGCCGCAGCTACCTGGACATCATCCACACCGCGTACGAGAACGTCGCCATCGTCCCCGCTGACCCGCTCCCCGACCACATCACGGAGGGTCAGTACGAGATCAGCGGCGACTCTGTTGCTGAATTGCCTGCAGGGGTGCGGGGTGGCCCGGCATGATCGTTGGTGCGGTCGTTCTGTCTGCCCCGGCCGTAGGGGGTTGGTGC
>NZ_JBHWKO010000092.1:0-12270 GCF_042731035.1 Streptomyces sp. NPDC059895
GCACCAACCCCCTACGGCCGGGGCAGACAGAACGACCGCACCAACGATCATGCCGGGCCACCCCGCACCCCTGCAGGCAATTCAGCAACAGAGTCACACCGCCCGGCAAAACAACTGCCTCAGCCGCCCATCCCGAACTAGGCCAAGCCGTCGCTTTCGTCGTCATCCAGTTCGACCGCGTCCGGGTCGCGCAGCGGACGCAGAGCGCCGGTGGCCGGAACGCTGGCCGTGAAGCTGTAGCGGCCGAGCAGGTTCAGGTTGCGGTGCTTGAGCGGGGACAGCCGGGCGACATCCTCGTCCCGGATCTCGTGGCCCTCGGCGCGGAGCTGGGCGACGGCGGCGTCGAGGTACTGCGTCGTCCACAGCACGATGGCGTTGAGGACCAGGCCGAGCGCGCCGAGCTGGTCCTCCATCCCGTCGCGGTACGCCTGGTGGATGGTGCCGCGCTTGCCGTGGTACACGTCCCTCGCCAGCTTGTGGCGGGACTCCTGCACGGTGAGCTGCCGGTTCATCTGGCGCCGGTAGGTATCGTCGACCGGGTCGACCACCCGCAGCAGGTGCTCGGTCTTCGCGATCCGCCCGTACTCCGCGAACGCCGCCCCGAGCGGTGTCGGGCGCCCGTCGCGGCCGAACATGCGCAGCAGGTCGTAGGCGCGGACCTGGTTGGTGACCAGGGAACCGGCGACCTTCAGCATGTCCGGCCAGTGCGTGATCACCTTGTTCAGGTTCACACGGTTGCGGGCCAGGTCCTCCACCGCGCCGTACGTTCCGGTCTCGACGCCGGGCATGGTGGCCCGCCAGAACCGCTGGTCGTCCAGGTCGCGGAACCGGGGGCTGAAGTTGTAGCCGAGGATCTTGAACAGGCCGAACACCATGTCGGAGTACGAGGCGTTGTCGGTCGCCACCATCTCCGGCTTCACGCCGCCGTCCAGGTTCAGCAGGGCGTCCAGGATGTGCAGGGAGTCGCGCGGGGTGCCGGGCACGACCATCTGCCCGATGCCCGCGACCTGGTCGTTGACGGCGTTGAGCCAGGTGATGCCCCGCTTGAACCCGAAGTACTTCGGCGACGGGGCGGCGCTGATGGTGCGCACCGGCACCTGGAAGCGCAGCCCGTCCACGGAGGCCAGCAGCCCCTCGCCCCAGTGGCGCACGATCGGGATGCCAGCCTGGGCGGCGATGAGCCGTGCGTTGGCCGCGGCGATGGTGTCGGCGCGCAGGTAGTACTGGTCGACGTGCACGAGCCGGGCCCGGGTCAGGGCCTCGTAGCCGGGGTTGACCACCGGGGCCAGGCCGATGTTGCACGCCTCCGAGACCAGCAGCGCGACCACCGAGGTGGGCAGGTCCTTCATCCGGGTCGTGCCGTCGCCGAGGTGCACGAAGGCGTCGAGGAAGCCGGTCCAGGCGTTCACCTCGAACAGCAGGTCCGGCAGGTCGATCTTCGGGAGCATCTTCTCGACCCGCTGGCGCAGCCAGGTCAGGGACTTCGGCTCGCCGAGGGCGCCGAGCTTGTCGACGTTCAGCTTCACTCGCCCGTCGTCCTGCACTTCGATGGAGACCTTCGCCGCAGGCCCTGCCTCCTCCAGTCGTTCGGCGAGCTGCTTCCATCCGGCGTCCAGGCCGCGCACCAGCTCCGTCAGGTGCTCGGTGACGGGCATGTCCAGGCTCAGGGCCGCCAGGACGTCCTCCTCGACCGCGTCCCAGTCGGGCCCGTCCAGCAGCCGGGCGCGCGGGTTGGACCAGCGGTGCGAGGGCGAGGCGAAGACGTCGCGGTTGTTCAGGGCCCGGTACAGCTGCTCCAGCACGCACACCACGTACGCGTCCCGGTCCACCGCGCCCTGCGGCAGCTCCGGGTTGGCGTATACCGCCTTGCGCCACGCCGGCGGCACAAGCTTGTCGTCCACCTCGCGCGGCAGCAGCGGCTTGACCCTCACTTTCCGCCGCGCCAGCGCCGGAAGACCCCGGACCCCGGCCAGGACACGTTTCCCGGCGCTCGCTGCGTCCAGGGCCTTCGACTCGCCCAGGAGCGCGAGGAACGGGCGCACCGTGGCGTACCGGTTCGCGAGCGCGGCCCGCATGGCGATCTCGGCCGTGTTCTCGTCCTCGGGCACCAGGGTCACCACGGTGGCCGCCGCGGTCATCACGGCGGCGCGCGGGGCCACTTCCTCCACGGCTGCCCACAGCGCGGCCACGTCCAGATCCGTCTCCTGCTCCTCGATCAGCTCCAGCTCCTGAAGCAGCACCTTCGCCGCCCGCGCGAGCACCCGTGACGCCTTCTCCAGCTGCGGCAGCGTCGACAGCCGCTCCTTCTCCGTCTTCCGCTTCGCCGTGTTCAGCAGCCGGGTGGCCATGAGGACCTGGAACAGGTCCAGGGCCTCGTCGATCGCCTTCGCCTCCAGGTGCTGCATCACCGCGGTGAGCATCGCCGTACGCTTCGGCTCCGCCGCCCGCTCCAGCAGCGGCGCCTTCGACCCCAGCGCGTACCGGGCCAGCGCCGCCATCCGGTTCGGCGGGATCTGCGACAGCCTCAACCTGCCGAGCCGGTACGCGCCGATCTCGTCCACCCGCTCCAGCGCGCGGGCGAACGCCGTCCCCGTCGTCCGCGTCGGCGGCCGGCGCAGCCGCTCCAGCTCCGAGAACCGCGAGCCCTCCGGCGTCTTCAGCGTCGCCACCAGGTCCCCGGGCAGCGCCGGGTCCGCGCGCCGGGCGGCGCCCGCGACCGTGGCGTGCAGGCGCTTGTCCGCGACCTTCCGCACCTCCGACACCTGCCGGGCCAGCACCGACACCCCGGGCAGCAGCACCCGGTTACGGCGCAGCCAACCCACCGCATGGTCGAACAGCGACTTCGGGCCCTCGGCGTGCGTCCACGCCCGCCCGTGCAGGAAGGTGCGGAACCGCCGGGACCACTCCGCGTCGTCGTACTCGTGGTACTCGTAGGCGTCCCGGATCTCCCACGCGTGCTCGTACGCCGTCTTCGGCCGCTCGGTGTACCGCTTCACCACCGACGGGTCCTCGATACCGAGCTGCGCGGCCAGGTGCTCGACCACCGGCCACGGCGCCTCCAGCGGGTCGTCCGGGAGGAACCGGCCGATGTAGCGCACCGTGCACATCTGGAGCGCGAAGCCGAGCTGGTGGTGCGCGGAGCGTCGCCGGGCGATCAGATCGCGGTCGACGTCGTCCAGGAAGAAAAACCGCTCCAGCTCGGGGCGGGTCGGCTCCTCGGCGAACTTCCCGTACGCCTCGGCCTGCTCATCAGTCAGAAACTCCACCGGCACGAGCGGACCATAGCCAGCCCCGGCACCCGCCCGGCGATCTTTCCGCGAACCCCAGCGGAGCCCGCAGCCGGTGTGCTATCCGACCATGATCAATCTCAGCGCCAACCGCTGTACCGATGTTCCCCGAGGCCGCAACCGCTGTACCGATGTTCCCCGAGGCCGTGGTCGGCGGGGACGCTGCCGCCCCACTGGCGTACGGCGTCGGCGACCGGGCGGGTCAGCTCGTCGAGGCAGTCGGGGGCGGGCCGGGCGTCGTCGAAGTGTCCGATGGGTGCGTCCATGGCCGCACGCTAACAGCAGCCCCCCGGCGGGCGGATGCCGCCCGCACCCGCTTCAGCTCCCGTCCCGGCGCGCGGGGGACACGGCGGCCGGCGGGCCCGCGCACCGCACACGGCGGGCCGGACCGCGCGACCGGCGGACGCCCGTCCAGGGACACGGCAGACCGACCGCACGGCCGGCGGACGCCCGCCTCGGAACACGGCAGACCGACCGCAAGGCCGGCGGACACCCGTCCCGGGACACAGCAGACCGACCGCAAGGCCGGCGGACGCCCGCCTCGGAACACGACCGGCGGACGCCCGCCTCAGGGCACGGGCGGCACCGACACCGTGAGCACCATCTCCGTCGGCACCTCGCCGCGGTTGGCGTAGGTGTGGGCCGCGTCGGCCTCGAAGGTGACGCTCGCTCCGGCCGGGACGCGGTACTCCGTTCCCTCGACGGTGAGGGTCAGTTCGCCGGCCGTCACGTGGGCGATCTCGAACGTGCCGGCCGGGTGCGGGTCGGAGCCGCTGCTCTCGCCCGGCATCAGCCGCCAGTCCCACATCTCCAGCGGGCCGGGCGCCTCCGTGCCCGCGAGCAGCCGGCTGTAGCTGCCGGCGTCGGTGTGCCAGAGCCGGACCACCTGGTCGGCCGGGACGACGCGGACCTTGGGGCCCTGCTCGTAGTCGAGCAGGGTGGTGATGCTGACGCCGAGCGCGTCACCGATCTTGACGACCGTGCCCAGGCTGGGGTTGGTGCGGGCCTGCTCGATCTGGATCAGCATGCCGCGGCTGACACCGGCCCGGGCGGCCAGCACGTCCAGGGTGAAGCCGCGCACCGCGCGCCAGTGCTTGACGTTGCGCGCCAGGGACCGGGTCAGCAGGTCGAGGTCCGACATGTTCCGTCCACTTCGTTCACGCCGAGCATCCGATCACGAGCAGCCGATCACCGAGAACCGCAGCCCCCGCAGCCCTACAGTCCGAGTCCACTATTTTAGACCAAAGGCGCAATAATCTGCACTGCGGTCGCAGTCGGTCAGGCCTCGGGCTCCAGCCGGGCCAGCCGCTCGGCCGCCTCCTCGTCCAGCCCCGACAGCGCGACGAGCTGCTGCGGGGTGACCCCGTCCGGGATCGGCACGGGCGCCGGGGTCCGCAACGGCGGCTGCCAGCCCGCGGCGGGCGTCCAGCGCCGTACGACCCGGGCGGGCGCCCCCGCCACCACGGCGTGGTCGGGCACGGTCCCGCGCACCACCGCCCCGGCCGCGACCACGACGTTCCGCCCGATCCGCGCCCCGGGCAGGATCACGGCCCCGGTGCCGATCCAGCACCCCGGCCCTATCTCCACGGGCTCCATCCGCGGCCACTGCTTGCCGATGGGCTCGTGCGGGTCGTCGTAGGAGTGGTTGGTGGAGGTGACGTAGACGTACGGCCCGAAGTAGCAGTCGCTGCCGATGGTGACCGTGGTGTCGGCGATGACGTGGCTGCCGCGGCCCAGCACGACGCCGTCGCCGACACGCAGGATCGGATCGGGCCCGAGGTCCAGGTCGGGCATCAGACCGGCCGTCAGTGTGACCTGCTCGCCGACGATGCAGTGCGCGCCGAGGTGGATCCACGGCTCCCCGAAGACCGTGCCGAGCGGGAACGCGAGCCGGGTGCCGGTGCCGATGGAGCCGAAGCGGAAGCGGCCGGGGTGCTCGGCGGTGACCGAGCCGGTCCGCTGCACCCAGGCCCAGCCCGCGTGGACGGCGCGCTGCGCGAGGCGGCGCCGCCAGGATGAGAACGTGTTCTTGCGCTTCGGCACCCGCACACGGTACTCAGCCCGCGCGGACCCCAGGACGCCCCAGCCCTGTGATCTTCACCCCACGGGGTGGCGTACGGTGCCGGTGTACCGCGGACGAAGAGGAGACGGTGATGACGCACAAGGCGCTGATCACGGGCATCGGCGGCAGGCAGCCCGCGATCCACGAGGAGGCCTTCGTGGCCCCCACGTCCTCGGTGATCGGGGACGTGACGCTGGAGGCGGGCGCCAGCGTCTGGTACGGCGCGGTGGTGCGCGGCGACGTCGAGCGGATCTTTGTCGGAGCGCGGAGCAACATCCAGGACAACTGCACGCTGCACGCCGACCCCGGTTTCCCCGTCACCATCGGCGAGCGGGTCTCCGTCGGCCACAACGCGGTCGTGCACGGCGCGACCGTGGGCGACGACTGCCTGATCGGGATGGGGGCGACCGTGCTGAACGGGGCGGTGATCGGGGAGGGCTCCCTCGTCGCCGCGCAGGCGCTGGTGCCGCAGGGGATGGAGGTGCCGCCCGGCTCGCTGGTCGCGGGGGTGCCGGCGAAGGTCAAGCGGGAGCTGACGGAGGAGGAGCGCCAGGGCGTCACGCTGAACGGCACCCTGTACGCGGACCTGGCCAAGGCTCACGGCGAGATCCACCGGTAGCCGGTGGGCGGTAGCCGGTGGGCGGTAGCCGGTGGGCGGCACGAGATCCGCCCACCGCTGGGCGCCGGCCCCAGCCCGGCCGTGACCTGACCTCGCTCGGGAACTCCGCCCGGGCTACTCCGCGGCCGCGGCTGCCTTCGCCTCGGTCTCCCGCGCGGCCTCCTGCGCCTGCGTCTTGCGGGCCTTGCGCTTGATCACCAGCATCGACGTCAGGCCGAACAGCACGGCCGCCACCAGCCCCAGCCAGGAGAACCTCTTCAGCCAGGACTCCGCGACGACACCCACGTAGTAGATGACGGCCGTCGTACCGCCCGCCCAGACGATCCCGCCGAGGACGTTGGCGACGAGGAACCTCCAGTACGGCATGTGCAGGACGCCCGCGAGCGGGCCCGCGAAGATACGCAGCAGGGCGATGAAACGGCCGAAGAAGACGGCCCACATGCCCCACTTGTCGAAGGACCGCTCCGCCGTGGCGATGTGCCCCTCGCTGAAGTGCCGGGGGAACTTCCCGCCGAGCCAGGCCAGCAGCGGGCGTCCGCCCTTGCGGCCGATGGCGTAGCCGATGGAGTCGCCGATCACGGCGCCGGCGGTGGCGCAGGCGCCGAGGACGAAGGGGTCGATCTCGCCGTGCTGGGAGGCGAGCAGGGCCGAGGAGACGAGGATGATCTCGCCCGGCAGCGGGATGCCCAGGCTCTCCAGACCGATGACCAGACCCACCAGCGCGTAGATGGCGACCGGGGGTACGGCCTCGAGCCACTCCTGGACATGCATGGCCGATTCCTCCCGCTGGGGTGTGCCGAATCTGCTGATTCCGGTTCTTCGGGTCGTACGGGCCCTTCCGGTTCCTCCCGGTGCGACCGGCGCGCCGCGAGCGGGCGCACGGCAGGAAGCCTACCGGCTCGACCGGCACCGCCGGCCCGGATCCCCGTTCGTCAACCTGCGCTCCACGCCCCCGTGGGCGGGGGTTCACCGGGGCGTCCGTCGCACAGCGATCTCAGAGGTGACTCTCGGGATACTCCCAAACCTGTGCGCCAGCATGATCACCATGAGCGCCCCTCACTCCCCCTCCGTCGCCCCGCCCGCACCCGGCGTCCGCAAGGCGGTCGTCCCGGCAGCCGGACTGGGCACCCGCTTCCTGCCCGCGACGAAGGCGACCCCGAAGGAGATGCTTCCGGTCGTCGACAAGCCGGCCATCCAGTACGTCGTCGAGGAGGCCGCCGCGGCCGGCCTGGACGACATACTGATGGTCACCGGCCGCCACAAGCGGGCCATCGAGGACCACTTCGACCACGCCTTCGAGCTGGAGCAGGCCCTGGCGGCCAAGGGCGACACCGTACGACTGGACGCGGTCCGCGACCCGGCGCGCCTGGCCGACATCCACCACATCCGGCAGGGCGATCCGCTGGGCCTCGGCCACGCGGTGCTGTGCGCCCGCCACCACGTCGGCGACCAGCCGTTCGCGGTCCTCCTCGGCGACGACCTCATCGACCCGCGCGAGACGCTGCTCAGCCGGATGCTGGAGGTCCGCGAACGGTACGCCGGCAGCGTGGTCGCGCTGATGGAGGTCCCACCGGAGCAGGTCCACCTCTACGGCTGCGCCGCCGTCGAGCCCGCCGGTGAGGACGGCGTCGTACGCGTCACCGGCCTCGTCGAGAAGCCGGCCCGCGAGGACGCGCCGAGCCGGTACGCCGTCATCGGGCGCTACGTCCTCGACCCGGCCGTCTTCGACGTCCTCGAGCGCACCGCGCCCGGACGTGGCGGCGAGATCCAGCTCACCGACGCCCTCCAGGAACTGGCCGTGACCGGCACGGTGCACGGGGTGGTCTTCTCCGGCCGCCGCTACGACACCGGCGACAAGGCCGACTATCTGCGCACGGTGGTCCGGCTGGCCTGCGACCGGCCCGACCTGGGGCCGGAGTTCGTGGCCTGGCTGAAGGAGTTCGTGGCCGGACTGGAGGACACCGCCGGGGAGCGGGACGCGAACCGGGCGGAGCCGGAGCGCCGGGCGGCGTGACGACGGGCATCCGCGGGACGCACACGGGGACGGACGCGGGCCCGTGAGGGGACCGCGCCGCGACGAAGGGCAGGGCCGGGATCACGGGCGGATGCCGTGGCCCCGGCCCTGCGGCGAAAGGGGTCGGCCCCACCGGCCGAGTCAGCCCCACCGGCCGAGTCAGCCCCGCCGAACCGAGTCAGCCCCACCGGACCGGGCCAGCCCCACCCGGCGGGATGGGCCCCACCCGGCGAGAGGCGATGGCCGGTGGGAGGCAACGGTCGGCGGGAGCCGGTGGGAGGCAACGGTCGGCGGGAGCCGGTTGGAGGCGGCGGTCGGCCGGCGTTCCGCTCAGCCGTTGGGGCGCAAGGTCCACACGACGGTCATCTCACCGGTGACCGCTCCGTCGCCCCGGTGGATCTCGATCCGCACCGGGAACTCGGGGCGTTCACCGGCGTCGAGCTCGGCGACGACCTCGGCGGCCGGGCGGCCGAGGGTCGCGGTCGCGGTGACGGCGCCCATCGCGAGCTTGCGGTACGCGATCTCGGCGCTGACCGCGAGCGGCACGGCACGGGAGAGCTGGTCACCGAAGGCGGCGAGGACGATCGCGCCGCTGGCGGACTCGCCGAGCGTGAACATCGCGCCGGCGTGCGGCCCGCCCACGTGGTTGTGGAAGTCGCTCTGGTCCGGCAGGGCCACCACGGCCTTCTCCGGCCCGGTCTCGAGGAACTCCAGGTTCAGGGTCCGGGCCATGGGCACCGTGGCGGCGAGCATCTCGCCGATGGACATCTGCTCTGCGCTCATGACGACGATGTTACCCATGAGTAGCAGCCCCCCACCAGAGCCGTGCCGCGGCAACGGGGCACCGGGCGCCACGGCACTCGGGATCACGGCCGCCGCACGGGCCTTCCACCGTCCGTCCGTCCGGCCGGCCGGCCGGCCGGCCGCAGCTACGGACCGCCGACTCGGTACGTCCCTGACAAGGGGCGGTGACCCATTCGGGTCCGGGACGGCACTAGGGTTTCAGGCCATGTGGCCAGGACAGCAGCCGCCCGGGGGAGAGCAGAACCCGCAGGCGCAGAACAATCCGTACCAGCAGCCGGGATACCAGCAGCCCAATCCGTATCAGCAAGCCGGCTACCAGCAGCCCAACCCCTATGCGCCCACGGTGCAGTGGAGTGCTCCGGCGCCCGCGGGCCCCCCGCAGACCGGCGGCGGGGGCGGTGGCAACCGGACGAAGCTCATCGCGATCGTGGCGGCCACGGCCGTCGTCGTGGCCGCCGGTGTCACCGGTTTCCTGGTGCTCGGCGGAGACGAAGGGGGCCAGGCCGAGGGCGGTACCGGCAAGAGGAGCACGACGCCCACCGTGTCCGCCGATCCGAGCGGCTCCGCCTCGTCGTCGGCCGGCACGGACGACAACCCGCGCGGCACCGAGACCCTCCAGCCGACCGTCGCGGGCTGGAAGGTCGTCGTGAACCCCAAGCGCGGTGTCGCCTTCGACGTGCCGGCGGACTGGGAGGTCCAGTCGCCGACGCTCAGTCAGGGCTTCGAGTGGGAGGACGAGGAACAGCCCGACGGCTACGACTCGATCATCCAGTCGGGCACCGTCGAGTACAAGTCCAAGTGGTGCACGGAGGACGACGACAAGGACGGCACGACCGACGACACCGCGCTCGCCATCGCCGGCACCAAGGGCGCCGAGGGCGCCAAGAGCACCGACGAGATCGCCATCAACACGCCCGCCTGGTGGGTGTTCGGCGGCTACACCCAGCCGGACAAGAAGAGCCTCACGTTCGACGAGAAGGCCACCGCGTACACGACCGCCTCGGGCATCGAGGGCAGTTACGGATGGGCCCGGTCGACGAACACGCCCCAGACGGGCAAGTGCGCCTCCGACGGCAAGGCGATCACGTTCGGCTTCAAGAACTCCAAGGGCGACTACGTCTCCTGGAACCTGTACACGGCCAAGGGCGTGAAGGACGAGCTGCCGGACGCGACGATCATGAAGATCCTCAGCACGGTGCGGCTGCACGGCGAGCCGACGGAGGGCTGATGTCCGCCGGACCGCCGACGGCCGCGAACGGGACGGCGGATGCGACGGCCGCGAACGGGACGGCGGATCCGGCGAACCGGGCGGGAGGCGGTACGCGGCACGTAGGGCCGGCCGGCACACGGCAGTGCACGGCGGATCAGGCCCGTGGCGCGCGGCACGCGGCACGCGGCACGCGGCACGCGGCACGCGGCAGTGCACGGCAGATCAGACCAGGCGCCGCAGCAGGTGAAACGGTTTGGCAGATCGGTGGCCGGGCGGCGATAGTCTGCCGGTGACCTCTGCCGCCGACCTCCGCTCCCGCCTGCGCGGACCCGCCTGGGCGAGCCGCAACTACAACCTGCTGACCGCCTCCGCGTTCGTCACGGGCCTCGGCAGCCACGGCGCCCTCATCGCCGCCGCGTTCGCCGTCATCGAGACGGGGGGCGACGGCGGCGACGTGGGCCTGGTGGCCGCGGCCCGCACCCTGCCCCTGGTGCTGTTCCTGCTGATCGGCGGAGCGGTCGCCGACCGGCTTCCGCGGCACCGGGTGATGGTCGCGGCCAACGCCCTCAACTGCCTCTCGCAGGCCGCGTTCGCCGTGCTCGTGCTCACCGGCGAGCCCCGGCTGTGGCAGATGATGCTGCTGACCGCGCTGGGCGGCACCGGTCAGGCGTTCTTCAGTCCCGCCGCCGAGGGCATGCTGTTGTCCTGCGTCCAGGGCGAGCAGGCCGGCCGGGCGTTCGCGCTGTTCCGGATGGCGATGCAGGGCGCGGCGTTCGGCGGCGCGGCCCTCGGCGGTGCGATGGTCGCCGTGCTGGGGCCGGGCTGGGTGCTCGCTGCGGACGCCGCCGCGTTCGCGCTCGCCGGGGCGCTGCGCGCGTTCCTCGACGTCAGCCATCTCCCGCCGCGCGGCCGAGGCGGTGGCATGCTGGCCGATCTACGGGAGGGCTGGCGGGAGTTCAGCAGCCGGCCGTGGCTGTGGGGCATCGTCCTCCAGTTCTCGATCGCGAACGCGGTCGTCGGCGCCGCCGACGCGGTCTACGGCCCTCTGGTCGCCCGGGACCATCTGGGCGGAGCGGGCCCCTGGGGCCTCGCCCTGGGCTTCTTCGGGGCCGGCACGGTGGCCGGTGCCGTACTGATGACCCGCTGGAAACCCCGCCGTCTGCTCCTCGCCGGCACCCTGTGCGTCTTCCCCCTGGCGCTGCCGTCCGCGGCCCTCGCCGTTCCCGTCCCGGTGGGCGTCCTGTGCGCGGTGATGTTCCTGACCGGGGTCACCCTGGAGGTCTTCGGCGTCTCCTGGATGACCACGCAACACCCTGTTGGGCGTAACCGCACTGGCGCCTTCCTCTACACCTCTCTGCCTGATTCAACTCCCTCAGGAAGATCGGCGCAGTCCTCGGGTGTGCCGTCTGTCCGCCGATGGCTACTGGCTCCGGAATAACTGCGGACAACGCTGCTGCCGCCGACGAGCAAGAGTCCGCAACGGGCCCGGCTGAAGGCTCGCTGATGTCATTGAACTCTTCTCGGTAACGTCTTGTGACGTTTCGTGATCTTCGTTCAGGTGGTGCGGCCGTGCTCGAGCTGGAGCAGGACGAGGGCGGCTCGGGCGATGCGGGTGATGGCTGCGGGGTCGAGGCTGACCCTGCGCAGGGCCTTGAAAGTGACCTTCAATAGGGCGTTGGCACGTTCGGCGACAGCGTGGACGCCTCGGATCACGGCGTTGAACGCCTGGTCGGGCTCGGTGAGTTCACCGCCTTTGGGCTTCTTGACCGGGTGGCGGAAGCCGGGCCCGGCGTTCTCGTAGCCGAGGTCGGTCAGGGTAGGGACGCCCAGGGTGGCGGCGAGCCGGTTCAGGGCGTCGACCAGTCCGTGGGCCCGTGCGCAGGTGGTGTCGTGCTCGCGGCCCGGGCGCACCGGGGAGACCCAGATCGGCCAGCCGTCCGGGGCGGCGATGACCTGCACGTTTCCTCCGTGGTGCTTGTGCTTGCCCGACCACCACAGGTCCGCGCCGTTGGGGCCGGCGGCGGCCACGCGGTCGGTGCGGATGACCGTGCCGTCCAGGTTGAGGTGGGTGTACCCGGCCGCCGCCGCCCTCTCCAGCGCGGTGGACAGATCGGGCGCGTGGTCGGCGAGCACCGTCAGCCCTTCGTGCAGGTAGCGGTAGGCGGTCGGCAGCGAGATGCGGGGCCTGTCCCCGAGTGGTGGACACCTCTGATCCCGGCCCCGGTAGAGGTCGGGTAGGAGGCATCTTTTATGGTGATGAAGGTCTACTCGCCC
>NZ_JBHWKO010000093.1:0-1284 GCF_042731035.1 Streptomyces sp. NPDC059895
GGGTGCCGGGGGCGCGACGGCCGGCCCGCCGTAGCCCTGAGGTGCCGACGGCGCGGGCGGTGGCGGCGGAGGAACGGGAGCGGACGCGGGGCCGCCGGCGGCGGCCACGGGCACGGGAGCGGCACCGGCCACGACGGCGTCGCGCGCGGTGGCCGTCGCGGGGCGAGGGCCTGCCGCGTCGTACCCGGCGAAGAGGTCGGCGAGCCCCGCCGGGGGCTCGCGCCAGCCGGACGACGCGGGGGCGGGCTGACGGCGCCCGATCCGGACCGAGCGGAGCCTCGGCAGGTCGGTGGCGCGCCGCAGGTCGGCGGTGGCCAGGGCGACGCGGACGCCGGTCCAGTCCTCGCCGGTGCGCTGGGCGACCGAGGCGCGCAGCACCAGACGGCCGCCGCTGTCGCCCTGGCGGTGGAAGAGGCGGTAGGCCGGCACCCAGACGGCACCCGGCACCCCGTACTCCAGTTCCACCTCCACCTCCACCTCCGCGCCCTCGGCGCCGTCGAGGGTCAGGACCGCCGAGACCGTGGTCTCCACATGTGCTGACGGCGCGTCGGTGGAGGCGCGGGCGAGCCGGTCCACGGCGACGGCCAGCTCGTGCTCGACGCGGCGCAGCGCCTCCTCCAGCTCGACGAGCCTGCTGTGCAGTCCCGTCAGCCGCTCGTCGACGAAGTCGGCCAGCTCCAGCCACGCGTCGACGGGGGTGCGGCGGTGCGGCTCGTCCTCCCGGCGGGCCGGCGGTACCGGGTGGAGAGCCCTGACCTCCTCGATCAGGCTCAGCTGCCGGTCCCGGCGGCCCCGCGCCGCCGCGTACTCGTCCCGCAGCCGCTCCACCTCGCGCCGCGACCCGTCGGGCACGCCGGTGTCGTACGGCTCGGCCTCGACCTCGATCCGGGCCTCGGTGACGCGCGCCCCGGGGGCGCCCAGGGCACGGGCCCGCAGGGAGCCCGGGTCCAGCGAGCGGGGCAGTCCCGTCACGCGCACCCGGCCGTCCGCGGGCACGCTGCCGCGGGCCAGGCGGCGGCAGACCGCGCCCTGCGCGTACACCACGACCGAGTCGAGGGCCGACTCCCACCTCTGTGCCGCCTCGGCCGTCGCCATGTGCTCCACCCCCGCCGTGTCCGTGCTGAGCGAAGCCTACGCCGGGACGGTCCGCGCGTCCGCGTCGATTCCCGATCTTCCCGCTGCCGCCCGCCTCCCTCCGCTCGGCGGTGGACCGGGGGGGGGGCCGCGCCCACGCCCGGGGGCCCGCCCGGGGGGGGGGCCCGGCCGGGCACGGGCCGGTGCCCC
>NZ_JBHWKO010000093.1:1294-11948 GCF_042731035.1 Streptomyces sp. NPDC059895
CGCGGGCACAGCCCGCCCCGCCCGCGCTGGCGCCCCCCACCACCCCGCGGCCCCCGCCCCCCCCCCCCGCGGCGGGGCCCCGGGCGTCGCCCCGCGCCGCCGCCCGGGTCACCGCCGTGTCGTCGGCCGAGCAGGAAGACGTCCAGTTCCACGCTGTCGGGCCGGCGTTCCCCCGTAGCGACGAACGGCAGGCGCTGGACCAGGCGCTGCCCGCCCTCGACCGGCTGGTCGCCGCGCTGGAGGCCGCGGACGGCACCGGGGGTGACGCGTCCGCGGGCTGAGCGGTCGACGGCCCGCCGCGGCCCGTCCGGCCCCGGTGAAGCGGCCCGGTCGCTCTCGCGCGCTCGCGAAGCGCCGGCGCCCGACGGCCTCCTCGCCGGGGCGTCCACGTCATGGGGGCCGAAAATCCGGTGAACCTGCACACGGTCCTCCCACCGTCCGAGGGGGCTCCCGGCAGACGGCCCGTAGGGAGCGGGACCGACGTGACGGGACGCCGATCGCCGTCCGGTCAGCCGTGCGAGGGAGGTGCGGAAGGCGGCGGGACGGGAGACCGTGTGAAGAACACGGCCTCCGCGGGCACCGCGGAACCACATGGGTGAAGCCCGCCGCCGGGAGCGGCCGGTCCGGCGTGCCGGCCGCTGGCCCCTCGCTCCGCGGGCGTGCTTTGATCCTCCGCGTCGTGCAGGGCGCCGCTGACGGTTCCGCACCGCGGGACCGGGCGCACCTCGCACGGGAACAGCCGTCTGAAGGGAAAACGCGCGTGGAAAACCTCGCCTCTCGGATCGAGTCCGCCGAGCTGTCCGACTCCGACCTGGACAACGTCTCCGGGGGCCTCGGCCTCGGCGGATTCGCTGGAGTGCACCTGGAGACGCCCGTCGTGGGCGTCTGCGCCGACGTCCTGGCCGTCGCCTCGGCGGACGGAGCCGTGTCGGCCGCGAGCGTGCACGTCACCGCTCTGTGACGACAACGGGCAGGTAGCCAGGACCCCGGATCAGGCGATCCGGGGCTCCCGGCCGTCCGGCCCGCGTCCGATCGCGGTGCCCGTCGGCGGCGCGCCTACCGGAACCTGGCCAGAGCCTCCTCCCAAGCCGCGTCGGGCGAGGCCGCCGCCCGTCGGGAGTCCGGTCCGGTCGTCGTGCATGTCTTCCCCCTGCTCGCTGGATGGGTGTGGCTCTCGTGCGTGCTCCGGCTCACGCCGCGTTGATGACCACCGCCTTCACCTGGGTCCAGTCCTCCAGGTAGTCCGGGCCCATGGAGCGGCCGAAGCCGCTGTGCTTGTAGCCGCCGAAGGGCGCGCCGATCGCCCCGGCCGGTCCGCCGTCGCCGAGGGTGTTGACCGCGACCTGACCGGCCTGTACCCGGCGGGCCAGCCGCACCGCCCGTCCCACGTCCCGCGTCCACAGGGTGGCCGTCAGGCCGTAGCGGGTGCCGTTGGCGATCGCGACCGCCTCCTCCTCGTCCTCGTAGGTGAGCACCGACAGCACCGGACCGAAGATCTCCTCCTGGGCGATGCGCATCCCGGGGCGCACCCGGTCGAAGAGCGTCGGTTCGACGAAGTAGCCGTCGTCGTACGGCGCTCCGGTGAGCTTGCCGCCGCCGACGACCACCTCGGCGCCCTCCTCCCGGCCGATCGCCAGGTAGTCCAGCACCCGCCTCTCCTGCCGGGCGTTGATCAGGGGACCCATGTCGACGGGCTGGTGCCACTGCCCCACCCGTACGGCGCGGAAGCCCTCGGCGAGCGCCTCGACCAGCCGGTCGTGCAGGGAGGGGTGGACCAGGACGCGGGAGCCGGCCGCGCAGACCTGGCCGCTGTTCAGCACGATGCTGCGCACGATCGCCGGTACGGCGCGGGCGAGGTCGGCGTCGGGCAGCACGATCTGCGGGGACTTGCCGCCCAGTTCGAGCTGGAGCGGGATCAGGTTGCGGGCGCAGGCCTCCATGACGGCGGTGCCGGTGGCGGGGGAGCCGGTGAAGCTCATCTTGCGGATGCCGGGGTGCGCGGGCAGGGCGGCGCCCGCTTCGGAGCCGTAGCCGGTGACGACGTTGAGGACACCGGGCGGGATGCCCGCCTCCAGCGCCAGCCGGGCCAGGTAGAGGGCGGTGAGCGGGGCGTCCTCGGCGGGCTTGAGGACGACGGTGTTGCCGGCGGCGATCGGGGCGGCGGTGTTGAAGACGGTCATGGGGCCGGGCGCGTTCCACGGGATGATCGCGCCCACCACGCCGTACGGCTCGCGCAGCGTCAGGCCCAGGACGTCGGGGGAGCGGGTGGGCAGGGTGTCGCCGAAGACCTTGTCGGCCTTGCCCGCGAGATAGGTCAGCCGCGCGGCGATGGGGGAGGGGCCGACGGGGTGGCCGACCTCCATCGCCTCCAGGCGGTTGACGGTGTCGTCGTGCTCGCGCACCGACTCCGCCCAGCGGTAGAGGAGTTCGCCGCGTACGGCGGGGCTGGTGTCGCGCCAGGCGGGCAGCGCCGCCTCGGCGGCCCGCACGGCGTCGTCGACGTCCTCGGCCGTGCCGCGCGGGACGCGGGCGAGGAGGGTTCCGGTGGCCGGGTCGACGACGTCGAGGGTGGCCCTGGTCCGGGCGGGGACCCACTCACCGGCGA
This sequence comes from Streptomyces sp. NPDC059895, assembly GCF_042731035.1. Lineage (NCBI taxonomy): Bacteria > Bacillati > Actinomycetota > Actinomycetes > Kitasatosporales > Streptomycetaceae > Streptomyces > Streptomyces sp. NPDC059895. The sequence continues at coordinate 3,900 of NZ_JBHWKO010000093.1, forward strand.
CGAGGTGGGTGCCGTCGGGCAGGAGGGAGGCGATGTCGAGGGGGGCGGGGGCGGTGGTGGTCATCGAGATCCTCACGGGGGAAGGTGTCATGCCCGGTCGGTGGCGAGGTCGTCGGCGCGGTGGCAGGCGACGGCGGTCCCGTCGCGCTCGACGAGTTCGGGCCGGGCCGTCCAGCAGATGTCCTGGGCGAACGGGCAGCGCGGCGCGAACGCGCAGCCCTCGCTGGTGCGGCCGGCGGCCGCCGCCCCGGCCGTCGCGCGCTGCCGCTCGGCCCGGCGGCGGCGCTGGAGCACCGGGTCCGGGACCGGTGCGGCGGCCAGCAGCGCGCGCGTGTACGGGTGGGAGGGACGGTCGGCGACCAGGGCCGCCGGGCCGCGCTCGACGACCCGGCCGGCGTACAGGACCACGACCGAGTCGCTGAGGTGGCGCACGACGGCCAGGTCGTGGGAGATGAACAGGTAGCTCAGTCCACGGGTGTGCTTGAGCCGGGCCAGCAGGTTGAGCACCTGGGCCTGCACGGACAGGTCCAGCGCGCTGACCGCCTCGTCGCACACGACGAAGTCCGGCTCCATGACCAGCGCCCGGGCGATGGCGATGCGCTGGCGCTGGCCCCCGGAGAAGGACGCCGGATGACGCCGTGCGGCACCGGGAGGCAGCCCGACGTCGTCGAGGGCGCGCACCACCCGCTCCCGGATCTCCTCCGCCGGCAGCCCCAGGTTGTGGCGCAGGGCCTCGCCGAGCGTGTCGCCCACGGTGTGTGCCGGATTCATGGAGCCGTACGGATCCTGGAAGACGACCTGCATACGGCGGGCCAGCAGCCGGCGGTCCGCGCGGGAGCCGCGGGTGATGTCCGCGCCGTCGAACTCGACGGAGCCGCCCGTCGCGGGGACCAGCCCGAGCACGGCCGAGCCGATGCTCGACTTGCCCGAGCCGGACTCGCCCACGAGACCGACGGTCTCCCCGCGGCGCACCGTCAGGTCGACACCGCGCACGGCGTGCACCGTGCCGCCGCGCCTGCCGGACCGTCGGTAGGAGACGTTCAGATCGCGCAGCCGCAGCAGAGCCGTGTCCCGCTCCGGGGCCGCCGTACCGGTGTGTTCAGTCATGTGCCGCTTCTCCGATCAGCTCGGCGGGCCGGATGCAGCGCGTCGAGCGCTCCGGGGACGTGAGGCGGGAGATGACGACCGGCTTCTCCCGGCAGGCGTCGGTCACCCGCGGGCAGCGGTTCTGGAAGTGGCAGCCGACCGGCCACCGGTTCGGGGGCGGTACGGCGCCCTCCACGGCGGGCAGCGGTTCGCCCGGTACCGCGCGGTGCGGGTCGGAGCCCAGCAGTCCGGCCGTGTAGGGGTGGGCCGGTGCGGTGACCAGCGCGGTGACCTCGGCCTCCTCGACGACCTCCCCGGCGTACATCACCACGGCCCGGTCGCACAGGTCGGCCAGCACTCCCCAGTCGTGGGTGATGAGGATGACGGCGGTGCCGTTCCGCCGCAGTTCCCGCAGCAGGTCGAGGATCTCGGCCTGCACGGTCACGTCCAGCGCGGTGGTCGGCTCGTCGGCGATGACCAGCGCGGGCTCCCCGGCCAGCGCGGCGGCGATGCCGACCCGTTGGGCCATGCCGCCCGACAACTGGTGCGGGTGGCTGGCGGCGACCCGGGCCGGGTCGGGCAGCCGTACCCGTTCGAAGAGTTCGAGCGCCCGCCGCCGGGCCTCCTGGCGCGTGCACCCGGTGTGGACCCGTACCGCCTCCGCGACCTGGGCGCCCGCGGTGAACGACGGGTCGAGGCCGGAGAGCGGGTCCTGGGAGATCCAGCCGATACGGCGGCCCCGCACGCGGCGCAGCGCGGCCGCGTCGGCGCGGGCGAGGTCGGCGCCCTCGAAGCGGATCGTGCCCGCCGTGATCTCGCCCCCGGCGGGCAGCATGCCCAGCAGGGACGTCGCGGTGACGGTCTTGCCGCAGCCGGACTCGCCGACGATGCCCAGCACCTCACCGGCCCGCAGGTCGAAGGACACGTCACGGATGACGTCGGTCGGCGTGCCGTCGATGGGCAGCGCCACGGTCAGTCCACGGACCGACAGCAGCGCGTCCCCGGCGGGTCCGGCCGCCGGCGTGACCGTCCTGGGCGCATCGAGCAGGGCCTGACGGGTCGCGCGCCGGCGGGACGGAGGCTTGTCGGCCGGGGGCGCGTACCGCTCGGCGAGGGTGTCGCGCAAGCCGTCGCCGATCAGGCCCAGCGCCAGGACGAAGCTGATGATCACCGCGCCGGAGGGCACCAGCAGCCAGGGATCGGTGCCGACGTTCTCGGACGCCTCCGCGATCATGTTGCCCCAGCTGGCCCGGGTGGTGCCGAGGCCGAGGAAGCCCAGCCCGGTCTCCAGCAGCACGGCGTACGCCCCGTACACGGACGCCTGGACCAGGACGACACCGGTCACCCGCGGCAGCACGTGCCGGCGGATGACGACCCGGTCCCGGATGCCGTTCGCGACGGCGGCGCGGACGTACAGCTCCTCCTTGACGCCGAGCGTGGCCGAGCGGACGACCCGGGCCAGCAGGGGCGCCCCGAGCAGGCCGTTGGCGGCCATGGCGGCGCTCTCGTCGTCGGTGAAGACCGCGAGGACCACCAGCAGCACGATGATGACGGGGACGGCGGAGACCAGGTCGGCGCTCTTGAGGACGAGCCGGTCGAACCAGCCGCCCCGGTAGCCCGCGACCATGCCCGCCGGGACCCCGATCGTCAGATACACGGCCAGGGTGATCACCACGCCGAGGAGGGTGACCTGCCCGCCGTGCATCAGCCGGCTCAGCACGTCCCGGCCCAGCTCGCCGGTGCCCAGCCAGTGCGCGCCGCTGGGCGCGCCGAGCGCGACGGTGAGGTCCTGCTCGTCGGGGTCGTAGGGGGCCAGCCGGTCCGCCAGGAGCGTGACCAGCAGGACGAGGACGAGGTAGCAGGCCGAGACCAGCGCGGCACGTTTGCGGACGAATCCCTCGACGAGGCTCTTCATGTCCGCACCTTCGGGTTCAGCATCGCGTACACCACTTCGATCAGCAGGTTGATCAGCGTCACGGTCACCGTGAACACCAGGGCGACACCCTGGACCATGGGGATGTCCTGGGTGGAGGCGGCGGTCACGGCCAGGCCGCCCAGCCCCGGCATGACGAAGAGCGTCTCGGCGAGCACGGTCCCGCCGAACAGGGTCACCACGACCACGCCGAGGACGGTCACGACGGGGGCGGCCGCGTTGCGCAGCACGTGCCGGAAGAGGACGGACCGTTCCGGGATGCCACGCGCCCGCAGCACCCGGACGTAGTCCCGGCCCAGCTGGGTGAGCACGCCGTCACGGGTCTGTTTGGCCACCGGGGCGGTGGCCGGCACCCCCAGGGTCAGCACCGGGAGCACCAGCGACTGGAACCACTGCACGGGGGACTCGGTGAACGGGACGTACCCGGTGGCCGGGAAGACCGGCAGCTGCACGGCGAACGCCGTCATCAGCACCAGCCCGAACCAGAAGTTCGGCACGGCCAGTCCGACCAGGGCGATGCCGTCCACGGCCCGTCCGAGCACGCCGCCCCTGAGCGCGCTGAGGACGCCGAGCGCCACGCCGGCCACCGCGGCCACCAGGATGGCGCCGCCGATCAGCGAGAGGGTGACCCCGAGGCGGGAGGTGAGCTGGTCGCTCACCGGCACGCCGGAGGTGAGGGAGTCGCCCAGGTCGCCGTGGACGGCGCCGGTGAGCCAGTCCCAGTAGCGGACGGGGAGGGGACGGTCCAGGCCGAGCTGCCGGTCGAGGGCCTCGACCTGGGCGGGGCTCGCGTTCGCGCCGAGGATGGTGCGGCCGGGGTCGCCCGGGACCAGGCTGGTGAGGACGAACGTCAGGGCGGAGACGCCGAACACCACCGGGACGGCGCCGACGAGCCAGCGGAAGAGGATCCGGTGCATGTCACCTCGCTCCTTGCCTACTTGGTGGCGTAGAAGGCCAGCGGGCTGGCGAACGGGGCGCCCGCGCTGACCTTCACCCCGCCGACGCCGGGGCGGACGTAGTAGTTGACCGGGGTGAACGCGACCGGTGCGAACCAGGCGTTCTCCACCAGGTACTCCTGCATCTGCCGGTCCAGGTCCGCCCGTTCCGCGGTGCCGGCCGCGGCGGCCTTCCAGAACAGGGCCTCTAGCTCGGGCGAGCTGGTGCCGAAGCCGTTGAAGACCTTCGAGCCGGGCATGAACAGGTCCAGGCCCTCCAGGTACATCGGCTCCTCGGTGAAGCCGCCCGAGACCGCCGGGTACGTGCGGTTGGTCTGGTTCTCCACGAAGGAGGTGATGCTGGTCAGCGCGGTGACCTTCACCTTGATGCCCACCTTGGCCAGCTGGCCCGCGATCGCCTGCGCCATCGTGTCGAAGCCGACGAAGGTGGCGGCGAGGACGGGCAGTTCGAAGCCGTCCGGGTAACCGGCCTCCGTCAGCAGCCGCTTCGCCTTCGCCGGGTCGTAGGCGTAGTGGTCGGCGTACTCCTCGGAGTAGCCGTCCCCGCCCTCGATCACGGTCTGCACGGTGGGCTGCCCGCTCTCGCCGAGCAGGGCCTCGGTCACGGCCTCCCGGTCGATGGCGTAGTTGATCGCCTGCCGGACCCGGACGTCGCCGAGCGGCTTGGACACCTCGCCCGCGCGGTCGATCAGATTGAGTCCCTGGAGGATCACGGGAAGGCCGACGGTTCCCATGCCGGCGGACTTCGCCTGGGCGGCGGTGGTGTAGTCGCCCTTGTAGACGTCGACCTGCCCCGTCTTCATGGCGTTGACCGCGGTCTGGCCGTTCTGCACGATCCGGATGACGATCTTCTTGTAGTTCTGGCGGGACTTGTCGTAGTAGGAGGGGTTGGCGGTGTACGTGTAGTGGTCGCCGGCCACGCTGTCCGAGGGCTGGTAGACGTAGGGGCCGGCGCCCTGGCTCGTCCCCGTAGGTGTCAGAGCCGCCGCGTCCGCCAGACCCTTGGGGCTGATGATCTGACCGATGCCGTAGGACTGGGTCAGCAGGTAGGGGATGAGTGGGTTGGGCTTGGCCGTCCTGATGGTCAGGGCCAGTGGTCCGGTGGTCTCGACCGTCATGCCGGTGAGGTAGTGGGCCTGGTTGCCCTGGGCCTTCATGGCGTACTCGAGGGACGTCTTGACCGCCTGGGCCGTCACGGCGCTCCCGTCGGCGAACCGCACCCCGGAGCGGAGGGTGACGGACAGCTCCGTGTTGCCGGAGCCCACGTACGTCCAGGACTTCGCCAGGGCCGGCTCCACCTCGCCCTCGGGGGAGAGGTAGAACAGCGACTCGTACGACAGCATCGTGAAGTCGACGAAGCCGAGGTCGATGCTGCCGGGGTTCAGCGACGGCGGGGCCTGCTGTTCGGCGATCGTGAGGGTGTCACCGGGCACCTTGCTGCCGCCGGTGCTCGCGCCGCCGGCGGTGGCGCCGGTGCCACCGCCGCACGCGGCCAGCGTGAGGGTGAGCGCGGTGCCCAGGGCGGCGAGGCCCGCGCGGGAGGCCCGGAAGGTTCTCGGGGCAGCGTCGTGGGAGGTCATGGTCTCTCCTTGCTCGGAGCTGGGCGGGGCGTCGGCGCCGTGCGCCACTGCGGATCCGCCGCGACGGTGGGCCCGGGGCGCAGGGGTCACCCGGGCCCGTCGGTGGGGCGGGGGTGAGCGGTCCACGGGCCGCTGAGGGGGAGGGGGAGGCGTCCGTCGCGGAACCGCCGCGCGGTGACGGCCCGGGGCCGTGCGGGGCGGGCGGTGACGGATGAGCGGCGACGAACCGGAGGCGCTCCCGCTGCTCGCGAGGTCGTGCTGGAGGTGCTGCCGCACCGGGGGCTGGCCGGCGCGCCGGGCGCTGGCGGCCCGGTGCTGCAACCCTGCGGAAACGGGGCGGTGGTGTCTACCGGTCGTACAAGAGGAAAAGGGCGACCTGGACGCAAGATAAGCGTGCGGATCGCGTGTGGATCTTGAGGGTTGCGGTGCGTGTCGCGGGGGAGGGCGCGTGCGCGGTGGGGGCCGTGCACGCGTCCGGTACGTGGTGCGAGCCGCGCACGCGTCCGGTACGTGGTGCGAGCCGCGCAAGTCCCGTGTGCGGTGAGGGCCGCGCAAGTCCCGTGTGCGGTGAGGGGGCGTGCCCTTGCCGTCGGGCGCGCCCCCTTGCCGGAACCGGAACGGTCAGCCCAGCAGGCCGTGCAGCGCGTCCGCCGCCCCGCGGACCAGGTCCGTCCAGCCCAGGAGTGCCTCCCGGGAGTCGACGTAGGTGATCGCCGAGATGCTGACGCCGCCGATGACGGTGCCCTTGGCGTCACGGACCGGGGCGCCGAGGCAGCGCACGCCGATCTCGTTCTCCTCCTCGTCGAGGGCGAAGCCCTGGACGCGCACCCGTGCCAGTTCGGCGCGCAGCGTGTCCAGGTCGGTGATGGTGTGCTCGGTGCGGGCCGGCAGCCCCACCCGCCCGACCAGCGCGGTCAGTGCGGCGTCGTCCAGGCCGGACAGGACGCACTTGCCGATCGACGTCGCGTGCAGCGGGAGATGCATGCCCACGCGGGAGGCCGTCTGCACCGGCTTCGGACCGGTCACCTTGATCAGACAGGTCGCGGCGTCCCCGGTGCGCACCCCCAGGTGCACGGTGTTGCCGACGCGCCGGCTGAGCACCTCCAGCTCCGCCCGCATGATCTGGTCCTCCTCGCACCCCTGGGTGACCCGGGCGGCGAGGGCCCGCAGCCGGGGGCCGGGGCCGTAGCCGCCGGTGCCGTCGGAGGCCAGGAACGAGGTCGCCACCAGGTTCTGCAGGATGCGGTGCGCACTGGCCTTGGGCACCCCGGCGGCCGCGGCCACCTCGCCGAGTCGGTGCGGGTGACCCGGGGCCACGGCGGCCTCCAGCAGGTTGAGCGCCTTGTCGGTGGCGTTGCCCGCGAGGGAGCCGCGTCCCCCGCGGCCGCCGGGCTGAGAGTCCTCTGAAGTTTTGATCCCGACCATTGACAGGTCTCCCGTCGCACGCTTTCACTGATGAGCGTTCCGCCACAGGATACGCCATTCTGCGTAGTGGAACGCCCGGAGGAGCGGGGTCGGAGGGCTGCCGGCGCCCGCCTCGGAGGATCCCGGGCCGCGAGCGACAACCCACCGAGAGGACAGCACCGTGGTGCAGAAAGTCCACCGGGTCAGCACGACCCCGGACCAGATGGCAGAGATCGAACAGCAGTGGATCGACCCGGTCCGGGAGGACCAGGAACTCACCACGTTCCGGCTCTACCCGCAGCCCTCGCGCGGCAGCGCGGACGCCCAGGGCAGCTACCAGCTCTATCTGCCGCCCCAGTACGAGACCGAACCGGAACGGCGGTTCCCCGTCATCTACTGGCTGCACGGCGGCTTCGGGAACTCCCGCCAGGGTTCCGCAATGGTTGCGCGGATCGACAGGGCCGTCCGCGACGGCGTGATGCCGCCCGCGATCGTCGTCCTCCCGCAGATCCTGCCGATCGGCTGGTACGTCGACTCCAAGGACGGCGCCCGCCCCCTCGCCCAGATCACCGCGTTCGACCTGGTCCACCACGTCGACAGCACCTACCGGACCGTCCCCGAGGCCGCCGCCCGCACCGTCGAGGGCTTCTCCATGGGCGGCTTCGGCGCCCTCCACCTCGGCCTGAAGTACCCGAAGGTCTTCGGCAAGGTGTCGGCGGTCGCCCCGGCGATCCTGCGCGACCTGAAGGACGAGCCGGAGGACCGGGTGAACAACACCTACTTCGGCGACCAGGAGTACTACGACCTCTGCCACCCTTGGAGCCTGGTCCTCGCCAACGCCCCGGAACTGCGCCGCACCAGCCGGGTCCGGCTGCTGTCCGGCCGGCTCGACACCCGCCTGGCGCCCACCATCCGCGACCTGGACACCCGCTTCACCGACCTCGGCGTGCCCCACGACTTCTTCGAGTTCCCGGACGCCGACCACGAGTACCCGGACATCATGGACGGCTACGGCGACCGGTACTACGCCTGGTGGCGCACCGCCTGACGGACTCCCCCTCCCGGTCCGCCGCCGCGCGCCCGCCCGTCC
>NZ_JBHWKO010000094.1:0-10871 GCF_042731035.1 Streptomyces sp. NPDC059895
CCCGCACCGCCCGCGCGGCCGCCCGCCCCGGCGCGCAGCGCGGTGCGACCTAGCCATCTGTCGGTTGGCGCGGGCGGCGCGGGCCGACACAGTGCCGAAGGGCTCCCGTCCGCCGCCGGACCCCGGCCGCGGCGGGCCGCCCCGGAAAGGAGATCGTCGTGAAGCATGGCCCGGCCGCCCGGCTCACCCCCGCGCAAGGACCCGTCCGGTGGAAGGAGGCGCTGCTGCCGTCCCCCGGCCACCAGGTGCCGGTGCGGGTGTACCGGCCCGCTCCGTCGTCCGGCCGCTGGCTGGTCTGGGCACACGGCGGCAGCTGGCAGTACGGTTCGGCCGCCCAGTGGCACGAGGTCACCTCGGACCTCGCCCGGTTCTCGGGCTGCAACGTGGTCAGTGTCGACTACCGCCTCGCGCCCGCGCACCGGCATCCGGCCGGACTGCTGGACGTGCTGGCGGCGGTGCGCTGGGCCCGCCGCGAGGCGGTCCGGGAGTGCGGCGCACCGCTGGTGGCCGTGGGCGGCGACAGCTCCGGCGGGACACTGGCGGCGTCGGCGGCCCTGGTCCTGCGGGACGCCGGCGAGCCGCTGGCCGGCCAGTTCCTCGCCTACCCGCCGGTCGACCCCGGGTGCCGTGCCCCGTCCTACCGGGCCGACGTGAGCGCGTACCCCTCCGCCGAACAACTGCGCACGGCGTGGCACCGGTACCGGGGCGCCGCACCGGTACACCCGCGCACCGGCACGAACATCCTCTACTCCACTCCGCTGGAGGCACCGGACGTGACCGGAGTGGCCCCGGCGGTGCTGGCCGTCGGCGACGAGGACCCGGTCCTGGACGACGTCCGCGGCTACGCGGACACGCTGCGGCGGGCCGGAGTCCCGGCGTCCCTGAGGCTCTTCCACCACACACCCCACGCGGCACTGGTCATGCCGCCCCAGCAGTGGGGCACCGACCGGGCGCACCCGATGCGCCAGTGGCTGGGCCGGATGGTCGCGGCCCGCTTCGGCGCGGCGACCGACAACACCTCGCATCAGGACATCAGGAGGACATGTGACGACGAGTGACGTTTCCCCGGCGGTCGCGGAGACGACCCCGCACCTGGAGGCGCTGGGCCGCCACTTCGGGGACCTGCGCGACGGAACCCACGGGGACGCCGTGTCGCGGCAGGGCAAGGAGCGGCTGTTCCACGAGGCGGTGGCGCTGCTGGACCCGTACGCCCGGCGGGTTCTGCGGGAGTTCGACCACGAGATGCTGCGGGGGACCGGAACCCTCGAGGCCACCGGAGCCGGACGGACACCGGACGGGGGGCTGGCGGCGCTGTGGACGCTGTCCTGGCCCGAACAGCGGGAGGCGGGAATCCAGCCCATCACGCTGATGGCGCACTACGGGCGGGGCTTCCACCATCCGCATCTGCGCGGCGCCACGGTGGCCGAGTGGCCCCTGAACGTCTTCACCGACGAGCAGGCCGCCGCCGAGGTGCCCACGCTGCGGGCGATCGCCTCCGCGGACCTGCACAACCTGGTGTTCCAGCGGGACTTCCGCATCGTGCCGTCGGTCGTCGCCGGCCGGAAGGAGGCATGAGCGCGATGCGCGTCTCCGTTCTGGACCAGTCACCCGTCGGTGAGGGACACACGGGCGCCGACGCCCTGCGGGCCTCGCTCGACCTCGCCCGCCATGCCGACCGGCTGGGCTTCGCCCGGTTCTGGGTGGCCGAACACCATCGTTCGGCGGGCTTCGCCGGCAGCGCCCCGGAGGTGCTGGCCGGCGCCGTCCTCTCGGCGACCGACCGGATCCGGGTCGGCACCGGAGGCGTTCTGCTGCCGCGCTACCCGGCGCTGAAGGTCGCCGAGGTGTTCGGTGCGCTGTCCGCGCTGCACCCGGGCCGGGTCGACATGGGGATCGGCCGGGCCGGCGGCCCGGTGGCGGACTTCCCGGAGCGGCTGGCGGAGCTGCGGTCCCTGTTGCGGCTGCCGGGCAGCGCGTACGTACCCCCGGACGCCCTGACGGCGGTGCCGCCGGTGCCGCCGGAGCTGTGGCTGCTGGGCGCGAGCGTCGGCTCGGCCGCGGCCGCCGGCGAGCTGGGCGTGGGATACGCCTTCGCGCACTTCCTGGTGCCCGGGCCGAGTGCGCGCGCGCTGGAGGCGTACCGGGCCGCGCGTGCGGCGGCGACGGCCGAGGAGGGGCACGGCGGGCTGCTGGCCGTGCGCGCCGTCGTGGCGGACACGCGGGCCCGGGCCGACGAGCTGGCGCGGGCCATGCTGCTGTGGCGCGCGCGCAAGGACCTGGGCGACGACCGCCCGCTTCCCTCGGCGCAGACCGTGCGGCGGCACCGGTGGACGGGGCTGGAGTCGGAGCGGGCGTCGCACCACGGGCGGTCGTTGATCCACGGCACGGTGGAGGAGGTCGTACCGCGGCTGCGCGCGCTGGCCGAGGCCAACGGGGTGCGGGAGCTGATGGTGAACACGCTGACGCAGGACCCGGCCGACCGGGGCCGTTCCTACCGGTTGCTGGCCGAGGGGTTCGGGCTGTCCGGCACCCGGTCCGCCGGATCCGTGGTCGCGGCGGCCGGCTGAGACCGCCGGGCGTACGCGAAGGGGCCCCGTCCTCCCGAGGACGGGGCCCCTTCGCGCGTACGGCGGTGTCAGTCCGGGAAGTCCGTGATCAGCTCGGCCAGTCGGCGCGGCCTCTCCAGCAGGACGTTGTGCCCGCTGTCGAGTTCGGCGCAGCGGGATCCGGCGATGCCGGAGGCGGCGTCGCCGGTGGAGCCGTGGACGAGCGGCGGTCCGGGTCCCGAGCCGGTGACGCGGTGGCCGACCTCGGTTCCCTCGGCGGTGGTGACGGCGGGCACGGTGTCCCTCCTCTCAGGTGAGTTCCTTCTCGGCGGCCGGGGTGGCCGGGGCGGACGCGGCGGATGGGGCCGCCGGGGTGGCCGGGACCGCCGGGGCGGACGCGGCGGATGTGGCGGCCGTGGCGGCGGATGTGGCGGACGTGGCCGCCGTGGCGGGCGTGGCGCGCTGGGCCGGGACGGCCACCGGCGGGGTGGCGGGGGCGGATCGCCGGCTGCGGGCGAAGCGGCGCATGGCGGGCATCTCCACGAAGCGGAACAGGAGCCATCCGGCGAGCAGGGAGACCGCGAAGAACAGCACGACGACGAGCAGGGCCACCGGGGTGCTGAAGGTGTCGCCGCCCAGCAGGGTCCGCAGGTAGAAGATGGTGACGCCCTGGACGAGGTAGAAGCCGAAGGAGACCTCGCCGAGCCAGACCATGGGGCGGCTGCTCAGCCAGGTGCTGCGGGAGCGGGCGTCGGTGTCGGCGACCGCCGCGATCAGCATGCCGATGGGCACGATCGTGGCCGTGACGAAGGTGTACTGGAAGGGCACCAGGTAGGTGGCGCCGTAGCCGACGGCGACCAGGAACAGCGAGACGGCGACGCCGAGCCGCCGGGGCCAGCGGCCGGCCAGCACGATCCGGGCGAGGATCGCGCCGAGCACGAACTCGAAGAGCCGGCCGGGCGGGAAGAGGTAGCCGAACCAGAACTGCTGGTCGGAGATCGGGGTGATCGCCGACTTGGGGGTGTCGGGCACGAGGTGGGTCGACACGAGCTGGACGGCGACGGTCCCGGCGACCATGACCGCCGCCCAGGCCCACAGCGCGCCGCCGCGGAGTTTGCGGATCGGGATGATCAGCAGCGGGAACAGCAGGTAGAAGAGCAGCTCGCTGCCGAGGGACCAACTGGGCGGATTGAGGCTGAGGTTGACCGACGCCTGCGGGAAGAACGTGTGGATCAGCAGCAGGTTCGGCAGCCACTGGGAGACGCCGGTGATGGCGGCTCCGGCGAACAGCACCACGACCGCGGCGGCGACGACGAGGTGATTGGGGAAGATCTTGGTGATGCGGCGGCGCCAGAAGGAGGTGATGCGTTCACCGGGCCGGGCGGACCAGGCGAGGACGAAACCGGAGAGGACGAAGAAGAACGACACACCCATGTAGCCGGTGGAGACGAAGGCCTTCTCGTACAGGTGGGCCAGGGTGTCGTTCGCGAAGGGGTTGATCGGATCGTTCGGCGGGATGGGGCTGTCGGAGAGCGAGGAGTGGAAGAAGAACACCAGGAGCGCGGCGAAGAACCTGAGCCCGGTGAGCGACGGCAGTTTCGACGGCCCGGACCGGTGCCGGGAGCTTCCCGGCGGCACGACGGCGAAGGACATGACGGCGGCTTTCTGCTGAGGGCGGCGCCGCCCGGCCCGGCCGTGTGACGGCGGGCCGGGGCGGCGTCTGCGGGTCGGGGAGAGGGCGCTCTACTCGGCGTCGCCGCGCGGCATCCGGTTCCGGTAGAGCATGATCTTGGCGTCCTTGGCCACGTAGTAGTTCTGCACGGAGTAGGCGATGGTCGCGAAGTCCAGGCGGCCGTCGCCGTTGAAGTCGCCGGTGGCGATCCGGGCGACGGACTCCTCGCCGACCCGCCACTTGGCCCAGACGCCGGCGGCCAGGTCGATGGCCTTGTAGTACATGACGCCCTGCCACGGCCACGGTCCGCGCAGCGCCACGAGGAACTCCTCCTCGCCGTCCCCGTCGAAGTCCGCGCAGACGATCTGGTGTCCGGGCCCCTCGCCGCTCTCGTTGGGGTCGCCGTAGACGTCCAGCAGGGTGCGTCCCCAGACCGGTCCGCCCTGCTCGTCGGTGCCCGTCCTGGTGTAGACGGCGACGGTGTTGCCGTGGAAGGGCTCGATGGCCGCGACGTACGCCATCGGGTCGTCGCCGATGCGGCCGGCGTTGACGTCCCCGCTGCCGCGGAACCCGGTCTGCTCGAACTGGGTGGCCTCGCCGGTGCCGATGAGCCGGCGCACCCACTGCTCGGTCGCCTCGTCGAAGTACAGCCAGGTGACGCCCTCGTCGGAGGCGAAGAGCAGCGAGTCGAGGTCCGAGCCCGGTATCAGCCCGGCCTTCTTCTCGGCTCCGTGGATCATGCGGAAGTGGCTGTCGTCGATGGTCTCCATCGGCCACTCGTCGGCGGTGTGCACGTCGTCGGGCTGGGTGAAGACCACCACGGGCAGCACCGCGTGGACGTCCGCCTCCGCGACGATCGGGACGCCGACGATCTGCAGCCGGTCGGTGCGGGTGAAGTGTCCGACGCGCAGCCGGTGCATGCCCGTGGCGCGGCCGACGTAGTGCCGCTTCCAGCGGGACTCGTCCTTGTCCGGACTGCCCGGGTTCTCCAGCCAGTCGATCTTTCCGCCGGCCGGGTCGGGGTCGTGGATGGTGCCGATCGGGCCGTACAGCTCGTAGCAGACGACGACGTCCGGGTGGCCGTTGCCGCTGATGTCGGCGAAGTCGGCGCCCACGGGCATCCTGATGCCGTCGGCCACCAGGCGGCGGGTCCACCGCTCGTCGTTCTGGTACCAGTAGATCTCGCCGAGGCGCAGACCGTAGCCGAACAGGTCCGGCCGGCCGTCCTGGTCGATGTCCGGGGCCTCCAGCCAGTAGCCGTCGCGCAGTTGCTCGGCGACGACCTCGGCGGTGAAGGCCGGCGCGATCGGGGTGGTGCGGTGGTTCTCGCTCATGGCGGGTTCCTTTCGGGAAGGTCAGCGGGTGGGGCGGTGGTACTCGACGGCGAGCCAGACGCAGTCGGTGTCGGCGCGGTACTGGTGCCACGGGTAGCGGTAGCCGCCGTCCGGGGCGGTCTCGCAGAAGGGCTGCGGGGTGGTGTAGCCGGGTGCCATCGCGATGTCCTGGTAGAGGGTGCTGTGGTCGCGGGCGTGGAACTTCTGCATCCGGCCCACTCCCGTGATCTGGGTGTGGACCTCGATGAAGTCGTGCTCGTTGTGGATGGCGCAGTCCGTGCCGGCCGGCGCGTACCAGAGGTTCACCTTGATGTCGAAGGTCTCCTCCTGCCGCCGGTCGGGGCGTTCCCCGAGCAGGTGGGGTGCGTCCAGCCGGGCCGAACCCGCCCCCGTCTGCGGGCCCTTCCACAGCGGGGTGTCCCGCGGGAAGCCCGCGGGGCCGGCCGGGTCCGGCGGCGGCAGCAGGTCGGCCAGGAGGTGCCAGCCGGGTGCGCGGATCACGTCGGCGGCCGGTGCGTCCGTGGCGGCGACGACGATGACGGACGGGGCGCTCACGATCGTCGTGCCGGTGAGGATCGTGGACGACAGGGCCGGGATCGTCACCGGCGGGGCGACGTCGAGGCGGACCGGTTCCGGGTGGGGGTTGATGACCACGGCGGGCCCGTGCACCCGGTAGTGGTCGACGTTCTCGACCAGCAGGGCCGGGATCTGCGCGGTGCCCAGGTCCAGGGGGTGGACGATGTTCTGGTTCATCGGGGTCCTCGCTGCTCAGGAGGTCAGGAGGCCGGCTGGGGCGCGTGCCGCGGGAGGTCGGCGCTGCGGGCCAGCTCGGCGGCGAACTGGTCGACCGGGGTCTCGGGGACGAACGGCTCCGGCCTGTCGCCGAACCCGAGGAAGGAGGCGACGCTGTCGACGGTGCGCTGGGCGGCCCTGCCGTCTCCGTACGGGTTGGCGGCACTGGCCATGCGGTCGTAGGCGACCGGGTCGCGGAGCAGTTCGAGGGTGGCGGCGACGATGCCCTCGGTCGTCTTGCCGACCAGCCTGGCGGTGCCGGCCACGACGGCCTCGCTCCGCTCGGTCACGTCGCTGAGCACCAGGGTGGGCTTGCCGAGCGCGGGCCCCTCCTCCTGGGCGCCGCTGCTGTCGGAGACGATCAGGTCGGCCCGCTTGAGCAGCTTCGTGAAGCTCAGGTAGGGCAGCGGGTCGGTGACGGTGATGTCGGGGTGCCCCGCGACGACGGGCAGGATCTCCTGGCGCACCGCGGGATTGCGGTGGAGCGGAATCACCACCCGGGTGCCGGGCTCGTCGGCGATCCGGCGGAACGCGGCGGCGATGTCGGGCAGTTGCGGCCAGGCGTCGCGGCGGTGGGCGGACGCGAGCACCACGCGCCGGGGGTCGTCGTCGAGGTCCCGCAGGGCGGGGTGACCGTACTCGGTGGCGTGGTCGCCGGCCCAGCGCAGGGCGTCGATGACGGTGTTGCCCGTGACGACGATCGTCTCGTCGGAGATGCCCTCGCACAGCAGGTTGGCGCGGTTGGCCGGGGTCGGCGCCAGGTGGAGCGCGGAGACCTGGCCGACCAGGCGCCGGTTGCCCTCCTCGGGGAAGGGCGAGCCCAGTTCGCCGCTGCGCAGTCCGGCCTCGACGTGGACGACCGGCACACCGTGGTGGAAGCCGGCGAGGGCGCCGGCCAGGGTGGTGGCCGTGTCGCCGTGCACGAGCAGGGCGTCGGCGCCGAGGCCGGGGAGCCGGTCCTCCAGGCCGTTCAGGATCCGGGCGGTCACCTGGGACAGCGTCTGCCGCGGAGCCATCACCCGCAGGTCGATGTCGGCCGCCAGACCGAAGGCGTCGAGGGTCTCGTCCAGCATCTGCCGGTGCTGCCCGGTGGAGACGACCACGGGATCGAGGTCCGGGTGCGCCCGCAGCGCCGTGATCACGGGGGCCATCTTGATGGCCTCCGGTCTCGTCCCTATGACCACGCAGACAGTTCGCATTTTCTCTCTCCCCGTCCGATTCTTCATCGCCGTCACATTCCTTTTCTGGGGGGCGATGTGCTGACGGGAAAGAGAATTCCATTGCGGTGACGAGGGGTCAATTGTGCGCGATTTCCCAGTTGCACGTGAGTGCGCACAAAAAACCGGCCCCGCTCCGCAGAGCAGGGCCGGCCGGTCGTGCGGGCCTTTCACATGTGCCAGGGGGAGGGGATCAACTCCGGGCGGGCGTCACGGACATGGAGTGCCGGAACACGTCGGCGGGGTCGTAACGGCGCTTCACCTGCTGCAACCGAGGATAGTTCCCCTTGTAGTAGAGCGTGGTCCACGGGGTTCCGGAACGGTTGTAGCGCGGATCGGTCATGTCACGGTCCGGATAGTTGATGTAGCAGCCGTCCGTCGTGTCATTGATTTCCGGAACCCCGTTGCTGGACGCGAAGAATTCCCCGTAGAGGTCCCGGAGCCACCCCAGGTAGAACTCGTCCTCGTCCGGGTCGCTCCAGAAGGTCTGGAAACACATCTTGAAGACGGCGGACCGCTGGGCGTTGGCGGTGGCGTCCTCCGGCACGGCGTTGACCTGGCCGCCGAACGAGAACAGCACCAGCATGGTGTCGGGATTGGTGAAGTCGGGCCGCGTCATGTACGCGTACAGCGCGGTGAGCTGTGCGTCGGTGAAGTTCCTGCGCATGTACGCGGACTTGTGCGCGCCGCGCGAGGTGGGGTTGGTGATCGTCGGGTTGTCGGTGCCGACCAGCCTGGTCGCCTGAAGCCAGGGAAGCTCCCTGGGGCGGTCCAGTCCCGGCATGGCCGGCAGTTCCCCGTTGCCGCGGTCCAGTGACCGCACCGTGACCCCGGTGCCACCGGTGATCGCCGCCAGGTAGGAGTCGAGCAGGTCGCGCGCGCCGGGGACGGCGGCGTCGATCTGGGTGAACATCCCCAGGCTGCCGTGCGCCTTGGCGGACACGTTGAACAGGCTGCTGAGGTGCCGGTAAGGGCTGTCCGGGGCGCTGTGCGCCTCGTGCCAGGCACCGAAGTTCGTCACCAGCCGCTTGAACGACTTCTCGTCGAGGCCCTCCCAGGGGATGTCGACGGCGCTGACCAGTACCGTCGCCGGCGCCTTCACCAGCTGGTCCGACGGCTCGGAGCCCCGGGCGTCGGGCGAGCGGAACCAGTACCTGGTGACCAGCCCGAAGTTGCCGCCGCCGCCTCCGGTGTGCGCCCACCACAGGTCCCGGTCGGGGTCGTCGGCCTCCCGGGTCGCGGTGACCGTGCGGGTCCGGCCGGCCGCGTCGACGACCACCACCTCCACGGCGTACAGATGGTCGACGACGAGGCCGTGGGCGCGGGAGAGCAGGCCGTACCCGCCGCCGGCGATGTGTCCTCCGGCACCGACGCTGTAGCAGATGCCGCCCGGCACCGTGACGCCCCACCCCTTGAACAGAGCCTCGTAGACGTTGAGCAGCCGCGCTCCGGGCTCGACGAAGAAGGCGCGCATCGCCGGGTCGTAGCCGACGCCGGTCATCTCCGAGAAGTCGAGGATCACCTCGACCTCCGGGTTGGAGGTGAAGTCGGCGAAGCAGTGACCGCCGCTGCGCACGGATATTCTCTTCCCGTCTCTCACCGCCTTCGCCAGTGCCCGCTCGGCGTCGGTCGAGGAGCGGATCATCTTCACGTAGTCCGGAGTGGCGACGAACCGCTGGTTGTTCCCCGTCCTGAGGGTCGGATAGCGGGAGTCCCCGCGCGTTACCGTGCTGCCGATCCCGGCGCCGCCCCGTCCGGCCGCACGGGCGTCCGCGGGCAGGAGGCCGGTGGCCACGGCCGCCCCTCCGGCCACGGCCGCACCACGGCCGAGGAGGGTGCGCCTGTCGATTCCGTTCATGTCATGGGCTCCTTCGCCTGCGTGGGTGGTGGGACGTTCGTGCCCCGGGGGGCCAGATGGGGGATCAGCTCCCGCATACGGCGGCGTCCGCGGTGCGCCCGCGAACCCACCGTGCCGGTGGCGACCCCGAGGATCTCCGCGATCTCCTGGTAGGAGAGACCCTCGATGTCCGCCAGGCGCAGCACCGCCGCGTACTCCTGGGGGAGGGTCCGCAGCGCGCGTCCGATGTCGGGATGCGCGAGCCTCGCCAGGTACTGCTCCTCCGCCGACGCCAGCCGGCAGGACGCCGGACACCGCGCCGGCCGGCCGTGCTGGTCCTCGTCGAAGAGCGCCGTGGTCCGCGGCCGGACCTGACCGCGGCGGTGGTCGTTGATGAACGTGGTGATCAGGATCCGGTGCAGCCAGGCACGGACGTTGGTGCCGAGCCGGTACTGGTGGAAGGAGCGGAACGCCTTCAGCCAGGTCTCCTGGAGGAGGTCCTCGGCGTCGGCGTGCGAGCGGACCAGGCGCCTGGCCGCGGCGAGGAGGTCGGAGCGGTACGGCAGGGCCTCCGCCTCGAAGACCTGCGCACGCGTCGGGGACGCGGCCGTCGGGGTGGCGGCCATGGTCAGATCTGCCGCAGGGCGCCGCCGTCGACGGCCCATTCCGCTCCCGTGACCTGGGAGGCGAGCGGCGACAGCAGGTAGGCGATGACGGTGGCGACCTCCTCCGGCGTTCCGATGCGCCCGCTCGGCAGCCGCCGCTCCTCGCGGACGAAGTGGTCGACCGCCTCGTCGGGCGCCATCCGCAGGCGCTGCGCCAGTTGCTCGGCGAAGCCGCCCGGGGCGTCGAACAGGGCGGTGCGGGTGGGGCCCGGCGAGACGACGTTGGACCGCACGCCGTGCCGGCCGTACTCGGCGGCGAGGGACTTCGAGAGCGACAGCAGGGTCGCCTTGGACGCCGCGTAGTCGACGATGGAGGGGTCCGGGTAGCGGGCCGCCTCGCTCGCCACATGGACCAGGCTGCCGCTTCCGCTCTCGATCAGGTGCGGGAGCGCGGTCCGGGTGACGCGGACCGCCGCATGGACGTTCAGCTCGAAGGTCTCGTGCCAGTCGGCGTCGGTGACCGCCAGGAAGCCCGTGCGCGACCGCAGGGCTCCGGCGTTGTTGACCAGGCCGTCGAGGCGGCCGAAGAGGTCGATGGTCCGCCGCACCGCGTCGGTCGCGGTGTGCGGGTGGGTGAGGTCGCCCCGGTGGGCGACGACATCGGGCTCGGCGTCGCGCAGGGGCGTGGTGTCACGGGCTACGCCCACCACCTGTGCGCCCTCCGCCGTGAGGAAGCGGGCGGTGGCGAGGCCGATCCCGGAGGAGGCACCGGTGACGAGGTAGACCCGTCCCTTGAGCTGAAGGTCCATCGGTTTTCCCTTGGGTGGGGGCGGGGAGACCCGGAAGTCGCCTCCCCGCCCTGGTGGTC
>NZ_JBHWKO010000095.1:0-10788 GCF_042731035.1 Streptomyces sp. NPDC059895
GCCCCGGACGTCCCACCGAGCGTGCGCGCGGAAGGGTGCGGTGTGAGACTGCTGTCGGGATGACCCGGAGGCGAGGTGGTGACGGCGTGTCGGCTCAGCCTCAGGAGCAACCGCTGGAGGAGTTCCTCGCCGACCGGCGCAATCTGACCGCCGACCTGTCCACGGCGGTCGCCCGGTGCTCCAAGGCGCTGGGGCTGCACCACTGCGTGGTCTACCTCGCCGATCTCCAGCAGCGTCAGCTCGTGCCGCTCACCGACGTGACGTCCACGCTGCCCGTCGACGGCTCCCTGGCCGGGTGGGCCTACCGCACCGAGTCCCTGCGCGTGCAGGAGTCCGACAGCGCGGACATCGTCACCGCCTGGTTCCCGCTGCTGGACGGGGCGGAGCGGCTGGGCGTGCTGGCCGTCCACACCTCGGCGCTCACCGCCGCCACACTGGTCCGCGGCAAGGCGCTCGCCGGACTCCTCGCCATGATGATCACCTCGAGGCGGACGTACAAGGACACCTTCGTCCGGCGGACCCGCACCGAGCGCATGGAGCTGCCGTCCGAGATGCTGCGGGCCTTCCTCCCGCCCCGCACCATCGGCAACGCCAGTACCGTCTCGACCGCGGTCCTGGAACCCGCCTACGCGCTCGGCGGCGACGCCTTCGACCATGCGCTCACCGACACCGCCCTGCACGCCTCCGTCTTCGACGCCATGGGGCACAACCTGGTCTCGGGGCTGACCACCGCCGTGGCACTGGCCGCCTGCCGCAACGCGCGCCGTACCGGAATGGACCTGCCCGCACTCGTGGAATGCGTGGACGACACACTGACGCAGTGGCTGCCGGACCAGTTCTGCACGGCGGTCCTCGCCCAGCTCGACCTGCGGGGCGGCGTGCTGCGCTGGGCCAACTGCGGTCATCCGCCGCCCCTGCTGATCCGGGACCAGCAGCTCATCGCCGACGCCATGGCGAGCGAGGCGGACCCGCCGATGGGGCTGGTGACCCTGCTGACGCGGCCCCGCCGCACCCACGCCATCCAGCTCGAGCCCGGCGACCGGGTGCTGCTGTACACGGACGGGGTGACGGAGGCCCGGACGCTCGACGGCTCCCTGCTGGGGCTGGAGCGCTTCGCCGACTACGTCATCCGCGCCACGGCCACCGGTGAGCCGGGGCCGGAGACCCTGCGCCGGCTCATCCACTCCATCCTCGACTCCCAGGGCAGCGATCTCCGCGACGACGCGACGATCCTGCTGCTGGAGTGGCAGCCCGTGCCGCGCCGTTGAGGACGCCGCCGGGCCCCGTCCGGCGCGTCGCGCGGCCCGGCGGCGTGCTCAGTACAGCGCCCGCAGGGCGCCGGGCAGCACCGTGGCGGTGACGGGCAGCTCGGCCTCGACCTCGCCGTCGGCGCCGTAGGGCAGGCGCCGGTCGGCCTCGATGCGGACCTGTGCCCCGCGCAGGACGCTCACCTCGGGGCGGCGGACGTGGGTGCCCGACGCGAGTTCGTTCATCAGGGCGAAGAACAGGCGCCGCGGGGCGTGCCGGATCATCACGACCTCCAGCAGGCCGTCGTCGATCCTGGCGTCGGGGGCGATGACGCGGCCCGAGCCGTAGAAGCCGGAATTGGCGGCCACGACCGTGTATCCGCGGTGCGCGTGCTCCACGCCGTCGACCGTCACCCGGTACCGGGCCGGGCGCCAGGTGCCGACCGCGCGGAGCCCTCCGGCGTAGTAGGCGGCGGCGCCCCGCAGGAGTACGGCGTGGTTGGCGTGGCGGTTGGCGAGCGCGTCGACGCCGGCGTAGACGCTGCCGAGGACGACGGTGCGGTCGTGCGCCGCGGAGCACACCTCGATGGTGTCGACGGGCCGCGGCTCGGCGTCGAGCAGCACGCGGGCCAGGGCGTCCGCCCCGGTGGGCAGGCGCAGGGCCCGGGCGAAGTCGTTGCCCCGCCCGGCCGGTACGAGTCCCAGGACCGCGCCGGTCCCGCTGAGGGCTCCGCCGATCGCGCCCGCGATGCCGTCCCCGCCGACCGCCAGCACCACCCGGCCGCGGTCACCGGCCTCCCGCGCGAGGTCCCGGGCGTGCGCGAGGCCGCGGCTGTAGACGGTGTCGAGTCCGGCGCCCGCCTCGCGCAGCAGCCGGGCCACCGCGAGGAGCGCCGCCGCGCCCGTGGCTCCGCCTGCGGTGGGGTTGACGACGGCGGTGAACTGTCGCATCGGGGGCCTCCGGACTGTCGGCGGACGGGCGGATGGGCGGACGGGCGGGCGGTGAGGGCGCGCGGAGTGGTGGGGGGTGCGGTGGGCGGCGGTCAGTCCGCGGGCAGCAGGACTCCGGGGTTGAGCACTCCGGCCGGGTCCAGCCGCCGCTTGACGGCACGCAGGGCGTCGACCGCGAGGGGGCCGGCCTCCCGCGCGTACCAGTCGCGGTGGTCGGCGCCCACGCCGTGGTGGTGGCTGATGGTGCCGCCCGCGGCGAGGATCGCGTCGTTGGCGGCGTGCTTGGCGCGGGTCCAGTGGGCGAGGGGGTCGTCGCCCTGGGCGCTGACGACGGTGAAGTACAGGGAGGCGCCGTTCTCGTAGACGTGCGAGATGTGGCACATGACCAGGGGCGGGGTGCCCGCGCCGGTCAGGGTTGAGGTCAGGGCGTCCCGGACGGAGGCGTACAGCTCCGGCAGGCGGGACCAGAAGGCGGCGGTCTCCAGGGTCTCGGCGAGGGCGCCGGCGTCGAGCAGGGCGTCCCTCAGGTAGGGGGCGGAGTAGCGTCCGCGCGCCCAGTGCCGGCCCGGCTCCTCCCCCAGCGGCGCTCCGCCGGCCTCGCGCAGGACCGCCGCCGCCCGCTCGCGGCGGTGGCCGGTGTCCTCCTCGGTGCCCTCGAAGCCGACCACGGCCAGGCATCCCGCGTTCTCCCGCGCGGAGGCGGAGCCGATGGCGTCGGGCCGGGCCAGGCCGACGAGGGTCTCGGTCTCGTCGGACAGGCGCAGCACCGTCGGGCGGGGCCCGTCCTGGGCCAGCCGGCGCAGCGCGTCGGCGCCCTCCCGGAAGGACGGGAAGCTCCAGCCCTCGTACACGCGGGCCTGGGGGACGGGACGGACGCGCACGGTCACGGCAGTGATCACGCCGAACGCGCCCTCCGATCCGAGCAGCAGCTGGCGCAGGTCCGGGCCGGCGGCCGAGCGCGGGGCGCGGCCCGTCTCGACGGTGCCCTCGGGGGTGGCGAGGGTCAGGCCCAGCACCATGTCGTCGAACCGGCCGTAGCCGGCGGAGGCCTGCCCGCTGGAGCGGGTGGCGGCGAACCCGCCGAGGGTGGCCCACTCGTAGGACTGCGGGAAGTGGCCGAGGGTGAAGCCGTGTCCGGCCAGCAGCGCCTCGGCGTGCGGGGCGCGCAGTCCGGCCTGGAGGGTGGCGGTCCGCGAGACGCGGTCGACGGCGAGCAGGCCGTTCAGGCGGCGCAGGTCGAGGGCGACGGCGGCGCCGCGCCGGGCGGGCGCGAGGCCGCCGACGACGGAGGTGCCGCCGCCGAACGGCACGGCCGTCAGCCCGTGCGCGGCACACGCCCGCAGGACGGCGAGGACCTCGTCGTGCCCGGCCGGGAGCACTACGGCCGCCGGGAGGTCGTCGACCTCACCGCACCGGATCCGCAGCAGGTCAGAGGTGGACTTGCCGCGCGTGTGCCGGATGCGGGACTCGGCGTCGGTGCGCACGTGCTCGGCCTGCCCGCCGACGGCGGACAGCAGGGCGCGGTGCGCCTCGGCGCCGAGCGGGGAGGCGGGGACGGCGATCTCCTCCAGGGCGACCGGTCCGGTGCCGCGCGGCGTGACGCCGAGCAGGTCGCGCAGCAGCCCGGCCACCGTGTCGGGCAGCGGCGCCGCCGCGGCGGGGTCGCCCCAGCCGCTCCACAGCATGTCCATCGGTGTCGTCCTCCAGGTCGGTGTGCGGGACGCCGTCTCGGCACGGCCCCAGCGGGCGGGCTGTGTCGACACGGCTCCACCGGACGGGCCGCGTCGGCACGGCCCCACCGGGCGTTACACTGTGACACATGACGCCTATTCGTCACAACCAGTCGGACGGCGACGCGGTGCTCGACGCGGTCCGCGACTGCGTCCTGGCCGTCGGGGTCCGCCGTACGACCCTCACCGACGTGGCCCGCCGGGCGGGGGTCTCGCGGATGACCCTCTACCGGCGCTGGCCCGATGTCCGGTCCCTGGTCGGCGATCTGATGACCCGCGAGTGGGTCGGCGTGGCCACGGCCGCCCTGCCGGAACGCCGCCCCGGCACAAGGGCCCGGGCGCTGCTGGTGGACGGCCTGGTGGCGGGGGTGGCCGCCTTCCGCGCCCATCCGCTCTTCCGCAAGATCGTCGACGTCGATCCCGAGCTGCTCCTCCCCTACGTCCTCGACCGGCGCGGGGCCAGCCAGGAGGCGCTGCTGGAACTGCTCGCCGACGGCCTGCGGGAGGGCCACGCCGACGGCTCGGTACGGCCCGGCCACCCGGAGCGGCAGGCCCGCTCCCTGCTCCTGGTGGTCCAGTCGTTCACCCTGTCGCTGCGGACGATGGCCGACGAGGACGACCCGGAGCTCGACTCCGCCGCCTTCCTCGCGGAGCTGCGGACCATCCTGGAGAGGACCCTGACGCCATGAGCCCCACCGGCAGCCCCACCGCACCCGCACCGCCGGCCACCGCCTCCTCGCTGTCGGCCGCCCGCCGCTCGCGCGAACTGGCCGCCGCCGTGGGCGGTCCGGTGGTGGACGTCCTGGTCGTCGGACTGGGCGCGACCGGTGCCGGAGCCGCCCTCGACGCGGCCGCCCGCGGACTGACCGTCGCCGCCGTCGATGCCCACGACCTCGCCTTCGGCACCTCCCGCTGGAGCTCCAAGCTGATCCACGGCGGCCTGCGCTACCTCGCGTCCGCGCAGTTCGACGTCGCCCACGAGAGCGCGGTGGAGCGCGGACTGCTCATGGAGCGCACCGCCCCGCACCTGGTGCGCGCCGAGCCCTTCGTCCTGCCCCTCACCCCGCTGGTCTCCCGCGGTCAGGCCGCCCTGGCCTGGGCCGGTTTCCGGGCCGGGGACGCCCTGCGCCTGGCGGCCCGCACCTCCCGGGCCACGCTGCCCGCGCCCCGCCGGCTCGCGGCGGCCGAAGCCCGCGTCCTTGCGCCGGCCGTGCGCACCGGGGGGCTGCGCGGCGGGCTGCTGTCCTGGGACGGCAAGGTCACCGACGACGCCCGCCTGGTGACCGCCCTCGCCCGCACCGCCGCCGGCCACGGCGCTCGGATCCTCACCCGGGTCAGGGCCCTGCGGCTGACCGGTTCCGGCGCCCTGGTCCGCGACGAACTCACCGGCGAGGAGGGCGAGATCCGCGCCCGTACGGTGATCAACGCCTCCGGCGTCTGGGCGGGCCGGCTGGTCGACGGCATCCGGGTCCGGCCGTCCCGGGGCACCCACCTGGTCCTGCGCTCCGAGCACCTCGGCGCGCTCCCCGCCGGCCTGCACATCCCGGTCCCCGGCGAGACCAACCGCTTCGTCCTCGTCCTCCCCCAGGGCGACGGCCGCGTCTACGTCGGCCTCACCGACGAGCCCGTCGACGGCGACCTCCCCGACGTGCCGGCCGCTCCCGAGACGGACATCGGCTTCCTCCTCGACGTCCTCGGCTCCGTGCTGGACGTCCCGGTCCACCGGTCGGAGGTGGCCGGCGCCTTCGCCGGGCTGCGCCCCCTGCTGGACACCGCCCCCGGCACGCACCCCGGCGGCGCGGGCCGGACCGCCGACCTCTCCCGGCGGCACGCGGTCGTCGCCGGGGGCGACGGCGTGGTCACGGTGGTCGGCGGCAAGCTCACCACGTACCGGCGGATGGCCGAGGACGCCGTCGACGCGGCGGTCACGGCGGGCCGCCTCACCGCCGCCCCCTGCCGCACGGGCGGCCTGCCGCTGGTCGGCGCGGCTCCCGCCCGGCGTCTGCGCGAGATCCCCGCACCGCGCCGTCTCGTCCGGCGCTACGGCACCGAGGCCACCGCCGTCCAGACGCTCGGCGCCCGGGACCCGCGCCTCGCCGAACCCGTCCTGCCGGGCCACCCCGTCACCGGGGCCGAACTCCTCTGGGCGGTCCGCCACGAGGGGGCCCTCGACGAGGCGGACCTGCTCGACCGGCGCACCCGCATCGGGCTGGTACCGGACGACCGCGGCCCGGCCCTGGACGCGGTGCACCGCCTTCTGGGCGAGCCGTCGGACTGGACGGTGTGACGGAGACGCGGAGGCGCGGAGGCACGGCGCGGCGCGGATGCGCGGCGGCCCGTGCAGTGTGGACGTGTCACGGACGCACGGACGTCACGGACAAGCGGACGTCACGGATGTCACGGACCTCACGGATGTCACGGACGTCACGGACGTCACGGACGTCACGGACGTCACAAACGTCACGGGCAAGCGGACGCACGGATGTCACGGACAAGCTGATGCGCGGACGTCCCAGGCACGCGTGCGTGCGGACGCGTCGCGGGCACGCGTGCGTGCGGACGCGTCGCGGGCACGCGTGCGTGCGGACGCGTCGCGGGCACGCGTGCGTGCGTGTCGGAAGCGACCGGGAGGGGTCCTCGCCCCGGTGGCCGGCGTCCGCCGGGCCGGCCAGGCGGCGTGACCCGCCGCGCCCGTGTCACGGCTCCGCACGGCCGGGGCCGGGTCCGGCGGTGTGGTCGGGGTGGCCCGCGGTCCGGCGGGCCTCCTTCATCTCGGCCTCGTACAGGTGGTCGCGGCCTTCCGCCAGGGCGGCGAGGGCCTGCCGTTCCAGATCCCTGAAGGGTTCGTAGTAGGTGCCGTTGTAGGCCTCGACGATCTGGAACGTCCAGTGCCCGGGGATGACGTTGCGGCCCAGGATCTCGCGCTGCACCCGGTCCGCCCACTCGGTGTGACCGGCCTCGCGCAGCAGGGCCACCGTCCGGTCCAGCTCCAGGTCCGCGCCACCCGTCAGCTGGTGGAAGGCGTACAGGTGGCCGCGGGCCCGCTCGGTGGTCTCCAGGGCCTTCGACAGGGAACCGAGCGCCTCCACCGTCGTCCGGCTGACACCCGGTGGACGCCGGTGGGCGGGGTCGGGGCCGTCGTCGTGATGGTTCATGCCCCGACAGGTCCCCGGGCGGGAGCCGGGCGGTGCCGCCCCGCGCGGATCTCGACCCGGGCGAGGCACGAAAGTCACCCCGAAGACGGCACCCCGAGGACGGCACCCCTGAGACGACACCCAGAAGACGGCTGCCATGGGGTGGACGGCGCGCGCCACGCGTCGAGGCGGGCCTCCATGGCATGGCAAGTCGGAGGCGGCCGCGCGTGTCCGGACGGGGGGACGGGGCACGCGGTCATCAGGGCCGGGAAAGTGCCCTTCCGCCGACTCTCCGGGAGATCCCGATGATCATCGGAATCATCATCGCCGCCTGTGTCGTCCTGGCCGTGCTGGCCTTCTTCCTGCCCCGCCTCTCGCGCCATCCGCAGAGCGGCGCACAGCGCACCCTGGGCGCCGGGTCGCGGGCCGGATCGAAGGCGCCCGGGCCGCTGGGGCGGCTGTTCAGCAAGCCGTTCAGTTCCAGCTCCCGAGCGGTCGGACGCAGCGGCTCCGCGGGACGGCGGGCGCGCGGCCGGATGCCCTTCTGACCGCACTCCGGCACACGACGGCCGGCCGGACCGCCACCGCGGACCGTGAAACCGGCACGCGTCGCCGACGACCGTCAGCACTGGCCGAGGAGACGATGGGGACATGGCCGAGACACCACAGGGCCGGGAGACCGCCGACCTGTACGACGACGACGGGGAGCCCGACGGGCTGCTCGAAGGGCTGAGCGTGGACGAGCGCCGGCCCGAGAAGCCGATCCTCCTCGACGCCGACGGAAGCCCCGTGCGGACGTGGCGGGAGAACTACCCGTACGACCGGAAGATCCGCCGGGCCGAGTACGAGCGGACCAAGCGCATCCTCCAGATCGAGCTGCTCAAGATGCAGCGCTGGGTGAAGGAGACCGGTCAGCGGCTCGTCGTGCTCTGCGAGGGCCGCGACGCGGCCGGCAAGGGCGGCACCATCCAGCGCTTCACCGAACGGCTCAACCCGCGCGGCGCCCGCGTCGTGGCGTTGGAGAAGCCGACCGAGCGGGAGGCGGGCCAGTGGTACTTCCAGCGCTACGTGGCGCATCTGCCGGCCCGCGGTGAGATCGTCTTCTTCGACCGCTCCTGGTACAACCGGGCCGGCGTCGAACGCGTGATGGGGTTCTGCACGGAGGAGGAGTACCGCACCTTCCTCGCCCAGGCCCCGCTGTTCGAGCGGCTCCTCACCGACGACGGCATCCTGCTGGTGAAGTTCTGGTTCTCCGTGTCCCAGGCCGAGCAGCGCACCCGGTTCGCCATCCGCCAGGTCGACCCCGTGCGCCGCTGGAAGCTCTCCCCCACCGACGTGGCCTCGCTCGACCGGTGGGACGACTACACGGCCGCCAAGGTCGACATGTTCCGCGCCACGGACACGCCGCACGCCCCGTGGACGGTGGTCAAGAACAACGACAAGCGGCGGGGCCGGCTGGAGGCGATGCGCAGCCTCCTCGACCGCTGCGACTACCCGACGAAGGACCATGAGGCCATGGGCAAGCCCGATCCCCTGATCGTGGGCGTCGCGGACACCCTGCTGGAGGCGGGCGAGGAACCCACCGACCTCTCCCCCACCCCCCTGGCCGGCCACCGCAGGGGCCCCGGCATCCATCCGGCCGCCCCCGACCCGTCGCCCGGGCGGGCGTGAGCCGAGCGCCTGCCGTCCGGCGGTGCCGCGCGGGCGGCCGGGGCGATGTCAGCGGCCGCGCCCGGCGCCCTCCCGGTCCTCACCCGGCGTACGCAGGGCGAGGAGGGCGACGTCGTCGTCGTTGTCGGTCGGCCGGGTCCGCTCCAGCAGGTGATCGGTGAAGGACTCCAGGGGCCGGTGCGCGAGGGACGCGGCGTGCCGGCGGAGCCGGTCGAGCCCCTCGTCGATGGAGCGGCGGGGGGACTCGATCAGTCCGTCGGTGTACAGCACGAGGGTGGAGCCGGGCGGCAGCGTGTACGTCGCGTCCGGGCGGCTGCGGCGGGCTCCGGTGCCCAGGAGGATGTCGTGTCCGTCGGTGAGGTACCGGGCCAGGCCGGAGCGGGTGACCAGGAGCGGGGGCGGATGGCCGGCGTTGGTCCACGACAGTTCGTACCGCCCGCCGCTCCCTTCGGCCATCCGGGCGAAGATCATGGTGGCCATGGGGACCTCGGTGATGTGCATGACCGCGTCGTCCAGCCGTTCGACGATACGGCTGGGCGGTTCCTCCTGGGACCAGGCGTAGGCGCGGAGCATGTTGCGCACCTGGGCCATGCCGGCCGCGGCGTCGAGATCGTGTCCGACGACGTCGCCGACGGCCAGTGCGGTGGCGCCGTCGGACAGGACGAAGGCGTCGTACCAGTCGCCCCCGACGTGGGACGCGTCGGGCGCGGGCAGGTAGCGGACGGCCATCTGCACGCCCGGTACCCTCGGCATCTGGGGCAGCAGATGGCGTTGCATCGTCTCGGCGACCGCGCGCTGCCGCTGGTAGAGGCGTGCGTTGTCCAGGGCGAGGCCGGCGCGGCGCGCGATGTCCTCCAGCAGCGCGACGTCGGCGGGCGTGAACTCCGCCGGTCTCTCGGAGCGGCCCAGGGTGAGCGCCCCCAGGACCTCGCGGGTGCTGCGGACGGGGGCGATGGCCGCCGAGTGGATGCCGGTGGCCTCGAACAGACGGCGCTGTTCGACGGCGATGCCGGAGTCGGGCGGCCCCTGGTAGGTGCGGGGGCCGGCCAGGGCGGAGGCGACACCTCGCAGCGCCCGGGAGAGCGGCATCGGGGATTCCTCGGGCACGGGCGGCATCGGTCCCTGGAGTTCCTCGTGGGTCACCAGGGCTCCGTCCTCGTGGTGGACGACGACGGCCCGGCGGACTTCGTCGCGCTCGGTGATCAGGTCGACGACGGCCCAGTCCGCGAGCCGGGGCACCACCAGCGCGACCAGGCGGCCCAGCGCCTCGTCGGCGTCGAGGGTGGAGGTGAGCCGGGTGGTGGTCTCGGCCAGCAGGGCCAGACGTTCGAACGCCGGCAGTGAGTCGTGGGCCCGGGGCTGGGCGGTGCGGGCGCCGTCGAACGGGTGGAAGAGCACCAGGGTGCCCCGCTGTCCGTCGCCGAGGTCGTAGGAGGTGATCGTCCAGGATATGGACAGCAGGGAGCCGTCTCCGCGTTCGAACCAGTCCTGCTCGGCCTGGGTCGTCCCGCCGGCGTGGAACATGGGCCGCATCCGGCACTCGGACCTCGCCATCGGCTCCCCTCGGGAGGTGCGGTGGAGCAGGTCGTGCGCGTCGTGGCCCAGGAGATCCGCGGCGGGGCGGGCCAGCAGGCGTTCGGCCGGCGCGTTGACGGCGACGATGCAGCCCTTGTCGTCCACGAGGTAGGCGCCGGTGCCCAGGGCGGCCAGGGCGGCGGCGAGCCGGTCGGCGAGCCCGCGCGAGGAGCCCTCCCGGCCGCCCTCCGTGTTCCCGGGCTCCGTCACGTCCTGCCTCCTCGACTCGCATCCGCCGTACGTCGCGCACTGCCCGTACGTTGCGCACGGCCTGTACTCCCGTACTGCCGTACTGCCGTACCGCTGCCCGTACAACCCGTACTGCCCGTACGTTTCGCACTGCCCGTACTGCCCGTACTGCCCGCACTCCCCGTACTCCCCGTACTGCTGTACGCGTCGGACTACCGTACTTCCGTACTTCGGTACCGGCCCGCACGCCGGATGCCCCGGTGCCACGTCGGGCCCCGGCGGCTCGGCCCG
>NZ_JBHWKO010000096.1:0-10669 GCF_042731035.1 Streptomyces sp. NPDC059895
GAGGTGCTGGCCGGGTTGGGCGAGTTGTTCGGCCGGGGAGTGGACGTCGACTGGGGCCCGCTGCTGCCGCCCGGCGAGACCGTCCTCGACCTGCCGACCTACGCCTTCCAGCACCGCCGTTACTGGCTCGACGGGCCGGGTCCCACCGACGCCGTCTCGCTCGGCCTGACCGCGGTCGATCATCCGTTGCTCGGCGCGGTCGTCGACCTTCCCGACACCGGTGGGACGGCCTGCACGGCACGGATCGGCCTCGCCACGCATCCGTGGCTCGCCGACCACGTCGTCAACGGCACCGCCCTGATACCGACCGCGGCTCTGGCCGACCTCGCGATCCGTGCCGGCGACCGCAGCGGCACTCCCGTCCTCGCGCACCTGGACATCACCACGCTGCCCGCGCTCCCCGAGCAGGGCACCCTGCGCCTCCAGATCACCGTGGGCGCGGCGGACGACGACGGTCACCGCCCGTTCAGCGTGCACTCGGCGCCCGGTGACGGCGGATGGGAGCGCCACGCCGGCGGACAGTTGCGCCCCGCCACCCGGCCCGAACCGACGCCCGGCACCGGTGCCGACGCCCCGTGGCCGCCCGCCGGAGCCGTTCCCCTCACCGTGGGCACGCTCACCGACACGTGGGCCGCCCGAGGCGTCGAACACGGGCCCGCGTACGCCACTCTGCGCGCCGCCTGGCGCCTCGGCGAGGAACTGTTCGCCGAACTCGCCCTCGACGAGAAGGACCAGTCCGGCGCCGACCGGTTCGGCGTCCATCCCGGACTCCTGGACGCCGCCTGGCAGCTCACCGTACCCACGGAGGCGCTCGGCGACGCCGCCGTGCCGCCGCTGCCGGCCGTCGTCCGTGGCGCGACCCTGCACGCCGAGGGCGCCGTCTCACTTCGGGTACGCCTCGCGCCCGTACCGGCCGAACCCGGCGCCTGGTCCATGACCGCGACCGGTGCCGACGGCACGACCGTCCTGACAGCGGACGCTCTCCTGGCCCGTCCCGTGCCGGTACGGCGGGCCGGCGCCACCGCCACCGGCCCCGCGGCCGACCTCTACCGGTATGCCTGGGTGAACCTCCGCGACCTCCCCGACTTCCCCGATCTCCCGGTCGTCGCCGTACCCGCCCGGACGGAGCCCGCGGAGCCCACCGTCCCCGCGCAGGGCTGGATCACCCTCCGCGACACCGCGCGGATCGGCGCGCTGGCGGCCCGGCTCGCCGACGAGAGGGAAGCCGACGCGGCTCCGCGCTGGGCGCTGCTCCCGGCCGCGGGGGACCTCGCCGAGACGCTGGCCACCGTCCAGGCGTGGCTCGCCGAGCCCGCGACCGCGGCCGTACGTCTGCTGGTCGTCACCCGGGGCGCCACCGTCGACCCGGCCGCAGCCGCGGCCTGGGGGCTGGTCCGCGCCGCACAGGCGGAGAACCCCGACCGTCTCGCGCTGCTCGACCTCGACTTCGACCTCAACCTTGACCTCGACCTCGGCCTTGCCGTCGACCTCGATGCCGACCTCGGCCTCGACCGTGCGGCGCTCGGCGGCCCCGGCGGCTCCGGAGGCCCCGGAGGCTCCGGCCCCGATCCTGACCGCGCGGCGTTCGGCGACATCGTCTTGCCGGCCGGCCTCGCCGCCGTGGTCGAGGCCGGCGTCGCCGCTGGAGAGACCCAACTCGCCCTTCGAGGCGAGGACGTGCTCGTGCCGAGGCTGCTGCCCGTCGAGCAACCCCCAACCGTGCAACCCCGAGCCGTGCAACCCCGAGCCGTGCAGCCCCCAGCCGTGCAGCCCCCAGCCGTGCAACCCCGAGCCGTGCAGCCCCCAGCCGAGCAGCCCCCCGCTGGTCACGTCGAGGCCGTCGAACCCGGCCCCTTCGACCCCGAAGGCGTCGTTCTGATCACCGGCGGCACGGGCTCTCTCGGCGGGCTCTTCGCCGAACACCTGGTGACCGCGTACGGGATACGGCACCTCGTCCTCGCCGGCCGGCGCGGTCCCGCCGCGCCGGGCGCCGAGGAACTCACCCGGCGGCTCACCGCCCTCGGCGCGACCGTCGAGACCGTCGCCTGTGACGTCGCCGACCCGGACGCGGCCCGTCGACTGCTGAGCCGGCTGCCCGGCGACCGCCGCCTCACCGGCCTGGTGCACGCGGCCGGCGTGCTCAACGGCGGCGTGCTCGGCGCGCTCGACGCCGATCTGCTCGCCGAGACGGCCGCGCCGAAGGCGGACGCGGCCACCCTGCTCGACACCCTCACCAGGGAACTCCACCCCGACCTGGCCGCCTTCGTGCTGTTCTCCTCGGTCACCGGCCTGTTCATGGGCGGCGGCACCGGCGCCTACGCCGCCGCGAACGCCGCCCTCGACGCCGTCGCCGCCCGTCGCCGTGCCGCCGGCTTCCCCGCCCTCACGCTCACCTGGGGACCCTGGGACCGCACCGACGGCATCGCGGCCGGACTCGGCGAACTCGACCGGGCCCGCATCAGCCGGGGCGGCATCGGCCTCCTCGACGCTCGCGACGGACTCGCGCTGTTCGACGCGGCGCTGCGCACCGGCGAGGAACAGGCCGTCGCGGTCCGGCTGAACCTGCCGGCGATCGCGGCGGGCGGCGACGTCCCGCCGCTGTTCCGCAAGCTGGTCCGCGCACCCCGCCGCCGGGTCCGGGCCGCCGCGGACGGCGGCGCCACCGAGGAGGCTTTCACGCGGCAGCTGGCCGGCATGTCGCCCGCCGAGCGGGAGCGCACGGTGCTCGACCTGGTCCGCCGGCACGCCGCCGACGTCCTCGGCTACTCCCCGCAGGACCCGGCCATCGCCACCGACCGGCCCTTCAAGGACGCCGGCTTCGACTCCTTGGCGGGCGTCGAACTGCGCAACCGGCTGCGCCGCAGCACGGGCGTGCAACTGCCGGCGAGCGCGGTCTTCGACCACCCCACGCCGCTGGCCATGGCACGACAAGTGATCACGGCGATGAACCCCGACGACGACGTCTTCAAACGGCTGCACGCCCACCTCGCGGACATCGAGGCACTGGCCGCCGAGGTGGCGAGCGGCGACGTCCAGGTGGCCGGCGTGCTGGCCCGGCTGCACGACGTGACCGTGCGGCTGGCCGGCGAGCCCGACTCCGGGACCGCCGAGTCGTCCGGCGTGGCCGAGCGGCTCGACCTCGCCAGCGCCGACGACGTCTTCGCCTTCATCGACAACGAGCTCGGCCAGTCCTGAACGGGCCACGGCGGGATCCCCGGAAGGGAACGCGGATGAACACCGACGAGAAGTTGCTCAAGTACCTCAAGCGCGTCACGGCCGAACTGCACGACCTCAAGGCCCAGCAGAGCCGTGCGGGCGACGAGCCGATCGCCGTGCTCGGCATGGGCTGCCGCATACCCGGCGGTGTCGCCACCCCCGCCGAGTTCTGGGACATGCTGCGCGAGGGCCGCGAAGGCGTCGTGCCGTTCCCGGACGACCGCGGCTGGGACCTGGAGGGGATCTACGACCCGGATCCCGACCACGCGGGCACGTCCTACACCGACCGCGGCGGCTTCCTCACCGGGGCCGGCGAGTTCGACGCGGGCTTCTTCGGCATCTCACCGCGCGAGGCGCTGGCGATGGACCCCCAGCAGCGGCTGCTGCTGGAGTGCTCCTGGGAGGCGCTGGAGGACGCGGGACTCAACCCCGACACCCTCAACGGCTCGGACACCGGAGTCTTCTGCGGTGTGTCGAGCCAGGGATACGGCGTCGGTGCCGACACCTCCGGCCTCGAGGGGTACGTCGGCACCGGCCTCGCGGGCAGCGTCGCCTCCGGCCGCATCTCCTACGTGCTCGGCCTGCAAGGGCCCGCCGTGTCCGTGGACACCGCCTGCTCCTCCTCGCTGGTCGCCATCCACCTGGCCGCGCAGGCCCTGCGCCAGGGCGAGTGCTCGGTGGCCCTGGCGGGCGGTGCCACGGTGATGCCGTCGCCCACCACGTTCGTGGAGTTCTCCCGGCAGCGCGGTCTGTCGGCGGACGGACGCTGCAAGTCGTTCGCCGCCGCGGCGGACGGCACCGGCTGGGCCGAGGCGGTCGGTGTCATCGTGCTCGCCCGGCTCTCCGACGCCCGCCGGCTCGGTCACCGGGTGCTGGCCGTGCTGCGCGGCTCCGCGGTGAACCAGGACGGTGCCTCGAACGGTCTGACCGCACCCAACGGCCCCGCCCAGCAGCAGGTGATCTGGCGGGCGCTGGCCGCGTCCGGACTGTCCGGCGTGGACGTGGACGTGGTCGAGGCGCACGGCACCGGCACCATGCTGGGCGACCCGATCGAGGCGCAGGCGCTGATCGCCACGTACGGCCGTGACCGGGACCCGGAGCACCCGCTGTGGCTCGGCTCGGTCAAGTCCAACATCGGCCACGCCCAGGCCGCCGCGGGCGTCGTCAGCGTCATCAAAATGGTGCAGTCCCTGCGGCACGGCCTGCTGCCCGCCACCCTGCACGTGGACCGGCCCACCCCGGAGGTGGACTGGTCCAGCGGCACGGTCCGCCTGCTCACCGAGGCCCGCCCCTGGGAACGCGCCGACCGCCCCCGCCGCGTCGGCGTCTCCTCCTTCGGGATGAGCGGCACCAACGCCCACCTCATCCTCGAAGAGGCCGGCGATCCCCCGGCACCGGCCGAGACCTCCCAGCCCGCCGAGACCGCCGGGTCCTCCGATGCGTCCGGACAGCGGCTCGCGCCGCTGACCACGGACGTGCTGCCCCTGGTCGTGACCGGCCGTGGCCCCGAAGCGCTGGCCGCCCAGGCCGGCCGGCTCGCGGCGTTCCTGGACGGCGGCGAGGACGGCGAGGACGGAGAGAGCAGCGAGAGCGGCGAGCGCGTCCCGGGCGGCGAAGCGGGTTCGCCGCTGCCGGAGGTGCCGCAGCCGGGGGTACCGCAGCCGGAGGTACCGCTGCCCGAGGTGTCCCTGCCCGAGGTGTCGCGCGCCCTCGCGACCGGCCGCGCCCTGCTGCCGGACCGCGCGGTGGTCCTGACCACCGGCCAGGCGGAGGCGGCCACGGCGCTGCGCGCGCTGTCCCGCGGTGAACGCCCGGCCGCCGTCGTCACCGCCCCCGCGACCGAACTGACCGGCCCCCGCGTGTTCGTGTTTCCGGGGCAGGGGGCGCAGTGGTTCGGGATGGGGCGTGAGCTGCTCGCTGTGTCGCCGGTGTTCGCGGCGGAGATCGACCGTGTCGCGGGGGCGTTGGCGCCGTGGGTGGAGTGGGATCTGCGGGAGGTGTTGACGGGGGAGAGCCGGGTGTGGCTGGAGCGGGTGGATGTGGTGCAGCCGGTGAGTTTCGCGGTGATGGTGGGGTTGGCGGCGGTGTGGGAGTCGTTGGGTGTGGTGCCGGATGCGGTGATGGGTCATTCGCAGGGTGAGATCGCGGCGGCGTGTGTGGCGGGTGCGGTGTCGTTGGAGGATGCGGCGCGGGTGGTGGCGGTGCGGTCGCGGGTGATCGGTGCGGAGTTGGCGGGGCATGGTGCGATGGCGTCGGTGGGGTTGGGTGAGGAGGTGGTGGTGGGGCGGTTGCCGGAGGGTGTGGAGGTGGCGGCGGTGAACGGGCCGGGGTCGGTGGTGGTGGGTGGTCCTGAGTCGGTGTTGCGTGTGTGGGTGGAGGGTTTGGTGGGGGAGGGGGTGCGGGCGCGGATGATCGCGGTGGATTACGCGTCGCACACGGTGGCGGTGGAGGTGGTGCGGGAGCGGTTGCTGGAGCGGTTGGGCGGGGTGTCGTCGGTGGTGCCGCGTGTTCCGTTCTATTCGACGGTGCGGGGTGGCTGGGTCACGGGTGGTGGTGAGTTGGATGCGGCTTACTGGTTCGCGAATCTGCGGGGTCAGGTCCGTTTCGCGGACGGGGTCCGGGCGTTGGTGGGTGAGGGGCATGAGGTGTTCGTGGAGGTGAGTCCGCATCCGGTGCTGGTGCCGTCGATCGCGGAGTTGGTGGACGAGCGGGTGGTGACCGCGGGCACCCTGCGCCGTGAGCAGGGCGAGGTACGTGCCCTGCTCACCTCCGCCGCCGACCTGTTCGTACGCGGCGTCCCGGTCGCCTGGGACCGGGTCCTCCCGACGGGCGCCGCCGCCGAGAACCTGCCGACGTACGCGTTCCAGCGCCGACGCTACTGGCTGACCCCCGCCGCCGACTCCGGCGACGCCGCGGCTCTGGGCCTCGCCGGCACCGGCCACCCGATCCTCAGCGCCGTCATCGAACTCCCGCACGGCGACGGCATCGTCTTCACCTCCCGGCTCGGCCTGGCGAGCCACCCGTGGCTGGCCGACCACGCCGTCGGCGGCACCGTGCTGCTCCCCGGCGCGGCCCTGGTCGAGCTGGCCGTGCGCGCCGGCGACCAGGTCGGCACCCCCGAGATCGACGAACTGGTCATCGAGGCACCCCTGTTGCTGCCGCAGCGCGGGGCGGTACGCCTCCAGGTCGCCGTGGACCCGCCGGACGAGCTGGGCGCCCGTGGCGTCGCCGTGTACTCGGCACCCGAGCCCGAGGACGGCGACCTGGGCACCGCCCTGGCCGACGGCCGCTGGCAGTGCCACGCGACCGGCACCCTGCGACCCCAGCCCGACACACCTGACGGGCCCGCTGCCCTCCCCGCCACCGCCACCGCCACCGGCGGACCGGCCGAGTGGCCGCCGCCCGGCGCCGAACCCGTGGACGTGGCCGACTTCTACGCACGGCTCGCCGGGGTCGGCTACGACTACGGCCCGGTCTTCCAGGGTCTGCGGGCGGCGTGGCGGCGCGGCGACGAGTACTTCGCCGAGGTCGCCCTGGCCGAGGAACAGCACGGCGACGCCGCCCGGTTCGGCCTGCACCCGGCCCTCCTGGACGCGGCCCTGCACACCGGCCTGCTCCGCGTCGCGGACGCCGCCACCGGGGACGACGCGGTCGGCCTGCCGTTCGCCTGGAACGGCGTCGTCCTGCACGCCGCCGGAGCCACCTCCCTGCGGGTCCGCGTCGCGCCCGGCGACGCCGACGCGCTCACCGTCGACGCCGCCGACGACACCGGCACCCCCGTCCTCAGCGTGCGGTCCCTGGTGTCGCGCCCCGTCACCCCCGGCCAACTCGGCGGCGTCCCCACGGCCGCGACCGACACCGACCCGCTCTTCCGCGTCGACTGGGTGGAACGCCACACCCCCGCGGAGACCTCGACGCCCCCCACCGAGACCTCTCCCGGCTCCACCGTGCTGGTCACGGACGCCGACGACCTCACCGCGCTCGCCGACCGGATCGGCGCGGGCGGCGAACGCCCCGAATGGATCGTGGTCCCCGCCGCCGGGCCCGCCCTGGACGGCGGACACACCGCCGACGAGCACCAGGTCCTCGACCTCGCCTCCCACGCGCTCGCGGTCCTCCGCGTCGCCCTGTCCCGGCCCGAACTGGAGGACGCCGGACTGGTCCTGCTCACCCGCGGTGCCGTGCCCGCGAGCTCGCCCGGAACCCTCGTGGACCCCGCGGGCGCCGCCGTCTGGGGCATGGTCCGGGTCGTCCAGGCCGAGACCCCGCAGCTCGTCGCCGTCGTCGACCTGGACCCGCGCCGCCCGCTGCCCGCGACCGGCGCCGACCTCGACGCGCTGGCCACCGCCCTGGCCACGGTGTCCGCCGGCGAGTGGCAGCTCGCCCTGCGCGGCGGCACCGTCTGGGCACCCCGGCTCGCGTACGCCGACACCCACCTGACCATCCCGCCGGACGCCACGGCCTGGCGGATCGTGGGCGGCCCGGGCGGCTCGCTCGACGAGGTCACCGCCGTCCCGGCACCCGAGGTCACCGAGCCGCTGAACGACGGCGAGGTCCGGGTCGCGCTGCGCGCGCTGGGCCTCAACTTCCGCGACGTGCTGGCCGCACTCGGCCTCGTACCCGGCGTACGCCCCGGCGGCGAGGGCGCGGGCGTCGTGACCGAGGTCGGACCCGGCGTCACCGGCATCGCCGTCGGCGACCGCGTCATGGGCCTGCTCGCCAACGGCTACGGCTCGACCGGCATCGCCGACCACCGCTGCCTGGTGCGCGTCCCGGACGGCTGGAGCCTCGAGGACGCCGCGACCGTGCCGGTGGTGTTCCTGACGGCGTACCTGGGCCTGCGGGAGTACGGCGACCTGCGCGCCGGTGAGAAGGTCCTCGTCCACGCCGCGGCCGGTGGTGTGGGGATGGCCGCGGTGCAGCTGGCGCGGTGCTGGGGAGCGGAGGTCTTCGCCACGGCGAGCCCCGGCAAATGGGAGGTGCTGCGCGGGCAGGGATTCGACGACGCGCACCTGGCCTCCTCCCGCGACGCGTCGTTCGCTGAGCGGTTCGCCGGCGGCGTCGACCTCGTACTGGACAGCCTGGCCGGTGAACTGGTCGACGCCGGCCTGGGGTTGCTGCGCGACGGCGGGCGCTTCCTGGAGATGGGCAAGACCGACATCCGTGCGCCCGGCCAGGTCGCCGAGGCGTATCCCGGCGTCACCTACCGGGCCTTCGACCTGATCGAAGCGGGTCCGGCCCGGATCGGGGAGATGCTCGCCGAGATCGTCGAGCTGTTCGAGCAGGGCCGCCTCGAACTGCTGCCGCGGTCGGTGTGGGACGTGCGGCAGGCGCGTGCGGCGTTCCGCTTCATGAGCCAGGCCCGGCATGTCGGGAAGATCGTGCTGAGGGTGCCGCGGCCCCTGGACCCCGAGGGCGTGGCGGTGGTGACCGGCGGACTGGGC
This sequence comes from Streptomyces sp. NPDC059895, assembly GCF_042731035.1. Classification (NCBI taxonomy): domain Bacteria; kingdom Bacillati; phylum Actinomycetota; class Actinomycetes; order Kitasatosporales; family Streptomycetaceae; genus Streptomyces; species Streptomyces sp. NPDC059895. Next base: position 8,661 of record NZ_JBHWKO010000096.1, read on the forward strand.
TCGCTGGGCGCGCTGACCGCCCGGCACCTGGTGACCGAGCACGGCGTACGCCATCTCGTACTGGCGGGCCGTCGGGGCGCCGAGACACCGGGCGCCGCGGAAGTGGTGTCCGGGCTGGCGGAGTTGGGCGCGTCGGTCGGGGTGGTGGCGTGTGACGTCGGCGATCCCGCCTCCGTACGGGCGCTGCTGGGCGACCTGCCGGAGGGGCGTCGGCTGACCGCCCTGGTGCACACCGCCGGTGTGCTCGACGACGGTGTGATCGGGGAACTGACACCGGAGCGGGTCGCGAAGGTCTTCGCGCCGAAGGTCGACGCCGTCGCCCACCTCGACGCGCTCACCCGCGAACTGCACCCGGACACCGAGCTGTTCGCCGTGTTCTCGTCCGCCTCGGGCACGTTCGGCTCGGCGGGACAGGCCAACTACGCCGCCGCCAACGCCTACTTGGACGCGGCGATGACCCGCCGCCGCGCCGCCGGACTCGCGGGCCTCTCCCTGGCCTGGGGCCTGTGGCAGCAGGACACCGGCATGACCGGCCACCTCAGCGAGGTCGACCACGCCCGGATGAGCCGTGGCGGCTTCGCCCCGTTGCAGCCCGCCGAGGGCATGGCGCTGTTCGACCGCGCCCTCGCGACCGGCCTGCCCGCCGTCGTGCCGGTGAAGCTCGACCTCAAGGCGATCCGGGCCGCCGCCGGCGGCAACGTCGCCCCGCTGCTCCAGGGCCTCGTCAGGCCGGCCCGCCGGGTGGTACGGACACAGACCACCGCCGCCGCCTCGGGCCTGGCGGCCCGGCTCGCCGCGCTGCCCCGCCCCGAGCAGGAACAACTGCTCCTCGACCTGGTCCGCACCGAGGCCGCCGGAGTGCTGGGCCACGGCGGCGCCGGAGAAGTGGACGCGGACCGTGCCTTCAGGGACGCCGGCTTCGACTCGCTGACCGCCGTCGAACTGCGCAACCGCCTGCGCGAGAGCACCGGCGTACGGCTGCCCGCGACCGCGGTGTTCGACTACCCGACACCGCAGGTGCTCGCCGGGCACCTGTACGAGGAACTGGTCGGCGACCGGGCGGCGCCCGTGGCACCGGGCCCGGTGGCCGCCGCCGCCCCGGACGAGCCGATCGCGATCGTCGGCATGAGCTGCCGGCTGCCCGGCGGGGTACGCGGCCCGGCCGAGTTCTGGGACCTGGTCCGCGAAGGCCGGGACGGCATGGGCCCGTTCCCCACCGACCGCGGCTGGGACCTCGCCGCCCTCTTCGACGAGGACCCCGAGCAGGTCGGCAAGTCCTACGTACGCCAGGGCGGCTTCCTGCAAGGCGCCGGGGACTTCGACGCCGGGTTCTTCGGGATCTCGCCGCGTGAGGCGACCGCGATGGACCCGCAGCAGCGGCTGCTGCTCGAAGGCTCCTGGGAGGCGCTCGAACACGCGGGCATCGACCCGGTCTCGCTGAAGGGCACCGACGTCGGTGTGTTCGCCGGTGTCTTCGGCCAGACCTACGGCGCGGACGCGCAGTCCGTGCCCGGCCTGGAGGGCTTCATGGCGACGGGCACCGCGGGCAGCGTGGCCTCCGGCCGGGTGTCCTACGTGTTCGGCTTCGAGGGCCCCGCGGTGACGGTCGACACGGCGTGCTCGTCGTCGCTGGTCGCGATCCACCTGGCGGCGCAGGCGCTGCGCTCGGGCGAGTGCTCGATGGCGCTGGCGGGCGGTGCGACGGTGATGGCCTCACCGGGCATGTTCGTGGAGTTCTCCCGGCAGCGGGGGCTGGCCGCCGACGGCCGCTGCAAGTCGTTCTCCTCGACCGCCGACGGCACCGGCTGGGCCGAGGGCGTCGGCGTCGTCGTCCTGGAACGGCTCTCGGACGCGCAGCGGCTGGGGCACCGGGTCCTGGCGGTCGTGAAGGGCTCGGCGGTCAACCAGGACGGTGCCTCCAACGGGCTGACCGCGCCGAACGGGCCGTCGCAGCAGCGGGTCATCCGCCGTGCCCTGGCCGCGGCCGGGCTGCGCACGGACGACGTCGA
>NZ_JBHWKO010000097.1:0-10669 GCF_042731035.1 Streptomyces sp. NPDC059895
CGGTAGGCGTGCGCGATGGATCGCACGCTGCGCTGGGCGCTAAGGCCCTGTCGAGAGCCGAAGGGCCAGTGAATCACGCCGTGGAGAGGGGCCGGACGGTCATCCACGGGTCACACACGACAAGGAGGACCACATGCGCCAACACACTGCTCAGTAGGTGTTTTCCTTCCTCGACGCGGCAGGTGAGGACTGTCGTGAGGCCCCTGGGGCAGGAGTTACCGTTCCGTGAAAGCGTCTCGGTAACGGCGTTGACGGACGGCGTTACATCCATGCGTGTGCGAGTGTGCCGGAAGGGCTGCTGACAGAGGGGCGTTCCACGTCGGGCTCCCTGGCCGGCCGTGTGGCGCGCGGGCGACAATCGCCCGCATGATCGAGTCCTCCGGTGGCCCGTCCACCTTCCATGATCTGTCCGCCTTCGTCGCCTGTGCCCGCGTCAACTCCCTTGCCCTGTCCGTCGATGGCACGCGTCTCGTCGCCGCCGTGCAGTCGCTGTCCGGGGACGGGACGCGATTCGTATCCGGCCTGTGGGAGATCGATCCGACCGGGAAACGCGACGCGCTGCGGTTGACCCGGTCCGACAAGGGTGAGTCGGGGCCCGTATTCGGTCCGGACGGGACGCTGTACTTCCTGTCGGGCCGCGCCACTGCGGACGGCGACGAGGACGAGGGGGCCGCGCTGTGGGCCCTGCCGCCGCGCGGGGAGGCCGTCGTCGTGGCCCGGCACCCTGGCGGGATCGCGACGGTCACCGTCGCCCGGGACTCCGGCGCGCTGTGCCACACCGCGGGGCTGCTGCCGGGTGCCGCCGACGCCGAGGCGCACGGCAAGCTGCGCGCGGCGCGGAAGAACGCGAAGATCACGGCGATCCTTTATGAGGCCGGGCCGACCCGTGCCTGGGACCACGACCTCGGACCGGTGCAGCCGCACACCTTCGTCCGTGCCGGTGTCGACGCGGAGCCGGTCCTCGCCGGTGGGCAGGGGGTCGGTCTGGAGGATCCGGGGGACGCGGCGCTGTCGCCGGACGGCACACGGGTTGCCTACCGCAGGTTCGTGCCCGGGCGGGTCCCGGACGAGCATCGCACCGCCGTGGTGGTGGCCGACGCGGTCAGCGGTGAGGAGATCCACGTCGTCGGTGATCTGGAGCACCTCTACGAGGCGCCGCGGTTCACCCACGACGGCGCGGCCGTCGTGTGCCGCCGGATGCGCTACCCCACGTACAACGACCCCTGGGAAGCGACGCTCGTCCGGATCGACCTCGCCGACGGCGCGGTGCAGGACCTGCTGCCCGGGTTCGACAACTGGCCCGGTGGCGTCGCCTGTTCACCGGTGGACGACACGCTCTTCTTCACGTCCGACGAACAGGGGCACGCCCCCGTCTTCCGGCGCGATACAGACGGTGGCGTCACACGCCTCACCGCTTCGGGCGCGTACGGCTCGCTGACCGTGGCCCCCGACGGGCTGACGCTCTACGCCCTGCGCCACGCGGTCGACGCGCCGCCGACACCCGTCCGGATCGATGCCGACGTCGTCGACCAGACTCCCGCCGTACTGCCCGCCCCAGGCGGCGTCGGGCAGTTGCCCGGCACGCTCACCGAGGTGCACGCCGCGGCGGACGACGACTTCGTGCTGCGCGGCTGGCTCGTCATGCCCGAGGGCGCGTCCGCCGAGCGGCCCGCTCCGCTGCTCGTGGCCGTCCATGGCGGACCGCAGTTCAGCTGGAACGGCTGGACGTGGCGGTGGAACCCTTGGCCGTTCGCCGCGCGCGGCTATGCGGTGCTGCTGCCGGATCCGGCCCTGTCGACCGGCTACGGGCAGATCAATCATCGGCGCGGCTGGGGGCAGTGGGGCGGGCGTCCCTACACGGATGTGATCGCGCTGACCGACGCGGCCGAGGCGCGGGACGACATCGATGCCTCGCGTACGGCGCTCGCCGGCGGCTCGTACGGCGGATACATGGCGAACCGGGTTGCCACCAGCACGGACCGGTTCAAGGCGATCATCAGCCATGCGGGTCTGTGGGACCTGCGGATGTTCCAGGGCGACACCGATGCGCCCTGGTACTTCCAGCGGATCTTCGGCGACCCGCTGACCCGCCCCGAGCGGTACGAGGCCGACTCACCGCACCTGGACGTCGCGAAGATCCGTACCCCGATGCTGGTCATCCACGGCGCGAAGGACTACCGCGTGCCCGTCGGCCAGGGCGCCACCCTCTTCCAGGAACTGCAGCGGCACGAAGTCCCCGCGAAGTACCTCTACTTCCCGGACGAGAACCACTGGATCCTGAGGCCGAACCACACACGCCTGTGGTACGAGACGTTCCTCAACTTCCTCGACCACCACGTCCTCGGGACCGAATGGCAGCAGCCAGGCCTGCTGTGACCCGGCGATGGCCCCCGAACGGCCTGCTGGACAGCCGATCGCCTTCCTGGACTCCAATCGGAGCGTCGCCCCCTTCCGGGCGCTGTCCGGGGACCTGCGGGCATGTGTCGCACCTCTTCACCCGGACCTCAGTCACGAGGCCAGCATGCGGGGTCTGACAAGGACGCGCCGTCGTCCGCAGAGGAACCCGGTCAGTTCGAGGGGGCGTTGTCCGTCTTGTCGCCGTCGGCCGGCGGCGAGGTGGCTTTGCGCGGCCGGCCGCGGGGCTTTTCGGCAGGCCAGTGCTCCTTGAGCTGTTCCAGGAAGCCGTCCGGGTCGGCGACCAGTGCGTTGAGGCACGCCACGAGGAAGCCTTGCATCTCTTGGTTCCGTGTGCTGAGCGCTTCTGTGGCCTGCGTTTTGAGGGTGGCTTCGGGACGGACGTTCAGGAGTGGGTCTCGGTGCCGGTCGCGTCGCTGAGGGGGCATACCAAGAACCTTTCCATAAGTGGCTTGCCACTTTCAAGGCGTCGCGCTACCTTAGAAAGTGGCAAGCCACTTATGGGATGTGGAGGAACCTGCCCGTGAAGATCAGCGAACGCAGCAACCCCGCCGGCTACCAGGCCGCCCTCGTCCGTGCGGCGCTCCGCTCGGGCATCGCCCACGACGCGCCCGACGCCGACCTCGACCAGGCCGCCACTACGGCGGGCCTGCGGCCCCCGGTGCTCACCGAATCGCGCGAGGCCGTGCGCTACGCCCTGGAGTGCCTGGTGGACTTCATGGACGTCAGCGACAGTCCGGACGCCGTCGTCGGCGGCAACGACATCGGGCAGGCCGTGTTCGATGCCGCCAGCGAGCTCCGTCCGCTGGTCGTCCTTAACGGCGACGGCTGCCCGGTCGTGATGGTGCCGCAGCCCGTTGAGGAGTCGGCGTGAGCGCCGACATCAGCCAGACCGCCGGGGAGCGCGAGATCGCGTTCGCCCCCGCGCTGCCGGACGACCTGAAGGTGGAGACGGGCATCGGCTACCTCCAGCCGGGCGGCCTGGTCGTGCATACCGGCTGGTCCCGCCCGCACGACGGTGCACCGAACGAGCGCAGCCAGCACCCCGCCTACGAGGGCAGCAGCGTCCAGTGCTGGAACATCTCCACGCCCGACGGGCACCGCGCGAGCCGCTTCCCGTACCTGACCCGCCCGGACGCAGCCACGGCGGCGGCGCGCATCGTGGCCGGCCTGCCCGGCGGGCTGTGGCCGTCAGACGCCGACACCGCGGTGCTGCTCCCGCTCGCCCTGGAGGCCTCCGGCACACCGGACATGCTGCCCCTCACCCACAAGGACAAGCCCAACTGGGGCTCCGGCCTCGGGAGTAACCTCGCCGACTTCTGGATGCCCGACACCCGGGCCGCGTACGAGCGGATGATCGAGGCTCACGGGCGGATCCCGAAGAACTGCCAGGCGTGCGCCAAGAGGGTGCGCGCGCAAAAGCGTCTCGGCTGGCTGCCCCGGACCTGTCACTGGCCCCTGTGGTCGGTGCAGGGCCACCGCGGACAGCTCGTCCGTCCGCACTGCTACTGCACCGCCTGCATGCGCATGGACGTGACCATGGGGACGTTCGGGCCGGGCGTCGACCAGGAGGGCGAGACCGTCCCGGGCTCCATGGCCATCTACCCCTACAGCGCCGTCCCGGGCGTGGTCGACCCCGACATGGACCGCGGCGAGCGGCCCTTCGCCTGGTTCACCTACTTCCTCAGCGAGGGCGGGTGCGTCGTCATCGACGAGCGCCCCAGCGTGAGGCTGTGGCCGGTGGGCGCACGGCACGACGACGCGCTGCTCTGCGAGACCGGGGTCACCGGAGAGTTCGGTGTCGACGACGCCGATCCCAGCTCCTAAGCACGGATCACCGGAGTTCGAGCGAAGAGCGGGCGACCGAGCAGCGGCACTCCCTGTGGAGCGCGGACGACGAGCTCAACGACCTGTACACCCGGCTCGACCGCGCGTGCGCCCTGATCTACCTGCCGGACGGACACCGGCCGTCGTACCTCGACCACCTGGCCGAGGCCTACCGGACGGGCGAGATCGTCCCGGTCCGTACGGTGCCGATGGTCGGGAACCTGCCCGTCGCGCACCACGCCTCCCTGGGCGTCTCGCAGAAGCCGCTGTCGCGGGTGCCGGAGGGCGAGCGCGTCGAGGCCACCGTGTCGGTCGCCTCGATCCGGCAGGGAGACGGGTACGTGCGCCTGCTGCAGGACAAGGCGGGGCAGGCGGCGCACGCCCGGATCCGCGACGACCGCTGCACCGTGGCCGACCAGGCCCTCGGGCGCCCGCTCCAGGCCGGTGACCGGGTGGTGGTGCGCGATTACGTGGAGCAGGAGCCGGTGCTGCCCGCCGGGATCCGGACCATCGACGTCGTCACCGTCCAGGCCGCGGCATGAGCACGGCCGCCGCACGCGGCGTCGGCCGCCTTCCACGAGGCCGGGCACGCCGTCCTCGCCGCTGCGTACGGGGCGCACATCACGGTGACCGGCGTCATCGACGTGCCCGCCGAGGGAGTCGAGTGGTCGCTGACCGGGCGCACCAGGGCCGACGGGCCGCCGATCCCGTTCTGGCGGCTCGCCGCCCGGTGCGCCGCCGGCGAGCGCGCGCAGGCCCGCTACCTGAAGTCCGCGGGCCTGTGGTCTGCGGACAGCGAGGCCGCGTGCGCGCACCACGACGACTTCGAGTACACCGCCGCCTCGTTCCAGAGCGCCGGCCATGTCCTCACCCGAGACGAGGACCTTCCGGACGACGCCCCCCTCCGGAATGTCGTGGACCACGGCGTGCCGGATGGCCGACCTGCTGCTGTCGATGCTGTGGCCCCAGGTGGAAGCCGTGGCCGCCAGCATCGACGCTCACGGTCTGCTGACCGGGGACCAGGCCGCCGCACTCGCCGGCGCCACCAACCCGCCGCCCTACACCGGCGGCACCGACTGACCACATCCCGCACCACGGACTCCGGCCCGGCCGCGGCGCCGGGCCGGGACCTACACCGACGAGGAAGGGAACACCGAAGTGAGCAGCCACATCGACACGACGGCCACCGACGGCGAGGACGCCGAATGGATCGCCCGTCAGATCGGTCCCCAGCAGGTCGGCGGCCGGTACTACAACGGGTACTGGGGCCAGGAGTACGAGGTCCTCAGGATCGACGACCGGCCGGACAGCTGGGGACCGTGGGAGATCGTGGTCCGGTGGGCCGACGGCCGCGAGGACACCCATGCCACGGCGTGGGACGACGAGCGCGACCGCGTCATCGCCCAGCCGCCCACCCCCGACGTGACGATCGTGTCCACGGGGCGCCTGCACGACGCGAAGGAGTCCGAGTACGCCGACATCCTGACGCGCGCCACGGTCGCGGTGGACCTCCGCTTCCACTTCAGGGACCCGCACATCAGTGCGGACCTGCGCGAGCTGACCGCACACGACCAGGCGGTGCGCGACACGGTGATGGGCACCCCGGGCGTGCGCGAGCTCCTCGCGGCGACCGCGCTGCAGATCCTGGCGTTCCTGGCCGGACCGTCGAAGGCGCCGATCACCGTGGTCACCCAGTGCGCCGGCGGACGTCATCGTGCCGCGGTCACGGCCATGGCGCTGCACGCCGTCGTTGCCGGCGACGTGAAGGAGGCCGCCGCGTACGGGCTGGCCGACGCGGCGACGGCCTTCGCCGACCGGGGCCTGGTCGTGCAACTGGCCCACCGTGACATCGGCCGGGACGTCGTCCATCGCTGACCGGCCAGCCATGTCAGCTGTGACTCCGGTACTTCGGTGACGAACGTGGCGCCGAGCACGCCCACCGTAAGACCCTCGCTGCCGACCCCCTCAGCCTGGCCACCCAGAACCGACAGGAGAACGGAATCGTGAACGAGAAGCCTCGCCTGCACCAGCTCCCCGATCTGCTCGATGCTGCGGCCAGCCTCCTGGATCACCTCGGAGCCGTCGCCGGATTACGCGCCGGGCTCCACACCACCCTCCCGGAGGGAGTCCGCCTGCTGGTGAAAACCGGGCTCCCGTACACCGACGAGGTGGGCCCCTGGACCGGATCGGCGCAGCCCTCAACGCGCCGATCGTCCATGACCGCACCGAGTTCATGGGCCATGCCCACGTACGCGGGACATGGAGCAGTACGCCGGTCTACGCCAGCCACCTCTACTCCGACCAGCCCTTCAAGGAAAAGCCGTGCACCCAGCCTGCCTCCAAGGTCAGCTGCCGGGTACGCGCCCTCATCCCGTGGGCCCGGCAGGACTGGACGCACCAGGCCGAAAGCGTCCATGTGTACGACGAGGACGGCACCCCCTGCGTCCACGTCGTCCTGACGTCCGAGGATTCCCTGGACGATGCCCTCGCCACGCTCCTCGATGCCACCGGGCCTCTTCAGTACCACCACGCACGCAACGACGACTTCGTCGCGCACGGCTCGGTGCTCCTGGACGACGGCACCGTGGTCACAGCGTCCGCCGTCACGCCTACGTGACCGGTCCCTGCCCAGGGGGCAGTCACTGACGCGCAGACAGCCGTGAAGGCGGTCCGGAGCCATTCCAGCTGGCTCTGGGCCGCCTTCGACTGTCCAACACCCCGACTCAGGGCGGCTCGGTGCTGGTCAGGCTGGTAGGGCGTCGATCGCGGCCTGCCACGGGTAGGCGTCCAGCCCAGGGGCCCGCAGCGCAGCAGTTCCGGGCGCAGGCGTCCGGCGGCCCGCCGGGCCGTCCGGCCACACAGCGGCGAGTCTTGCACTCGGGGGCCAAGGGCACCCCTGTTGTCAGAGGGCCCGGCTACCTTGGAGCCGGGACATCGAGGGTCCGCGAAACCAGAACACCGAGCAGTGATGCAGATCACATCGTACTGGCGAAAATTTTTTGCCGGAACGGCCCGCTCTCGCCGCCAGGAAGTAGAGACGCTTCCAAACTGCAAGGAGGGGCCCAGTGGCCACGTTGCGTTCGATTCTTTCCAGTAAGTTCGAGAGCACCGGCGTCGGGCAGGTGCTGTCCAACAGATGGCAGTCGTTCGAGACCATGGGTTCCGCGATCTCCTCGATGGAGTTCACGAAGGGGATCGGGGGCGGGTTGGTCGACTGGGCGCCTGCGGCCGACATGGCCTCCGCGTTGAAGGACTTGTCCCTCGCCGACGCGGGCATCGCCAGCCTGGCCACCATCGGCATCGCAGACGACACCCTCCACGCCTTCGGCAACCTTGACCTGCCCGACCCCAACCCCCTCGGCGACACCCTCGCCTCGGTCTGGAACAGCTTCGCCCCGATCGATCTGAAGCTGCCCAAGGTCAACCCGATCGGCGACGCGTTCGCCTCGGTGGGGTTCGCGAGGTCGGTCGCCGGCCTTGTTGACTGGGCGCCCGGGGACAAGATCTCCGCCGCGTTGAAGGACCTGTCCCTCGCCGACGCGGGCATCGCCAGCCTGGCCACCATCGGCATCGCAGACGACACCCTCCACGCGTTCCGCGACCTTGACCTGCCCACCCTTAACTCCCTCGGTGACTCGCTCGCCTCGGTCTGGAGCCACGTCTTCGACATTCCTGAGCTGGCGGGTCTGCTGCGGGGGCTCCCGGACGATCTGCTGACCCCTCTGCGTTCCGTCGCTCGGCGGATCGAACGTCTCGGGGCGCCGATCGTCTGGGCGGCACGTGCTGCTCTGGACGCCTACCTGGACGGCGACCACGATCCGATGCACGAGTTTCTCTACACGCACCTTCGCCTCCGGCCTCCCACGGAGGACCATGCCCAGGCCCTGGCCATGGCCCTGATCTTCCGGGAGTGGGAGAAAGAGGTCGACCTCCAGGACGCCGACGCTGTGCGTGCGATCCTGCGGAAGTACGCCCGGGAGGGCAACGACCTGGACGGCGATCATCAGGTCATGGGTCGCATGATCAGCCATCTGCCGGAGGGGCTGGACCTGCTGTCTCCGGCCCCGGGGCCGGAAACGCTGGCTATCGCCAGGGTTGTGCCCTGGTCTGAGCATTTTGACGCCCGGTACGTCCGCTACGCGACCCGTCGGCTCAAGGAAACCGAGCAGAGGGTGGCACGGGTCTGGGCCGAGAATCCCGAACTCAACTGGCTTCAGGCACCCGAACTGGTCGACCAGGACGTCGCCATGGGCACCCGAGTAAGGCGCAAGCTCCTCAGGGCGGGCGACCAGATCATCGAGCGGGCCGCAGCTCAGCTCCGGAGGACGATCTGATGGCAAGGAGCGACAGGTCCCAGGAGCCGCTGCTGAGCCTGCGCTCGGCAGCGGTGTTGCTGATCGGCCTCCAGGTCGCCACGGCGGCGGGGTTCCTCGCTCACGCCGCAGGCAGCCCGCTGGCCACCGCCGCGCTCGCCGGCGGAGCCGCTTTCGGCGCCACGGTTGCCTTCGCCCGCTCGGCTATCGGCTGATCCGGCCGAAGGCGCGGCAGATCGCCGCCGGAGTCACCGCGGACGGGATCACCATCGCCACCCGACGCATGCGGCCCCCGTCCAAGCGATCTGAGTACGCAGGAGGGGGTCTGCGGACCCCCTCCGTCTCGTCACACCCGAACCAGTCCGGCCCCGGCGCCGCCTGCAGCGCTGATCCACCACAACGAGTGGGATCCCGGCACCGTCGGAGCCCCTTCGCGTTCCCGCAACGAATTTCTGCGGCAACGGAATACCCAAAACGACGGGATGATCCTGGGCAAGGTCGTGGCGGTGCTGCGGTCCCTGTGACAAGCCGGAGGAGCAGGCCTTGTGCAACATCTCTCTGACTCTGACGACCCCGACGACGCCGACGACGAAGAAGAGGCGTGGGACGGCGGCTGGACCGACGCCCTGGTCACAGAACTCAGACGGTCGATGCCGCCCGGCGCCCTGCTGGGCCTGGTGCTGGCCGCCGACGAGACGGTGCTGCAACTGCGGTACCTGCGTCCGTCACCGTCTCGCGGACCCGCGTTTCTCAGCTGATCCACCGCTGCTTACCCCACGCGCCGACCGAGGCCTGCGGTGCCGTCTGGTCAGGCGCTCGCCTCAGCGACAGCCGCGCGGAACTCCTGCGTCATCAGGGCAGCTGAGCCGCGCTGAACGGGAGTCTCGCCGGGCTCAGACGACACCCTGGCCACCGCGGCACTCATGCGTTCGTACCTCGCGGCGTCAACGACAACCCGATGCTCTTCGGGGACCTCGCGGGTGTCCCGAACGGCGACCATCGTGCCGTGGCGGGTGCCGATCCACCCGATCGTCTCGACCTTCCAGCCGAGCTGCCGGGCCGCCCTGCGCATCGCAGCCCGGATCAGTTCGACTCCACCGAGCCCGACGGCTTCCTCGTCGTCCAGGTTCACCTGGTAGGAGCCGCCGTAACCGCCGGCGTTCTCGGGGCAGGATCGGCGCAGCAACGGGACCAAGGCCTCGGCCATGGCGATGCAGTGCGGGTCCTTCGCGTAGGAAGCCATCGGCGTCATCGTAGAACCGCCCGGGCGCAACGAGGCGCCGTTCTGCGGGGTGCTCCCTCAAAAAGGGGCCGCTCCAAGTACGGAACCGGCAGATGGTGACCACGTCCGTACCCAGCTCGCGCCTGCCCCTGCTACCACCCTGCTACCATGAAATGTGGCTACGAATAGGCAGACGCAGGTCCGGCTGGACGAGGGCGTGTTGGAGGCTGGCAAGGCTGCCGCCCGCTCCCGCCGACTCGACTTCAACAAGTACGTCGAGAGGCTCATCATCGAGGACACCACCGGCGCCCGCGCTGCCGGCATGGCAGCCGCCCAGCGGCTCATCGATGAGCACGGCACGTTCCTCGACGACCTGGAGCAGCAGCTCGACGCCCCATACGACCAGCAGCAGCCGGGCGCGGCCGCGTGATCCTGCACGTCGACGAGTCCTGGGTTCTCGAAGTAGCGGAGCGCGCCGGGCACCGCGATCCAGCCGCCGACGACTACGGCGTCCCTATCGCCGCCGTCGCCCGCCACCGCGGCGAACTCTTCGAAACTCCCGTCTACGACGGCGCCTTCGCCCGCGCCGCCGCCCTGGTACACACCCTGGGCCGCTGCCGGTGGCTGGAACGCTCCAACCTCACCGTCGCCTGCGCCGTTGCCGTCATGTACCTCGAGGCCAGCAACATCCCCGTCAACCCCACCCGGGAACAGCTCACCGCACTCGCCCATGAGCTGAACAACCCCCGCTCTACTGCCGAGCGGATCGCCTCGTTCCTGCGCACCTGGAAACCCTGAGAAGGCTTCTCGAAACCGAGTGTGGGGCTGGGTTCGTGCTGGTCAGGTGTAGTGCCGGGGTGGGTGAGGTAGGTCCGGTGCGTCCGTGGAGGTG
>NZ_JBHWKO010000098.1:0-9176 GCF_042731035.1 Streptomyces sp. NPDC059895
TCCGAAAGCCCCGCCTCGATCCCCTCCGCCACACCAGCATCCTACGAGCCAACAGAACTCAGAAACCGAGGAGTTATTTTTCGACAGCCCCCAGGTCATGCCGGTCATGGCGACCTCCTGCCCGGTGGCCGGGATGCCCAGGAAGTCGCCCTTGTGGCGGCCGGTCCACGTCCAGCGCGTGCACACCGTGTCGTCCTCGGCGGTCTGGGCGTCGACCCGCATCGAGAAGTCGAAGGACCGCCGCCAGCCGAGGACCTCCTCGCGCGTCGCCCGCAGCCCGGTGTCCTGCGCATTGGCGGGGTCGTGATCGACGTAGTCGTCCGTGAGCCGTTCCAGCAGGCGGTCGATGGGGGTCCGGCCGAGATCCTCGAAGTACTCCCGCGCGACCTTCCGGTTGAGCTGCTCGTCCCGCACCACCTCGAGATCGGTGAAGGTGGGCATCTCGTCGCACAGGGCCACCATTTGCTGGAAGATCCGGTCGGTCTCCGGAAGGTTCGAGTTCCGCATCGCCTCCTCGTACGACGGGAACTCCACGATCTCGATGAGGTGCGACGCGTCCGAGCGGTCCTTGGCGACCAGCGCGTGCGTCGCGGTCCGCTTCCCCTTGGTCTGCTCCACCCATGTGTCCAGCAGCCGGTTCATCTCGTCGAACCGGCTCGTCCTGCAGTCGATGAGCTGTACGAACGTCATGACGCCGCCTCCGGCCCCCCTGGGTCCGGTTGTGTCACGCCCATTTTCCCACCGGAGCGCCGACGTCACCCGCCCGTCACCGGGCGGCCGGTCCTGCCCGCTACTGGGGGCCGTACTTGCGCCCGGTCCGCGAGCTGACCCCGCCGAGCAGGCCCCTCGGGACCACCTTCACCACGCCCATCAGCGCCTTGTACCGCGGATCCGGGATCGACACCGACTTGCCGCGCGCCAGGTCGTGCAGTGCCGCCGCCACCAGCTTGTCCGCGTCCAGCCACATCCAGTTCGGGATGTTGTCCGTCCCCATCCCGGCGCGCTCGTGGAACTCGGTCCGCACGAAGCCCGGGCACAGCGCCATGAGCCGCACCCCGCTGCCCGCCAGGTCCTTGGCGGCCCCCTGCGTGAACTGCACGACCCACGCCTTGGACGCGCCGTACGTGCCGCGGGGGAGGAAGGCGGCCACCGAGGCGACGTTGACGACGCCCCCGCGTCCGCGCTCCCGCATCGCCGCGGTCGCCGCCGAGGTCAGCCGCAGCACCGCCTCGCAGTGCACCTTGAGCATCCTCAGCTCGTCGGCCATCGATACGTCGAGATAGCGGCCCTTGTTGCCGAAGCCCGCGTTGTTGACGAGCAGGTCGACGGGGTTCCTGCGGTCGTCGAGCCGGTCGGCCACCGCCTCGATGCCCTTGTCCTCGGCCAGGTCGGCGGTCAGTACCTCCGCCTCGATGCCGTGCCGGTCGTGCAACTCGGTCGCCTGCTCGCGCAGCCGCCCGGTGTCCCGGGCGACGAGCACGAGGTCGTGCCCGTCCGCCGCCAGCCGCCGCGCGAACGCGGCGCCGATGCCCGCGGTCGAACCTGTGATCAGAGCCGTTGTCATGGCAGAAGGGTAGTGACCCGGACCGGCACAGTCCGCTCTCTGCACGGCGCCTCCCGAAGGTGAAGGCCCGGTGCGCACGCCCCCCGGTGGCGACCCGTGCGCGCGCCCCGGTTCCCCGTCCCCGGTGGCGCCCCGCGCCCCGGTCGCCCGTCCCCGGTGGCGACCCGGAGGTGTCGATGCTTCAGGCGCCGTGTTCGGCCACGTACTTCCGGGCCGTCGCCAGCGTCTCGGAGTGCAGGGCCTCGCCCGCGGCCAGCAGGCGCGGCAGCAGCTCCCGGTGCGTGGTGACGGCCTGGAACTGCATACGGGCCGTCACCTCGTGCTCCGGCAGATGGACGATCTCGACGGGGTCCCCCGCGCGGATCTCGCCCGGCGAGATCACCCGCAGGTACGCGCCCGTCGCGGCCTTCTGCGTGAACCGCTTCACCCAGCCCCGCTCACCCACATGACCCTGGAAGGTGAGGCAGGGAACGCGCCCGGCCGTCACCTCCAGCACCACTTCGGCTCCGATGCGCCAGCGCTCGCCGATCCGCGCGCCGGAGACGTCCAGACCGGTGAGGGTGAGGTTCTCGCCGAACGCGCCGTTGGACAGCGTGCGCCCCAGCTCGCGCTCCCAGTCGTCGAGGTCCTCGCGGGCCACGGCGTACACCGCCTGGTCGTCGCCGCCGTGGTGCCGCAGGTTGCACACCGCGTCCCCGGCGAGACCACTGCCCGCCGTGCCGCTCGGCCCGGGCGCCGACACCCGCACCGGCCCGTCCACCGGCCGCTTGTCGATGCCGGTGACGCCCTCCGGATGACTCGTGTACGTCACCTGCTTCGGGCGGCCCGCATTCACAGACAGAAGCCTCATGGCCGCACGGTAGGGGAGCCGCGATCAAAGTGTCGACGCATTAATCGCCGCCACATCCAAGATTCACTTATGTGCGGAGGTACCCTCGAAGTGTGATCGAGGCCCGTCATCTCCGTGTGCTGCGCGCCGTGGCCGCCACCGGTTCCTTCTCCGCGGCGGGGCGTGAGCTGGGCTGCACCCAGCCCGCCGTCAGCCAGCAGATGAAGGCCCTGGAGGCGTCCGTCGGCACGCCCCTGCTGGTGCGCAGCGGCCGCGAGATGCGCCTGACCCAGGCCGGTGACGCCCTCGTACGGCACGCGGCCGGAATCCTCGCGGGGCTCACCGCCGCCGAGGAGGAGGTCGCCGCCATCGCCGGACTGCGGGCCGGCCGGGTACGTCTCGTCTCCTTCCCCAGCGGCAGCTCCACCCTCGTCCCGACCGCGCTGGCCGCCCTGCGCGCCGCGCACCCCGGCACCCGCGTCTCCCTGGAGGAGGCCGAGCCGCCCGAGTCCGTCGACAAGCTGCGCGCCGGCGACTGCGACGTCGCCCTGGCCTTCCGCTACGAGGACGCGCCAGGCTCCGAGGAGTGGGCGGACCTGGTCGTCCGCCCCCTGCTGACGGACCGGCTCGTCGCCCTCCTCCCCGAACGCCACCGGCTCGCCGGCGCTCGCTCCCTCGACATCGGCGACCTCGCCGGGGAGCCGTGGATCGCCGGCTGCCCGCGCTGCCGGGGCCAGCTGGTGGAGGTCTGCGAGGGCGCCGGCTTCACTCCCCGTATCGACTTCGCCACGGACGACTACCCGGCGGTGGCCGGCCTGGTGGGCGCGGGCCTGGGCGTGGCCGTCCTGCCGCAGCTCGCGATCGAGTCCGTACGGCCCCGAGGGGCGCGCGCGGTGACGCTGGAACCGGCGGTACGACGGGAGATCGTCGCCCTCACGCTTCCCGACCTGGCCCAGGTGCCGGCGGTGAGGGCGACGCTGGAGCAGTTGGGCCGGGCGGCCGCGCGCGGATAGGGGCGTGGGCGGGAGCGGTCTCAGGGGCGGGAGACGGACCCGGGCACGCACAGGGGGTCTCAGGGGCGGGAGACGGACCCGGGCGCGCAGGGGGGCTCAGGGGCGTCGGCGGCGGGCAGCGGCGGGACACACGGGACACACGGATGCAGGCACGCGTGGACTCACCCCCCGACGCGTGCAGAAACGTTCCTTCAGCTGTTCTGGGCGGTGTCCCCACCCGTCGACGCCGATACCAGGCGGTGACGCGCCCGGCCCATGAGCTCCTCGCGCTCGTCCTCGGTCAGCCCGCCCCACACGCCGTACGGCTCTCTCACCGCCAGGGCGTGCGCCGCGCACTGGGCGCGGACCGGGCACCTCATGCAGACCTCCTTGGCCGAGTTCTCGCGAGCGCTCCGCGCCGCCCCGCGTTCGCCCTCCGGATGGAAGAAGAGCGAACTGTCCACCCCGCGGCAGGCGGCCAGGAGCTGCCAGTCCCACAGGTCCGCGTTCGGTCCGGGAAGGCGGGAGAAATCTGCCATTACGTGACCCCTTGTAGCCGTTTCGAGCGGATACGGTGCCCACGACCGTACAACTACGATCTAAGGAGATGAAAATATGACTCATTGCGAATCTAGCCTCAGACACCAGTAAATGGGAAGAAATAAGGCCAAACGGGGCATCGGTTGTGATGAAAGCTTGAGGGTCCGCGCGGCTGCCTCCACCGTGTCCGCCCCCTCACGTAGAGTGCCGAAGAGTGCACGCAGCCCCGTAACTCTTTCGAGTGACCGTCGTTGAGAGTGCGGAGGCGGTTGAGAACACAAACGCTCGGGCAGGCGTCCGAGACGGTCGACCGCACAGGTGACGATTCGTACCAGCCTGGAGGCACAAGGTGACGCGCATCAGCTGCGGAGGGCGGCCATGACTTCCGTCCTCGTCTGCGACGACTCCCCGCTTGCCCGAGAGGCGCTCCGCCGCGCGGTCGCGACCGTGCCCGGCGTCGAGCGCGTGACGACGGCGGCCAACGGCGAGGAAGTCCTCCGCCGCTGGGGCGCCGACCGCTCGGACCTGATTCTGATGGACGTGCGCATGCCCGGACTGGGAGGCGTGGAGACCGTACGTCGGCTGCTGTCCGCCGACCCCGGCGCGCGCATCATCATGCTGACCGTCGCCGAGGACCTCGACGGCGTCGCGCTCGCGGTCGCCGCCGGCGCCCGCGGCTACCTGCACAAGGACGCCTCGCGTGCCGAACTGCGCGCGACCGTCACCCAGGCCCTCGCCGACCCCACGTGGCGGCTCGCCCCGCGCCGGCTGCGCTCCGCGGAGATGGGCGCCGCGCCCACGCTCACGGCGCGCGAGATCCAGGTCCTGGAGGGCATGAGCCACGGCCGCTCCAACGCCGAGATCGGCCGTGAGCTGTTCCTCTCCGAGGACACCGTCAAGACCCACGCCCGCCGGCTGTTCAAGAAGCTCGGTGCCTCCGACCGCGCGCACGCCGTGGCGCTCGGCTTCCGCTGGGGGCTGGTCCGCTGACCCGGACGGCCCGCTCCGGAGCCGGTCGGCGCCGCCCGCGACGACGGGCGGGGGGCGACGGCGGCGCCCCCGCGCGAACCTGTTCGAGCGGCGGGAGCGCGCGGAGGCGGACGGGTCCGGGGCGACCTGGGCGACCGTAGTTCGTACGTCGCACTTCCGTACTCGGTGTTCCGTACGCGGCGTTTCCGTACGCGGCGCGCGGGACATCCCCTCCCGTCGGCCGGGGACCGATCCGGCAGCCGGACCGGTGACCGATCCGGTGCGCGGGCCGGCGGCGGAGCCGTGGGTGCGCGGGCCGGTGCCGGAGGAACGGGTGCGCGGGCCGGTGGCCGAACCGGCACGTGGTCCGGCGGCGGAGGAGTCGGCACGTGGTCCGGCGGCGGAGGAGTCGGCACGTGGTCCGGCGGCGGAGGAACGGGGGCCCGGGCCTGCGGGAGAGCCGGTACGCGGACCGGTGGAGAGGCCGGTGGACAGGCGTCGCACAGGGCTTCGCCGGGTGCCCGCTGCTCGTTTCGCCGCGGATGCCGCATCCTTGAGGTGTGGAGTTCCTCGGGGACGAGTCGGTCGAGCGGAAGGGGAGGGCGCAAGGGATGAGTTCCGGCGCACCTGCTCATAACGCTTCGGTGCACAACGACGGGCGTGGTGCCGCGGACCGTACGGCCGCAGGGCACCATGGACCGATGCGCGATGACGAGGCGGTCCGTGCCCAAGGGGCGATCGGCGCTCTCGTGCATCGCGCCGTCGACGGAGACGAGCAGGCCACACACGACCTGCTCGCCCACGTCCATCCCCTGGCGCTGCGCTACTGCCGCACCCGGCTGTCCCGTCTGCCCGGTGACGCGCGCCACTTCGTGGAGGACCTCGCCCAGGAGGTCTGCGTGGCCGTCCTGCTGGCCCTGCCGCGCTACAAGGACACCGGCCGTCCCTTCGAGGCCTTCGTCTTCGCCATCGCCGCCCACAAGGTCGCCGACCTCCAGCGCGCGGCGATGCGCCACCCGGGCTCGACGGCGGTCCCGTCCGACGAGATGCCCGAGCGGCCGGACGACTCCCTGGGGCCGGAGGAGCGGGCCCTGCTCAGCAGCGACGCCGAATGGGCCAAGAAACTGCTGGCCAACCTGCCGGAGAACCAGCGGGAGCTGCTCCTGCTGCGCATCGCGGTGGGCCTCACGGCCGAGGAGACCGGCCAGATGTTGGGAATGTCACCCGGGGCCGTCCGCGTGGCCCAGCACCGCGCGCTGAGCAGACTGCGGGCGCTCGCGGAGCAGTAGTCCCCCGGCCGAGGGCACAGCAGAACGCCCCAGGCCAGGGGCGCCTCGGAACACCAGGCGCCACGACGGCGTCGTACGAACATACGAAGCTCGGGGCCGCCGTCGGCCGTGGAATCGTGGAATGCGGGAGGTGCGCTTCCCGTTAGCATGGACATCCGCACCGAGCAAGGCCATTTGGGGAAGGTGTCATGACTGCCAACGTCGACGGAGTGCCCGACAAATTCGCGACACTCGGGCTGACCTACGACGACGTGCTGCTGCTGCCGGGCCCGTCGGACATGGCTCCCGACGAGATCGACACCGCCTCGTACGTCTCCAAGAACGTGCGGGTCAACATCCCGCTCCTGTCCGCCGCCATGGACAAGGTCACCGAGTCGCGCATGGCGATCGCGATGGCCCGCCAGGGCGGCGTCGGTGTCCTGCACCGCAACCTCTCCATCGAGGACCAGGCCAACCAGGTCGACCTCGTCAAGCGCTCCGAGTCCGGCATGGTGGCCAACCCGATCACCATCCACCCGGACGCCACGCTCGCCGAGGCAGACGCGCTGTGCGCCAAGTTCCGCATCAGCGGCGTCCCCGTCACCGACGGCGCCGGCAAGCTCCTCGGCATCGTCACCAACCGCGACATGGCCTTCGAGAACGACCGCACGCGCCGGGTGCGCGAGGTCATGACGCCGATGCCGCTGGTCACCGGCAAGGTCGGCATCTCCGGCACGGACGCCATGGAGCTGCTGCGCAAGCACAAGATCGAGAAGCTTCCGCTGGTCGACGACGAGGGCGTCCTCAAGGGCCTCATCACGGTCAAGGACTTCGTCAAGGCCGAGAAGTACCCGCGCGCCGCCAAGGACGCCGAGGGGCGCCTCCTGGTCGGTGCCGCGGTCGGCGTGGCCGGTGACGCCTACGAACGCGCCCAGGCGCTGATCGAGGCGGGTGTCGACTTCATCGTCGTCGACACCGCGCACGGCCACTCGCGCCTGGTCGGCGACATGATCGCCAAGATCAAGTCGAACTCCTCCGGCGTCGACGTCATCGGCGGCAACATCGCCACCCGTGACGGCGCCAAGGCCCTCGTCGACGCGGGCGCCGACGGCATCAAGGTCGGCGTCGGCCCCGGCTCCATCTGTACGACCCGGGTGGTCGCCGGCATCGGCGTCCCCCAGGTCACCGCCATCTACGAGGCCTCGCTCGCAGCCAAGGAGGCCGGCATCCCGGTCATCGGCGACGGCGGCCTGCAGTACTCCGGTGACATCGCCAAGGCCCTCGTCGCGGGCGCCGACACCGTGATGCTGGGCTCGCTCCTCGCGGGCTGCGAGGAGTCCCCCGGCGAGCTGCTCTTCATCAACGGCAAGCAGTTCAAGTCGTACCGCGGCATGGGCTCCCTCGGTGCCATGCAGACCCGCGGCGACCGCCGGTCGTTCTCCAAGGACCGCTACTTCCAGGAGGGCGTCGCCTCCGACGAGCAGCTGATCCCCGAGGGCATCGAGGGCCAGGTGCCCTACCGCGGCCCGCTGTCCTCCGTCGTCCACCAGCTGGTCGGCGGCCTGCGCCAGTCGATGTTCTACGTCGGCGGCCGGACCGTGCCGGACCTCCAGGCGAACGGCCGGTTCGTCCGGATCACCTCGGCGGGCCTCAAGGAGAGCCACCCGCACGACATCCAGATGACCGTCGAGGCGCCGAACTACAGCGCCAAGCGGTGACCGAAGTGGCCCCCACGCGCGCGTGGGGACCGCACAGGGGCGGCTCCGGAACTCCGGGGCCGCCCTTGTCGTACCCGTCGGCGATACTGGACAACGCTGAAACGCATCAGGGAAAGGCCACAGACGTGACTGAGATCGAGATCGGGCGCGGCAAGCGCGGCCGCCGGGCGTACGCCTTCGACGACATCGCCGTCGTCCCCAGCCGCCGTACGCGGGACCCGAAGGAGGTCTCGATCGCCTGGCAGATCGACGCCTACCGCTTCGAGCTGCCGTTCCTGGCGGCTCCCATGGACTCGGTCGTCTCCCCGGCCACCGCGATCCGCATCGGTGAGCTCGGCGGCCTCGGCGTGCTGAACCTCGAAGGGCTGTGGACGCGGTACGAGGATCCGCAGCCGCTGCTGGACGAGATCGTCGGACTGGACGCGGAGACCGCGACCCGACGGCTCCAGGAGATCTACGCCGCTCCCATCCAGGAGGAGCTGATCGGCCGGCGCATCAAGGAGGTGCGCGACTCGGGCGTGGTCACCGCGGCCGCGCTGTCCCCGCAGCGCACGGCGCAGTTCTCCAAGGCGGTCGTGGACGCCGGCGTGGACATCTTCGTCATCCGCGGCACGACCGTGTCGGCGGAGCACGTGTCGGGGGCGCACGAGCCGCTGAACCTGAAGCAGTTCATCTACGAGCTCGACGTCCCGGTGATCGTCGGCGGCTGCGCCACCTACACGGCGGCCCTGCACCTCATGCGCACCGGCGCGGCCGGTGTCCTCGTCGGTTTCGGCGGCGGCGCCGCGCACACCACGCGCAACGTCCTCGGCATCCAGGTGCCCATGGCCACGGCCGTGGCGGACGTGGCGGCCGCCCGCCGCGACTACATGGACGAGTCCGGCGGCCGGTACGTGCACGTGATCGCGGACGGCGGTGTCGGCTGGTCCGGCGACCTGCCCAAGGCGATCGCCTGCGGCGCGGACGCGGTGATGATGGGCTCCCCGCTCGCCCGCGCGACCGACGCGCCGGGCCGCGGCCACCACTGGGGCATGGAGGCCGTCAACGAGGAACTGCCGCGCGGCAAGAAGGTCGACCTCGGCACGGTCGGCACCGTCGAGGAGGTCCTCACCGGTCCCTCCCACACCCCCGACGGCTCCATGAACCTCTTCGGCGCCCTGCGCCGCGCGATGGCCACCACCGGCTACAGCGAGCTCAAGGAGTTCCAGCGGGTCGAGGTCACGGTGGCGGACTCGCAGCACCGGCGGTAAGCCGCAGCCCCCGAACACGGCGAGGGGCCGGCCGCTCACCAAGTGC
>NZ_JBHWKO010000099.1:0-8951 GCF_042731035.1 Streptomyces sp. NPDC059895
CACCAACCCCCTACGGCCGGGGCAGACAGAACGACCGCACCAACGATCATGCCGGGCCACCCCGCACCCCTGCAGGCAATTCAGCAACAGAGTCCGGAAGGCGGTCAAAGACAGGGACTTGACGATCGGCAGTCAGCGGCAGACCGAGGTGATGGAGACGCTCCGGCCCGAAATCGAAGCCGCCGCCAAGACCGGTCCGAACAGCGGCTGACCGGAAACCCAACGGGGTGACCGGAACCCCTTCCGGTCACCCCGCCCAGCCGACCACCACACCGCTCACCGCCCGCTTATCCACACCTGTGGATGGCGTGCTGGCCACCAGCACTCCGCCAGCCCTTGCCTGCCGACCCGCCTGCCCCCGCCTCTTCCGGAGAACCGCCCGTGACGCACGACCCGCACCGCTCCGACCACACTCTCGACGACCCGCTGCCACTGACGAAGTCCCCTACGCTGATGGGGCGTTTGCGCCGCGCGTTCGGACGGGCTGCCCCTGGCGGAGCCAGTAGTACCCCGAGTCCGACTCAGGGCCGGACTTCGGGGATCTCCGCCCCGGGGGTGGCGGCGACGGTCCAGCGCCAGGGGGCGCCGGACCAGGGGGTCGGAGCCGAGGGCGGCTCCGACCTGGACACGCTTCACTCCGTCCAGCGAGCCGTCCTGCGCCTCGCAGACAGCGCAGCCATCGCCGCCGGCGAGCCTGCCGTGCAGAGCGTGCAGCCCACGATCCGCCGCTTCACCGGCACCAAGCGCAACGACCGTGTCGGCCCGCTGCGCTTCACCGGCGACCAGCGAGCCCAGCTCCAGGAGGCCGCTGCCGAGCACGGCTACAAGGGCGACTCCGGCTTCGCCGCCGACATCGTCCTCGCCTTCATCACCGGCCGGTTCACCGCCAACCTGCCCCTGTCCGAAGACCGACGCCGCACCCACATCTTCCGCGCTCAGGTCCTGCGCCAGCTCAACCGGATCGGCGTCAACATCAACCAGATCGCCCGCGCCCTCAACAGCGACCACACCCCACCCGACATACGCCAACGCCTTACCGAACTCCACCACCTGCTGGAGCTGATCGCCGAAGCCCTGCGCCAGCCCGTCGACCCGGAGACGGAGGCAGCCGCGTGATCGCCGCCATCAAACCGGCCGGGTCCAACACCCGGGGCCTGCTCGCCTACCTCTACGGCCGCGGAACCCATGACGAGCACTTCGACCCGCACATCGTGGCCGGCTTCGCGATGCTCGGCATGCCTGACCCCGGCCGTGACGAGAACGCCACCCTCACCGAACTCGGCCGCTACCTCGACGAGCCCGTGCGGCTGCGCAACAGTGAGTTCGGGAAGCCGGTCAACGACCACGTCTGGCACTGCCCCGTCCGAGCCGCCCCCGAGGACCGCTACCTCTCCGACGCCGAGTGGGCCGAGATCGCCCAGCGCATCGTCCAGGCCGCCGGCATCTCCCCGGCCGGTGACGACCTGGCCTGCCGCTGGATCGCCGTCCGCCACGCCGACGACCACATCCACATCCTCGCTACCACCGTCCGCGAAGACGGACGCCGCCCTAAACTCCACGACAGCGGCATCCGCGTCGGCGACGCCTGCCGCGAGATAGAGAAGGACTACGGGCTGCGCCGCCTGAAGAAGGGTGACCGCACCGGCGCCCGCCGCCCCACCCAGGCCGAGATGCACAAGGCCGAACGCCTCGGCTGGGAACAAACCAGCCCCGCCTGGCTCCAGGACCGCATCCGTGCCGCCATCCCGCACGTGACAGGCGCCGAGGAGTTCATCGCCTACCTCGAAGCCAGTGGCATCGAGGTCCAGGTCCGGCGCGGCCCGTCTGGGGACCTCCTGGGATACGCAGCTGGCCGTCCCGGCGACGTCAACGAGGCCGGCGAGCAGATCTACCACCCCGGCAGCAAGATCTCCCCCGACCTGTCCCTGCCCAAAATCAAGGCCCGCCTCGAATCCAGCCGACCCGAAGAACACCCCACCGCCCGCCGCAACCACCCCAGCACTCCCTGGCACCAAGCCACTGACGCCCTCGACACCCTCCACACCGACCTGGCCCACGACACACACGCCCAGGCCCACATCACCGCCCTCGGCGAACTGCTCGAAGCCACCGCCCAGAAGGCACCCGCCCATCTGCGCGCCGAACTCCAGACCGCCTCCAAGACGTTCGCCCGGGCCCAGCGCTCCCAGATCCGGGCGGAAGACCGTGCCGCCCACGCCCTGCGCAGCGCGGCACGCGACATCGTCCACACCGCCACCGGCCCCGACGGCAGTACCCTGGCCGCCCTGGTCGCAGCCCTCGTCTGGGCCGCCATCGTCGCCGGACGCTGGCACGAAGCGAAGAACCACGCCCACCAGGCCGACGCCGCCCGCCAGGCCGTCCAGCACCTCCAGACAGCCGCCGACCGCGCCCTCACCCCGACACTCGCCGAACTCACAGCCCGGCCACCCAGGGATCAAGCCCGCCGCGTTCTCGCCAGCGACGTACGAGCAGCCGTCCCCGACCACGCCGAGCGGATCCTCACCGACCTGGCCTGGCCCGCGCTCGCCACCGTCCTCGCCGACGCCGAAGCCCGAGGCCACCAACCCCACCAACTCCTCAAGGAAGCCGCCGCCCAACGCGAGCTGACCACCGCCCGCCAACCCGCCCGCGTGCTCATAACCCGCATCCAGCACACCGGCCGGAACCCAGCACCCAACCGCCGAGCCGAAGCAGCCCGCCTGCAGACGACCATGGCAGGCTCGATCCCCACTCAGCAGACCGGAAACAGTTGGCCCCCCTCGGCGGCTCCATCGCCTACCAAACAGCAGCACCGACAGCGCCGATAGGCACCGTCAGAACCGCAGGGGTTGCGTTCCTCCGGGATCGGAGGAACGCACGACGCTTTCCCGGATCACGCTGTCGCTGGCGCGCAGAGCCGCCGTCAGTTCTCCTCGCAGCTCGTCCGGGAGGATCCCAGCACCGAGGGCGCAGGCGCGCACCAGCGCGCGACAGTCCTGCACTTGCCGGTCCGTGGCAATCTCGGTGAACAGAGGGTGAGCCAAATTCTCGCGGGCAGCGTAGCCGTCCTGGGCGTCCGTCGTCCTGCGGTGGAGGTCCTCGACGATGCTGCGCGCGGCGAGCGCCCCAGCGGAACCGATCGCGTCGAGGACTGTGAGTCCGAGCCGGGTGTTGAAGACGGTCATCCCGGGTTCGGTCTTCCGTCCGAGGTAGGCAGTCACCAGGTCCGCCAGGTGGCCGTCGATCGGCTGCCCGGCGTCGCGGCGGCATAGAACGGTCAGGCATGCCGTGACAGCTTGCTCCCACGGATCGCCGGGCATCGTGTCGGCAAGGAGGACGGTTGCCCACGCGGTGTCACCCGGAACCAGGGCGGCGAGTACGGCGACCTGTCGACCGTCGAGCATCCGCTTTCCGATGCCCTGGTGGGCTTCGATGTGCGCCAGCGCCTCGGCCCATCGCCCCTCGGCGGCGAGGGTGCGCGTGCCGTCGGCGAGGAGGACGCGCCACAGCCATGCGCGAACCTCCCGGCGGTCTTCACCGGTCGCAGTGAGGTCCGCGGGTACGTTGACGCCCTCGAACCGGGCGGCTGTGCCCGCCTCGACGGCCTTGTGCAGGTTAAGGAGTCGCTGACGGCCGTCATCGGCGTGGCCAGCGCGGATCTGGAGGCGAGCGAGATTGACGACCGGTTCCAGTCCTCGGATCGCGCTCATGCCGGGCAGGGGGCAGGCGTGGAGGTAGGCGGCGGCGTGTTGGTGGCACATCTCGCGTGCGAGGTCGGGGAGGGCGAGGTCGGAGGCGATGAGCGCGGCCTGGTTGTAGACGGCCGATGCACGCCCCTGGTCGGTCTCTTCCACCGCAGTGTCGGCCAGATCGACGAGCGCCCTTACGCGTTCAGGCAGGGGCAGGCAGGCGGGGCGGAATCGGGCGACGAGTGGGAAGCGCTGGACTGTGGGGCCGTGTGGGTCCATGGATCCCCCGGGGTCGAGAGTGAGGACTGCTGAGGCGACGGTGCCCGCCAGCCGTGTGCCGGCGGGCGCCGTCTGCTACGCGTAGGGCGTCATCGCCAGTCGACGACGATGCGGTTCAGCGGCGTGTCGAGGGCGAAGAGACCGGGGCGCTGCTCGATCTCGGGGGTGTCGAGGGGCTGGATCTCGAAAGTGGCCTCACGGCCTCGGTACTGCGTGTCCCAGGTACGGATGGCGTCGGCGACCTTCGCGGTCAGTTCGTCGCTGCCGGTGCCGTGGCCGATGACGCCGAACTCCCAGAGTTTGTCGCCCTCGGGGGTCTTCTTCTTCGACAGGCGCCGGGCGAGGTAGGTGACGGCACCCTTGTCGACGACCGCGGTCGACGAGGGGTAGGGGTCCTCGGTGAGCAGGGTGCCCTTGGCGCTCTGGGGGAACAGCATCCGGATGAGACCAGAGGGGAGGGAGCAGGTGACGAACAGTTCCATCCACTCGGGCGACTCCATGGCGCGGACCGTCATGCCGGTCCATTCCTCGGTGTGCGGCTGGTCGAGTACGCCTGCGAGGGCATCGGCGTCGATGTTGATCCCGGCGGGGGCCTGGAGTCGTACGGTGCCGTCCGTGCTGAGAGGGATCACTCGGCGGTCGTCGTCGGCGATGCCCCGCCGAAGCGGCATGAAGGTGTTCATCTCGCTGCCGAGGGACACCCACCGGCCGTCGCGCTGCTCGTAGGCGATGGAGCGGGAGACGGTGCCCTTGAGGCGCTGGGGGACGAGGAGCCGGCCACCGGGCGCGAGCTGCTGCAGCCAGGCGTGTGGTACGCCGTGCGCGCCGACGGTGGCGATGATCCGGTCGTACGGCGCTCCTTCGGCGTAGCCGAGGGCCCCGTCGCGGGTCACGGCCTCGACGTTGGTGATTTCGGCGGCGGCGAGGTGTGTGCGGGCACCCTCCACGAGGTCGTCGTCGACGTCGAGGGTGGTCACGTGTCCGTTCTCGCCGACCAGATGGGCGAGCAGACCAGCGTTGTAACCGGTGCCAGCACCGAGTTCGAGGATGCGCTCGCCGGGCTGGGCGCCGAGCTGGTCCAGCATGAGGGCGACGACGCCCGGTTGGGAGGCGCAGGAGATGGACGTGCCGTCGGTGTCGTACTTGATGTGCACCGGTGCGTTGGCGTAGGCGTCTTCGAGTGACGCCTCGGGGACGAACACGTGGCGGGGCACGGTCCGCAACGCGGTCTCGACGGCGGGTGTGCGGGCGTGTCCGGCCGCGCGGAGCTGGTCGACCAGGGCGTTGCGGAGGCGCTCGGCGTCCGCCGTGGGGGTGGTGATCGTGTCGGTGTTCACCGCGCTGACGCTATCGGCGTCGGCCGTTGCCTCGGTGGGCGATGCGGTGTGGTCACTCGTTCCCATGACTGCCTCTCGTGCGATGTGGGACAGGGCGCTCTGGTCGTCGCGGAGGAGACCGGCGCGGTTGGCGTGGAAGATCACGTGGTGGGCGATGACAGCTCGCAGGCCGCGGGTGAGGGCGCCGCGGCTTGCGAGGTCGGCGAGGGTGGCTCCGGCCCGTTCGAAGGCGGTCACCCATTCTTCGTGCGCGTGGAGTGGGCCGCCCAGGCGGCAGAGGCTGTGGGCGTCAGCGGTCATGAGCTTTCGCATAGCCGGGGCCAGTTCGGCGGCTCGTTCGGGTGGTTGTGGAGCGGTGACCGGTCGAAGGGCCGCTACCTTCGCCCATACGTCGCCCTGTTCGAACCAGTCGAGTCCAGCACCGCGCATCATGACGCTTGCCAGCAGGACGGCGGTCTCCCGGCGTCCCAGGTGCACAGAGCTCGGCTGGTAGGTAAGCAGGTGGCGGGAGTCGCTGTGGAACAGTTCGTGGGCCGCGTCCATGGCCTCGGGTCCGCCGAACGTGTCGGTCTCGGGCTCGTAGATGCCGGGCAGGCACGACACGGCCACGCCGTCGCCGATGAGATCGCTCAGGAGCGACTCGATGGCTGGTGAGGGCTTGTCGGCGAGGTAACGCAGCGGCCAGGGCTGCTTGTTCATGAACCACCAGCTGGTGAGTTGCCCGTCGGACTCGGCCTCGATCAGGGCGAGGCCGAGGCGTTCGGCGATGGTGCGCCGGGCGCTCTCGCGGTCGAAAAAGGTGATGTTGTGCTGCTGCCAGCGGTCGCAAGGCATAGAGGTCCTTCGGTCGGTGGTTCAAGCGATGAGGAGGCATGCGTCCCAGGCGGACTGGGGTGGTGCGGCGGTGCTGGGCGCGAGGAGGGCCAGGGCTATGCCGGCGGCGCCGTCGAGTAGGCCGGGGCCGGCTTTCTCGTCCTGGATGAGCGCTGTCGCCATGAGTTCGGGGTCGGTGCCCGGCGGGGTGATCTCAGCCAGGAGGGCCGGGATCGCGGCGCGGAGTCTTCCCGCGGTCGAGGGGTGGGCGTCGTCGGCCGTACGCGCGGCAGTGTGGGCGAGGCCGGCGAACCCGTGGCAGAGGCCGTTGTCCGTCGTGGCCTTCAGCTGCTCGGGATCGGTGAGGGCGGCCACGAGCGCGTTCTCCGCGTCAATCTGACGGCCGGTGTCGCCGAGGGCGAGCGCGGCAAGTTGCTGGGCGCGGGCGAGGCCGGCGGTGCCGTAGCACCAGGAGGGCCGCCTGGGTGCTGACGAGCCGGGACGCCCCCTGCGCAGCTCGTCCTGAGTGACCCAGTACGGCCAGACCGGTCCGCCGTCGGCCTTCTCCTTCCAGCAGTCCAGCCAGGCCAGGATGGTGCGCAGCGCTGCGTGGTGCCCGTCGGTGATGGAGCCGCTCCGAGCTGCGAGGGCCAAGAGCGCGAGCACGCCACCAATGCCGTGCGCCATACCCGTGTTGGCGTGTCCGCCAGGGAATCGGGCGTCGGGGCTGCCGGATGGCCCGGTCTCCGCCCACCAGCCCGGCACAGTCTCGCCGTGGTGGGTGATCGGTTCGGTGAGGCGCACGCAGTAGCCGAGAACGGCGCGCATCGTGGAGCTGCCGGGGTTTCGGCGCAGTAGGTAGGCGCCGTATCCGGTGAGGCCCCGGACGGCGTCGAACTCGGCGAGCTGTGGTAGGCGTCCGGCGTCGATGCGGCGGTGTGCGGCGTCGAGACGGCGTCCGACGTCGACTGCGATCTGTCCGTCCATCGCGTCGAGGGCGCGCTGGTAGGAGCCGGGAAGGTGGTCGGCGGCACAGGTCAGGGCATGTGCGAAGGCGGGCACTCCGTAGAATGGGTGGCTGGCCGGGCCGCTGGTGAGCGGCTGTCGGGAGGCGGCGGTGAGCCAGTCGTGGGCGCGGTGCCACGGGCCGAGGCCGTTCGCGGCCAGCTCGATGTGCAGGAGCGCGATTCCGGGCGGGCCGTAGGCGAGGTGCTGCCGGTCCGAGGACAGCGTCCTGGAGCCGAGGGGCACGGTGTCGGGGTCGGCGAGCTGGGTGGCGATGGCGTCAACCAGTCCGAGCGCGGGGTGGGGGGTCACGACGGCGTCCTCCTGGTGGCGGTCCAGGCCAGGGCAGCGGCACGCGCCAGGTAAAGGCACACCTCTTCCTCCGGGAAGTTCACAGCGACGTGGCGCACGAAGTGAACGTGCAGCAGGGAGGTCAGGACGTCGTCGACGGCGATGCCCTGGGTGTCCGGGCCGGGCAGGTGCTGCCGGTACGCGGCGAGTGCCGCTTCCCGGTCAGCCCATCCCGACACGATGGCGTCCCCGCCCGGGACGCTACGCAGGGCTGACCAGTCGTCGCTCGGGTCGGCGAGCCGTACGGTCTCGGTGAATTGCGGGCGTGGAACGGGCACGGGGGCCGTCGGCGGGACGTGGTCGATCAGCCACTTCATTCCGGCCTCGATGGTGCCGAGGAACGCGGAGGTGATGGCGACCGTGTGGGCCGCTACCAGGGTGCGCGGTCCGGGACGCTGTGGCTGCGTGAGCTGGGCCAGGATGGCGCACGAGTCCGCCCGGAACACATTCTCGGCTGCCTCCCATGCCGAGCCGGTGCCCCAGCGGCCCATCTCCCGGTAGGAGGTGGGATAGCGCAGGTCGGCCAGCAGGCCGATGCTTCGTAGCTCGTCGGCCCAGGCGCTCACCGTTCGGGCCGTGTCGGCGAAGGCTGCCGGGTCGGGGAGGGCGATGCGTACGCGTAGGTGTTGGTTCGGGTCGCGGAAGCGAATGAACCACCACGGCGGGTTGCCGAGCTGTTCGAGGAGGCCGGGCAGGTGCCGGGAGAGCAAGACGTCTTGGCGGCGGGGGTCACCGTAGAGGGCGGCGAGAAGAACCGAGGAAGAGGCAGGCGTCTGCATCTGGTCCGTAGACAGGGCACGGGCCAGGCTGGGGGCGGGCAGCGGCGGCCATGTCGACGGCCTGGTTGCTTTGAGGGGCACCACGACCTCGTGGGCTCGCCCGCCGCACCAGCCATACGCATCTGGTTCCGGGGCCTCGACGAGTACGGCCAGGTGCGTCCGGTCGAGGTGTCTGCGCAGGAGCGCACGGTGGCCGGCCTCGTTGAGGTCGAGGAAGAGGCGCCGGTCGTCCTCTATGAGATGGACGCGGCGCGGCAGCCTCCGCCTGGCACGCCAGTCGCTGAGCGCGGCGTCCCACTCGGCCCGAGGGCGGGCAGGGCCGGGCAGTTCGGACGCTTCCAGCTGCCAGCGTGCCGGGGCCAGCACTGTCCGGCCGTACCGCAGACGTGGAAGGAACGGCATCGCCACTGCGGCGCCCCAGTCGAAGACGGTGACCTGCGCGCACTGCGCGCGGGACAGCTCGGTGAGGAACCGCACCAGAGGCGGGGTGTGGGTGCGCAGGTTCAGCGCGTGCATCCCGACGGCCTCCACGCGGTGCCCGCGCTCGGGGACGGCGAGGTACATACGGCGGCCGTCGCACCCCACAGCCAAGTCCTCCGGGGTTAGTACTGCAACCGCATCTGGCGTGACGGGGTGTATCAGGTGGTCGTTGATACGACTGTGTGCTGACGCGTTGACGATGGAGCAGGTCGAGTCGT
>NZ_JBHWKO010000100.1:0-8483 GCF_042731035.1 Streptomyces sp. NPDC059895
GCCGCACACCGAGCGCGGCAACCGGGTGAACAACTGCACACACGGGGTCAAAACTCACCGACCCCAAAGGGGTCCAGGTTCAGAGACCGCCGACAGGCGGGTGCTCGTTCGGCGCACCCGCCGCCGTGGCTGACTTTCGGTGGCTGAGGCCAGAACCGTGGTTTCGTCGGCCGTGCTGCAAGGGTCATCCTCTCCAACTCGACAACAGGAGAACGGGGTTGTGGTCGCACCCGCGTTCGGGCACGCCGACCGCCCCGGTACCATCGGCACCGGGGTCCTGATCAGGGCTTCCACGACCGGACCACCCGGAATGCTGTCCAGGCTGAGGGGTGGTCCGGTCTCTTGTTGTCGGTCGCCGCCGCTCAGGGGTGTGCGGCGAGCGAGTTTCGGGATCAGCTCAGGGCTTTGCCCACCTCGTAGATCGTCGGCCGGTCCTCCGGGGCGTGGCTGAGCATCGCATCGATCAGTTCGCCCAGCTCACCGGGTGCCTTCACGGGGCGACGCCTGCCGTTCGCCACGGCTTCTCTCTGCTCGGCCCGGGGAGCGTCGTCCGGGTACTCGACCGCTCGCCAGCCGGTGGCGGAGATGAGCAGGGAGGCGCCGAGGGCGTAGACGTCGGCTTCCTGCGTCGGCTCGGCTTCCCCCGTGTCGAGCACGCTGCGGGAGATCTCCGGTGCTTCGTAGTGGACGAGGCAGCCGCGGAACGGGAAGTCGTACCCCTTGGGCACCTGTCCACCCTGGGCAAGGGCCAGGTCGATCAGGTGCGTCCGCTCCGGTCCGATGATGAAGTGCGCCGGCTGCACGTCACCGTGTGCCCACCCCTTCGAGTGAAGTTCGGCCAGGGCTTCGACGCACCCCAGCGCCGCACTCGTGTGGGGGGTGATCGACGAATCCGGCCTGCGGCAGGGCTCCCACAGCCGGTAGAGGTCGGGGCCCTCACGCCATGGCTGGAAGTTCCACGTGCCGCTTTCCCACTCGCCGTAGGCGATCTCGTCGAAGCCGAGGCGATGGAGCACGGCGCCCTCACGCGCGGGCGCGAGAGCGGTCCAGGGCTGGGCGGACCAGTCGGCCGTGGCCTCGATCGGGTAGCCGAGCTTCACGGCGTAGTGCCCTCGAGGCCCCTCCACCTCCCAGATCGTGGAGCCCCGACGATTGATGACCAGGTGTTGCGTCGTGGGCATGAGCGCGTCGAGCACCACGATCGGCAGTTCAGGGGTCGAGCCGGACACCGTTCTCTCTTCTCCTTCCGGGTGAACGCGGCCGGCCGTGAGCGGAGGCCGGCCGCGTTCCTGTTGTCGGGTGCTCTTACTGGCCGTAGGGACGGCCGCAGTCCGAGTCGCACTGCGCGAGGTTCTCGCCGTTCACGGTCCACAGGTCGTCGAAGACCACGAACCCGGCCGCCTTCACGGCGCGAGCCGAGGCCGTGACCATCTCCGGGTCACGGGGGCCTCCACCCGGCTTCGGGTTGTGGTGCAGGAAGCGGCCCGCGTACCGCTCGCACAGCCGCGCGTACTCCTTCGTGTGCAGGATGAGCGCGTGCAAGCCCAGGTCCACGTCGTCCGACGGGACCATGGGGACGGTGGCCGTAGCCGCCGTGACCACGAAGGCCACCGCCTGGTCCGCGATGCGCTCGGCACGCTCGGGCGTCTGCCCGTCGTGAACGACCACGAAGTGGGCGAGGCTCTCGAAGAGGTCCTCACCTGCCACCGCGCGACCGGTCCTCTGGTCGTTCGCCGTTGCCGTCATGTGCAGTCTCCTTGTGTGAGGTGGAGCGTCGCACTTGCTGCCCGCCCCGATCACCGAGCCCGGTTGGCGGGCGATCGAGGAGGGCTGGAGGCCGGCCCCGGACGGGGGCGGGGAGCCGAATACGGAACCCGTCCGGGGCGGCCGGTCTAATGGCTGATGCCGAGGGCCATGCCGATCACCAAGCCGCACGAACCACTGATGCAGATGATGAACAGGACCCCGGCGTATCGGCCGACGGCGCGCATCACAGCCCGACCCGGCTGTCGTCGTTCCGCGCGGCCAGGCGTGCGCTCAGTTCCTCTCGCGCGCTGAGCGACACCACGTCGTCAGGCATGGCGTCCCACTCCCTGCCGCCCTGTATCGGCCGCATCTGCACACGACCGCCGACTTCACCCATGACGACCCCGATGCGTCCGTTGGTGCTGTCCTTCGCCAGTGCACCGATGCCTGGTCGGGTCTGCTGATTGCTCGCCATGCAGAGGAGCATCGCGATTCAGGCACCCCCGCTAAAAGGTCAGGCTGATTACCCAACTTGGGTAACATCGCCGGAAGTAGAGAATCGGCGACGTTCCGTAGCCCTGGCAGTGTGGGAGCCAGTCCGATGCCCGACGCATCCCGGCCGCAGGAGTTACCTGCCAGGCTGCTCACCGATCCCGAGATGATCGACGCGTGTCGGGTACGCGACTTCGCCAGAGTCTTCCGGCTGGTCAAAGTCCGGGCGGGTATCTATCCGTCGATGATCGCCAGGCGCTGCGAGCTGACACCCAGCCGAGTCGGCGAGGTCATCGCCGGTCGTCGCCAGTTGCTGCACATGGACGTGATCGAGCGCATCTCAGACGGCTTGCGCATCCCCGGAGGCATGCTCGGTCTGGCCCGCCGCCCCTGGGAGACGCCGCAGGCTCTCGCTGTCGCCGAGCGGGAGACGCCGCAGGAGGACCAGGAGCCGGAGCAGCAGCCACCCGCTTCTCTCCCTGGGCCGGACGTCGACAGCATCCTTGCGTTGGCGACACGGACCAGCCTCAGCACAGCCACGCTCGAAGCCTTCCGATCCTCGATCGAGGACTACTGGCGACGAGATGACCAGCACGGAGGCGAGGCCCTGCGGCCGGCCATCGTCGGCCAGCTTCGCTACGTGGTCGGACTGCTGAAGGAGAGCCGGCCGCCGTCCATTCAGAACGGGCTCTACGGGATCGCGGCCGAGCTGGCACGCCTCACTGGCTGGACCTACTTCGACGCCCGCCAGTACAGCCAGGCCCGCGCGTACTTCACAGAGGCCCTCCAACTGGCCAAGGAGATCGACGACCGGCAGTTCATGGCCAACGTCCTGGCCTGCATGAGCTTGCAGGCGACCTACCAGGACAAGCCCGCGGATTCTTTGGCACTCGTGACCGCCGCCCAGGACCAGGCCCGCTCAGCGCTCGGCACCACGCCGCGCGTCCTGTCGATGCTGTCCATGCGTGAAGCCTTCGCCCATGCCACTCTTGGCAACCGGACGTCGACTCACCGGGCGCTCGCCGAGGCGCACCGCCAGTTCGAGCAGATCCAGGTGCGTGACCCAGACCCGGCGTGGGTGGCCTACTTCGACGAGCCGAAGCTGATCGTGGACACGGGCATTGCCCACGGCCGCCTGGGCGAGGCAGCGACCGCGGAACCTCTGATCGCGGATGCGCTGCGCCGGGAAGACCGCACCAACCAGCGCGGCCGCGCCTTCCACGCGTTCTGGCTGGCCCGTACGCAGCTGGACCAAGGCAAGCTCGACCAGGCATGTAGTACCGCGACGCAGGCCCTGGAATCCGCGTCGGCAGTGGCCTCCGAGCGGGTGTCAGGCCATCTCAGGGAGTTCTACGACCAGTTGGCCCCCCACAGGCAGGAGCCCGTAGCCCTGGCCTTCGAGGCACGGCTACGGGCAGTCCTCCCACCGGTCAGCGGATCGCCTCATCCATGAGCAGGTAGAGGAGGCCGACGAGGGATCCGCTGCTGACGATCTCGCGGCGGTCGATCATCCCGCGGATCTCGCTGAGGGGTATCCACTCGATGCGGTCGGACTCGTTCTTCTCCGTAGGCGGGCCGACGTAGGTGGCGCCGTCCGCGCGGAAGACGTGGTGCTGCGAGTCGGTGATGCCGTTGGCCGGCTCCGCGTAGATCAGGGGCTTGATGGGCCCGGGCCGCCAGCCCGTCTCTTCCAGCACTTCACGGGCCGCGGCCTCTTCCGGGGACTCGCCCTCTTCGACCAGGCCCATGGGGAGCTCCCAGGCCCACGAGTCCGTGATGAAGCGGTGCCGCCACATCATCAGCACCTCTTGCCGGTCGTTCACCACAGCGGCCACGGCCAGGTGCCGGAGCCGAACGACGTGGTACTCCCACCTGCGCCCGTCAGGCTGTTGGACGTCGACCAGACACAGATTCACCCACTTGTTGGTGTAGATCTGGCGCTCACCGTGGGTCTTCCACTCCATACCTGCGGCCCCTCTCGATCGGTCTCCAGGATCTCAGACCGATCCGGCGAGGGTGCGGGTTCCGGTTTTTTTCTCGTCATCCTGACGAGATGCTGCCGACGGCAGTCAGCCAAGACGGCGGTTGCGCCGACTGGCCACGCATGTGTGTGCCTCACTGCACCCTAACCGCGCCTCAGGCGCACTTCTCGGGTCCCCAGAGTCGTCGTCGGTCGTCATTGGTCACTGTCGAGCGGCCTCGGACGGCCCAGGTCCGGGCGGGCCACCGCGTGAGGCACAACGCATGTCACGCTCTCACTGGCCCTGGGTGCCCTGCGGCAGCAACCTTGTTGCCCGGTGAGCCACCTATCGGCTTCGATCGCGGCCATGACCAATGGCGCCGCAGTCGACGTTGCCGACGAGCAGATCCTCAGCAACCAAATCATCCGGGGACTCAAGACACTCCGTGATCATCTGGGCTGTTCGATTCATGAGGCCCTGGATGTCTTTGCCGCCAGGTACGAGGTACTGAGGGCGGAGCGCCCGGGCGACTTCGTATGCGGTCATGACGAGTACTGGGCCGGCTTCTACTCGTGAGGGTGGGGCAGCCGCTGATCAGGCTTGGTGTCAGGAGCACTCAGCTTGGGAAGCTGCGATCATGTCAGGGCCTCGGGACTCCCTTGACGAGCTAAATCTGATGGAGCCAGGCCACCACGAACACCGCCCCGCCCGCACACGCCAGCAGCGCGGTAGGCAGTACCCAGACGCCGATTCGCTCACCGCGCACCAACCGCGCGCCAAGCCGATCGTTTATACCAGCGATGGACCAGAGCAAGGCCATGGCTGCGACAGCAATGGGTAAGCCGACCGCGAAATGCGCTACCCACGCCCCAGCGCGTGTCGGCCCGCCCCAGGAGGTGTCGTAGGGCCCCTGGTCGACCAGCCCATATAGCACTCCACGGGCGATGAAGAGAAGCTCAACGCCAACGGCGACCAGCGACAACGCGCCAAGGAAGATTCCCATCACGGCGTGCACCAGCCTGCGGACAGACAGTGAATGGCGATCCGTCAGCATTACGCATACCTGGGCCAGGCTGAGTGGCAGCAGCACTGCCGCACGTCCGATGTCCGTAGCGATCGGTTTGATCGAAGTCATGCCATGACGCTATGCCGCTGATCACGGTCCAGCGTCCTGCCGTGGGAGCACCTACACCCTGACGACCGGCTCGGGGTCCCCCTACGGCCCCCTCGTACTTTCTATCGGCGCACCAGCCACAATTGATCACGTCGCCCTCGCGCCCAGCGGATGATGCGCGGACAAATTTCTGTCCGCGGCGCACCGCTCACCCCGGTTCCCATCCCATCTGCCGTCGACCCACACACCGTGGAGCAGGCGCCAGGTGCCGTGTCTGCTCGGCTCTGCCTGGGGCGATGGCGGCCGGGCTGGAGCGGGGCGGAGGCAGGAGCGCTGGCCTGGCCGGGGGCCGGGCCGCGCGCGGTGAGCGGAGCGAGCCGCCTTGAACCAGCAGGGAAGGTCGTAACTCGTCGGAAGCCTTCGTCAGAGCGTTCTGCCCGAGGCTGGTGACTCTGCCGAGGCTGGGATGGGCGCGGGCGCGCGGCTTCAGCCACATCCGATCTGACGGCAATTCTGACGGCAACGTCGGTACACGGAGGCGCACGATCACCAACCCGAGCGATCAGGACTTGGGACCGTGGGCATACCTCACGGGCTGTTGCCCGATCCTACGGATCAGAAGGTTGCAGGTTCGAATCCTGCCGAGTGCACACAGGTCAAAGGCCCCGCCGGTTCGCCCGGCGGGGCCTTTGGCATCAACGGGTGACATCAACGCCTACGTCGGTCGCAGCGACGACGTCCTCAAGGCACCCGATTACAAGATCTCGTCCTTGGGATCATCGGCCAACGTGTCGTCCATCCGATCAGCGGCGGCCTTGAGCGTCGTACTCATCACGTGCGCGTAGGTGTCCAGCGTCATCGTGATCGTGCTGTGCCCGAGCATCTCCATGATCGTGCGAGCGTCCACGCCCTGCGCGAGCAGGAGAGAGGCGCAGGTGTGCCGAAGATCGTGCACCCGCACGCGTCGCACGCCGGCGGTCCGGCACAGGATGGTGAGCATCCGGTTCAGACCGCGCGGGTCCGTGACGCGGCCGGTCGCCGTGGTGAAGATCAGACCGTCGGGTTGTCCCGGCGTCGGCTGCCACTTCTTCCCCGCGACCATGCGTTCGCGCTCCTGCTGGGCTCGGTGCTCTGTGAGGGCTTGCATGCAGCGCTTCGGGAGGGACACCGTACGGATGGAGCGCATGGTCCTGGGGCTCCCGAAGATCAGCTCACGGCCGATGCGCTGGACGTTCCGCCGGACACGTAGCTGACCGTTCGTGAGGGCGACGTCCGATGCTGGTACCGATCAGCAGTCCCGCCCAAGTCGCTTCGGGACAAAGAGGTCATCGCGCAGGGTGCCACCTATCCGCTTCCGCCGCCGCGCCTTGCCCTGGTCGACGGCCGACAGTGTGGCTCAGGCCGGCGGGGGCGCAGCGAGGCACACGCTCTGCCCCCAGACCTGGCTGTTGCCTCGATCCGCACCCGCTTACGCGTCGTCCCCTTCGCTCGGCGCAGGGGCGCCGGTGCCGCTCTTCTTATCTGGCTCCGACGCCGGCGCAGCGGTGATGCCGCTGCCGCGAGCGCGCAGCTTGTAGTAGAGACGGGTTCCGGCGATGCCCGCACCGGCGACGGCGGCGCCGATGAGGACGCCCTGTCCGCGGTAGAAAAGCCCGTAGTGCTGCGGGCCCGCCTCGCTTCCCGGCTTCCTTGGTCGATTCCGTAGAGACGCTGGTCACGCGTTGCCTCGCATTGCTTCGCTCATCAAGGGGAAACAGGAAGGGGATGAGGGCCGGTGGGGGCTTCGGAGTGGGATTACTACGTGCCGTACCAGGAAGACCTGAACGCTGCGCTTCAGCAACTGCGGCGTGAGGTGTTCGAGGCAGGGGACTACTACTGGGTCAACGGCGGCGACTGGCGGCCGGAGGAGGAGCGAGAGCCTCGTCCGCGATCGCTGGAGGAGCTGTGGGATGACGAGTTGGTGCATGAGGCCGGCACGCACTCGATCCTGGATGTCTTCCGCGTCGTGGGACCTGACGACACGCCGGACTACAACACCGTGGAACCTGTGACGGCCGAGGAAGCGCACAAGCTGCTGGGGACGGACAAACTGACCCGGGCGCATGTCAAGGACTTCGACGTCTTCCCCCGATCTCGATGGATCGGACGATGCGCGGTGCTGCACGACGACGAGGGCAACCCTCAGGAGATCCACTTCTGGGGCCACTCAGGCGACTGAACCACAGGCCCAGCGCGCAACCGGCTGACATCCACGCCTGACATCGACGAGCACGTACGCCAGCGCACCCGAGCACTCAACGGCGACATACACCAGCCCGCTCGGGGCCCTCCCTCGTAAGCGGTCGGCGATCGAACTCCTGAAGCGGTGATCCCGAGGAACGCGGTTACCCCCGACCTTGCACTTCGGCATGGCTGCTTCATAGGCGCCGAAGTGGGGCCCGGACTCCTTCCAGGCCGGGCCCCACACCTCATGGGCCAGTAGTGCGCGTCGAGGCCTCGCGGATCAGGGGCCACTCAGCGCTGTGGTTCGTTCGGCGTTGGTCAAAGCAACGAAGAGAGCCACCTCAGCAAGGTCTCGAAAACAGCCCTGGCAAGGCCCCCGAGGACGGCGGCCAGGACCTGCCTGCGGAGCGGCGAGTCCACCGGCCGGGCATCTTCGGTGCCCTTGCCTGACTGCTTCCGCGTTGCGAGGCGGCCCCAGAGTTTTGGCGTGCGCATGACACTTCCTTACGTATGACGGCGTAGCCGTGCCCCGCGACAGGCGGGTGTCGAATGAAGTGCCGTGAAGATAGAGCGGCGAATACCAAGCTCCGCAACCGTGGACTGACCTGCGGAAATGGCTTGAAGGGCGACGGGCCTGGCAGATTTATGGGCTAGCCCGTCAAGCACCGCTAGGACCCCCCTCCCGTGGCCTGCGTCACTCTGTCGTGCCCGGTTGAGCGAGCACGAGCGATGTCAGCACCCCGGACGGTCATGCGCCCAGTGGGGAAGCACCGCCCCGCCCAAGTTGCTTCGGGACTGTCGGCGGTCTCTGAACCTGGACCCCTTTGGGGTCGGTGAGTTTTGACCCCGTGTGTGACTCTGTTGCTGAATTCGTCAGCGGGCGAGTTGGTGGCTGAGGCGCTCGAGTCGGCTGGTGCGAGGCTTGCGTAGTGGGTCGGTGGTCCACC
>NZ_JBHWKO010000101.1:0-8316 GCF_042731035.1 Streptomyces sp. NPDC059895
CCGGCACCTGCACCACCTGCCACCGCCCCCTGCCCAGAACCTCCGCCACCAGCCAGAACCCAAGAGCCAGAGCAACCTAACGGAGTCCTACTAGGTGGGTAGACGGCACCGGACACCGCATCGACATCGAGACAAGCGCGAGCGTCCTCCAGGCCAAGAAGGACCTCAGCCACCCGAAAATTCGCCTGTGTTCCGGGTTGTTCAGGTGCCCCATTCCATCCGTACGGGCTCGCGGGCTGCGGCGAGGGCGCCGTCGAAGTCGGCGAGGCGTTCGGCGAGGGTGGTGGTGGCGATGCGGGGCGGGAGGGCCGCCGAGAACTTGAGGCCGCGGACTGCCCGCGGGTCCACGGTGGGCAGGGTGAGGGAGTCGGGGAGTTCGGCGCGGGCGGTCTTCCAGTCGGTGGGGGAGAGGTCCTGGCGGAGCCGGATATGGGTGTCCGTGGGGCGCTGTACGGGGTCGGCGAGGTTGCCGAGGGAGGCGGTGAGGGTGGCGTTGGCGCGGTACCCGGCCCAGGTCCACCAGCGGGTGGCGTCGGCGTCGCGGACCAGCAGGGTGCCCGCCGGGTGAACTTCGTGGGGTGCGCGGTCCATGCGGAGTTCAGCGAGGGCCGCGACGGCGCGGCGGGTGAGGCGGACGTCGGGGTCGGTGCCGAGCAGGACGTCGCGCATGGCGCGGGTGAGGACGTAGGACAGCCCGCGGGCTTCGCTGCCCTGCCATTTGGCGATGCCGCCGTCCTCGACGGGTTCCACGAAGGCACGGCGTCGGGCCCAGTCGATGAACGTGACCTGCCAGCTGCGGCCGGCCAGCAGCAGGCGGCGCGGGCCTGGTCGTTCTTCGGTGAGGACGGTGGGGTCGGTGGTGCCGATCTCGCTGCGTCCAGCGAGCACCGTGAACTCGGGGGGTGCGGTGAAGGAGGCGGTCAGCTCCATGAAGTGCCGGCGGCCGAAGTGCTTCTCGGCTTCGGAGCCGATGAATAGCATGCCGCCGTCGCTGTCGAGGAAGCCTTCCGCGACCAGGTGCGACAGGATGGGTACGGCGGACTGGTCGAAGGGAGCCAGGCCGTTCCACTGCTCGGGCCACAGCCGGTCACCGACGCGGTGTTCCTGCAGGGTGACGGCGAGGAGCTGCTGGGCGACGAGATGGCGTGGTGAGGGGGGCGGGGTGACGGGTTCCACCCAGCCACGGGCCCACAGAGTGAGCAGGCCGGCGGCTTGGAGCAGGGTGTCGGGCCGGGTGGCGAGGAACAGGCAGTTGCGGGATGTGCCGGCGCGACGCCCGGTGCGGCCGATGCGCTGCAGGAACGAGGCCACTGTGTCGGGGGAGTCGATCTGGATGACGCGATCGAGGTCGCCGACGTCGATGCCGAGTTCGAGGGTGGAGGTGGAGACGATGACGCAGTCGCGGGCTTCGGCGAATGCCTGCTCGGAGCGTGCGCGTTCGTCGGTGGACAGCGAGGCGTGTGAGAGGAACACGGTGACGTCACGGGCGCGCAATGCCGCACCGAGTTCTTCCACCTGCTTGCGGGAGTCGCAGAAGACGAGCCGTTTCTCGCCCCGGTGCAGGGCGGAGATCACCTTGGCGGCGTTGGCGAGCGATCCGACGTAGTCGAGCTCCACCTCTCCTGCGGGGCGTGGAAGTTCGGTGGTGCCGGTTGTGGCGGGCAGAGTGACGCCGGGGGCGACGACCCGGCCGGGGCGGTCGGCGGGGCGTGCGCCCTGGAGCCAGGTGAGCAGGGTGTCGGGGTTGCCGACTGTGGCGGACAGGCCGATGCGCTGGATGCGGTGGCCGGCGAGCCGTTCCAGGCGTTCGAGTACGGCGAGCAGGTGCCAGCCGCGGTCGTCCCCGGCGAAGGCGTGCACCTTATCGACGACGACGGCACGCACCCGGCCCAGCATGTGTGCGTGGTCGGTCTTGACGCTGATGAGCATCGCTTCGAGGGACTCGGGTGTGGTGAGCAGGAAGTCGGGGGATTCGGTGCGAATGCGACGACGTACGGACTCAGGGGTGTCGCCGTGCCAGAGGGCGGCTCGGCGCCCCACCCACTGGGCGTAGCTGTCGACCCGGTGCACCAGGTTGTTCAGGAGCGCCTTGAGCGGGGCCAGGTAGAGGACGGAGGTGCCAGTCCAGTGCTGCTCTCGCATGGCGGACAACAGGGGGAAGGTGGCGGCCTCCGTTTTCCCGCCTGCCGTCGGCGCGAGCAGGACTGCGTCCTCGCCGTCCATCAGCGGGTGCACGGATGCCTTCTGCAGGGGGCGCAGATCGGGCCACCCGAGCGTGTTGACGATGTGGTGCAGGACTACCGGGTCGAGGCGCTCCAGCGGATCGGTGCCGCGAGGCTGCTCCTGCACGTCTGTAACTCCAGGGCTGTTCGTCAGAGTTCGGGACTTTGGAAACTGGGTCGTCAGAGGTCGAGGTCGTCCGCCGAGGCGGCTGGTGCGGGCGTGGCGAAGTTCCGTTCGGTGGCGGTGAGATCATCGCTGGCCACGGTCAGCTTGTAGTGCGTGCGTGGGTCGAAGTCGGGGAACTGGTCGATTCGATCGAGTACGTCGCCGACGAGTTTCTTCAGGTACAACCGCGGTGCGACTCCGACCTTCCCGCCCAGTGCCCCACCCACAGCCCGGGCCAGGTCTGTGAGGTAGGCGTCGTCGGCGAGCTGCTTGATCCGGTCGGGAGACTGGGAGCCTTCGGCGTACAGGTCGCGGATGGTGGTGCCCAGGCCGGTCAGTGATGCCTCGGTGCATCCGGGCAGCCGGATCTGGACGGCCCGCGGGTTGTCGAAGCGGGGGTCGGTGGTGAAGTCGGTGGCCAGACGCTGGGCGAGCGGTGCCAGACGCTGGACGCCCTGCTGCCCGTCGTAGAAGGCGGGCGTTCCGGTGATGACGAGGTACAGGCCGGGGAAGCGGCCGGAGTGGACCTCGTCGATGAGCTGCCGCAGCGCGTTGAGTGCCTTGTCGCGGGCGTCGGAGCGGACCCGTTGCAGGGTTTCTACTTCATCCAGGACGAGGACGAGGCCGGCGTGCCCGGCATCCCTCAGCACGGTGAGCAGGCCCTGCAGGAAGCCGAAGGCACCGAAGTGGTCGAGGTCGCCGCGGACGCCTGCACTGCGCCGGGCGGCTGCGGCGACGTGCGGCTGGCCGCCGAGCCAGGCCATCACCGCAGCGGCGGTGGCCTCGTCGCCGGCATCCAGGGACTGCTTGTATCCGCGTAGGGCGGTGGCGAACGCGGGAGCGTGTCGGGACACCTCAGAGGGCTTCTCGAAACCGAGTGTGGTGGCTGAGTTTGTGCTGGTCAGGCATGATGCCGGGGTGGGTGAGGTAGGTCCGGTGCGTCCGTGGAGGTGGCGTGCTGGAGGTGTGTGATGGCGTCGGTGTTGGGGCGGCTGGAGGAGCGGGAACGTGCGGCCCGGAAGCGGGTGGAGGAGTTGCAGGCCGAACTGGAGGCGGCGCAGTCGGAGTGGGACGAGTGGCTGATCGCCCGCAGGCGGGTCGGTGAGGTGTGGGACGCGAGTGAGACCGCAGGCCAGGAGGCTGTGGCGGGGAAGCCGCCGGAAGGGAACGAGGCCAGGACGCCGTCAGCGGTGAAGCCCGGATCGCTGGTTCCGGTCTGGCGGGAGGGGCTGTCGGCCGCGGTGTTGGCGCCGGAATATCAGCAGGTCATGGGCCTGCTGGCCGAACGCCGCGTCACGGGCGGTCAGCCACTGAACTGCCGTGAGATCACTGCCTTGTTGGGGCTGGAGGTGGTTCCTGCGAAGGTCGAGGGCGTGCGGTGCAAGCTCAAGCGGCTCGTTGCGCGGGGATGGGCGCACGAGCCGGCACCGGGCCGGTTCGCCTGCGG
This sequence comes from Streptomyces sp. NPDC059895, assembly GCF_042731035.1. Lineage (NCBI taxonomy): Bacteria > Bacillati > Actinomycetota > Actinomycetes > Kitasatosporales > Streptomycetaceae > Streptomyces > Streptomyces sp. NPDC059895. The sequence continues at coordinate 3,836 of NZ_JBHWKO010000101.1, forward strand.
CGACGGCCGAGGCGGCGGGTCATGACCATGGTCATCGACCACAGGATCATCGCCTCCGACGACGCGGGCAGCCGCTCGTAGTCTCGGGCCAGGCGCCGGGAGCGGGTGAGCCAGGCGAACGTCCGCTCGACGATCCACCGTTTGGGCAGCACAACGAAGCCTTTGTGGTCGTCGCTGCGGCGGATGACGGTCAGCATCAGGTTCAGGGCGGTCGCGCACCAGCCCACCAGCATGCCGGTGTATCCGCTGTCTGCCCATACGCGCCTGAGCCGGTGATGCCGCCTGGTGGCCTGGGCCAGGAGGTCCTGGGCGGCGTCCCGGTCCCCCGTCGAGGCGGGGGTGACCATGACCGCCAGGATCAGGCCGAGGGTGTCCACCACGATGTGCCGCTTGCGCCCCTTGATCTTCTTCCCGCCGTCATAGTCGCTGGTGGCGGCCTCGACCGTGGACGTGCCGCGCGCGGACTGCGAGTCGATCGCCCCCGCCGTCGGCTCCGCATCCCGGCCCTGAGCTTCACGGGTCGCGGCGCGGAGCCGGCCGTGGAACTCGCCGGTCAGCCCCTGCTTCCGCCACCGGGTGAAGAACCGGTGCACCGCCTTCCACGGCGGGTAATTGGCAGGCAGCGCAGGCCACTTCACGCCGTTGTCCACCACATACCGGATCGCGTCGAGTATGTCCCGGTGGCAGTACTCCTCCGGCCGGCCGCCCCGGCCCCCGGCCCACGCGGGCTTCGGGATCATGTCGCGGACCGCCGCCCACTCCGCGTCCCTCATGTCGGTCGGATAGCAATGCCCACCGGACGGATTGTCCGCGGCGTTGCCGTACGCATGGGCGAAGCAGTCACACGTCCGCGTGTCCGGAATGGACTCATTCACAGCCGACCGATACAACTGCGGCAACAGGGCCTCCCGGTGAGCAGTGGCGTAGACACCCTCTGTGCTACCGAGAGGCCCTGCCTTCATGCCCCCGCGCGGCCACAATCACCTGAACAGCACACCCGTACGGAACCCCCAACCCCACACTCGGTTTCGAGAAGCCCTCTGAGGCACCCTGGTCCGTGCAGCTCATGCTGGACGAGGCGGAGGGCACCCATTGGGTCTCTCGGCGTACCCCACGGATCCGGCTTCCGATCGAGCGGTTGGGACGAAGAAGCGGGACTGGTATCCCCTACCTGGCGCCCGAGGTGCAGCTCTACTACAAGGCGAAGGCGACTCGGGAGAAGGATGAGACAGACTTCGAAGCGGTACTGCCGCTGCTCGGCGAACCTCAACGCATTTGGTTGGCGAACGCCATCGCAGTAACCGTGCCGGACCACCCATGGCGGCAGCGTCTTACGCCACCGGACGCACACAAATGAGACGTCGGCCGCGGAGCGCGGTCCGCGGGAGACACGAAGGTGGCACGAGAGTTATACAACCTGAAGCTCTGGCACTCCATGAGTGAACACTTGGTCGACGAGGCAATGGCGAAGCCACGCTAACCAACCGCAGGCAGATCAGGCCGATTTCAGTGTCCACGACCAGTTCCTTAGCTCGTCGGGAGGGCGGTCTGATTACCCGAAGCTGCCTCGTCCTCCGTCCGCAGCACGCACCGAGGTGTTACCGGCTCAGTGCGGCGTCGAGATATACCTGCACCGCGTCGAAGAGGCCGTATGGCACGTACGCGGGAATCTGGGCATGCCGGACCCATGCCACCTCAGCCAGTTCATCGTCGTCCGCCACGTAAGGAGCGCCGGACTCTACGACACAGGCCACGTAGGTCATCTTCCGGCCAGTCTTGGGGTGAACCCGTTCTCCGAGGACCTTGAGAGCGGTCACCTCCATGCCGACCTCTTCGCTCGTCTCTCGCACGGCTGCTTGTTCAGGGGTCTCCGTCCCCTCGATCTCGCCCGCCGGGAACTGCCAAGACAGTTGACCTTCCGCGACCCGGCGGCGAACCATGAGCACGGCGCCGTCCTGTACCACGATCGCGGCTGCGATGCCCGGTCGCTCTTGTGCCGTTTGCTCGGTCATACGTCTTCCTCCAGTGCTGCCAGCATCGGCGGGTAGATCGTGTCGACGGACATGAAGCGGCCCTGTAGGTTCTCAGATCCCGTGTCATTTTCTCAGTCGCGATGTCATGTGACTGGACAAACTGACACGGGATTGAGAATCGCTGGCCACTGCCGTCACTCGTTTGAGGACTCCGTTGCCAGCGGGATACCGCACAGTGGGCAGCCGTTTGCGTGGTCGTCCTGACAGACGTAGCCGATGGCGCCATCCACGCACCATTCGGCGGCCTCCTCGGACAGCAGGTCGGGCCCGGCAAGGAGCAGCCGACGAAATTCCGTGGTGTCCGCAATGTCGGCCGGCCGGTTGGTGAACCACCCGTCGAACCAAGGCTTGTCCCGGTGTATGCGCCAGTGCGCATTCTCCCGGTCGTCGACAGCCGTAAGGAACCGATCGACGATGCGCCCCCAACTCGGTGCTCCGAACCAGCCGTTGTCGAACGCGCACAAGGATTCGACCAGGGTTCGCAGACCGAACTCCTTCTCGCTAAGGCAGTACCTTCGCCCCCATGAGATCGCGACCTGTGCCATCTCCGCGAGTTCTACGCGCGGATCATCCTCGTGTGCCGGGTCGTCAAGGTTGTGGCAGGCCAGCCCGAGCTCGAGCACAGACTGCCCCGTCGGTAGAACCCGGGACGGGTTGACGATCGCGAGACCGAGACCGATCCAGTCGACATGGTCGAACGACAGCATCGAGCGCACGAGTCGGGTGGTTGCCGCGTTGATCCGCATCATTGTGCCGTCGTGCAGCGGACTCTTCCCGGCATGCCAGTTCTCGACGGGTGTGTTGCGCCACACGGCGAGCGTGATGCGGGTGGCAGCGAGCCACAGCAGGGCGTCGTCGTCGAGGTGCCCGAACCGCTTGGCGCACTCCTGGGCGCCGTAGGTGATCAACTCTTCCGGTTTCGGCCACCTGTGGCTGTCGGGCCCTTCAGGCCCTTCAGGCGCGTACTCGTAGTCATCGGCGTACTCGTCGAGGATCGCGCTCAACTCGGCCGCGCTGTAAGCCTCGCTGTACTCGGAGCTGTCCGGCTCCTCGACGGTGTACATGTCGTGGTCCCAGGAGACGTACACGTCGCCCCAGAGCACGACGTCATCGCACTCGCTGGCGTTGTCCGTCACAACCGGCCTGATGGTGATCGGGGCAGTACGCCCGTCGGTTCGCTCGCCGTCCTTCTCGGCAGCCCATGCAGTGATGACCCCGAGCGGCTTCGGAAGGAGAGGACCGACCTCGGTGATGCTGAACGGCTCGTCGTCGTCAGCGGTGTCGAATCGGCTGTTGACGAACGCGACCGCCTCGGAGGGCGAGCTGACGATGGACTGGGTACCACTCTCGTTGTCAACCACTCGCCACAACGCGCTGTTCTTCACGATGCTCTCCGATCGCGGTGAGTGCACCCGGGGCGGGTGCGATGCGCCGGGTCGCTCGGCACTGACTCCAATTATGGGCTGATCAACCCGTCCGTAGTCCCGCAGGCGCTTGTCAGCGACGACGCTCGGGACGTTCGTGTGCAACGAAGGTGTGTGAGTGGGTGGAACGGATGGTTGCCGATGCAGGTTCGTGACGCCCCGGGCCGCGTTGCAGCCTGCTGGACAGCCTGAGGAAATGACACCGATCTGAGACAGCCGCCTGCCGACACAACGTGAGACTCAAGGGAAATATCCAGGTCACAGGGTCGGCGCCTGACACTGAAATTGAGAACCTACAGGCCCGCCGTATTCTTCGCCACCCAAGCCGCTCTACAACCGCATCATTGTTCGTTGCGTCCCCTGCCAGGTACACGCAGTGGACACCCGTCGCCGGATGGATCCGCTCAACCAGACCGCGCCGTACAGCACAGCACACGCCCGTCTAACCTCGCGCTTTCGCGAGGTGGGGTGTCCGAGGCTTGATCAAATAAGCGGAGAGTGCCCCTGACCTGCAACGATGTGACTTGTCTAGGGTCATGTCGCCGTAGGTTCGACGTGGCACCTGACGGTCGACTTTTCCGGAACCAGGCTGGCAACTACGTGGACGCTGCCGCCTACGGCATCACATGGGCGAGGGCCCGGGAATACGCCCTGACCCGTACTGAGCGCACTTCTCGCCTGGCCAAGCGGCCTTACGATCTCCGTCACGCCGGGATCTCGTTCTGGCTCTACTCCGGAGTGGACCCGGCCGAGTGCGCCCGCCGCGCCGGCCAGAGCATCGAGGTTCTCTTTCGCCACTACGCCAAGTTCCTTGACGGCCTTCGAGAGCAGGCGAACCGTCTCATCGAGCAGTCCATGAACGAGTGGCAGCGCGTCAGTCAAGGTGATTGAACCGTTCCGGGTTCGGTAGGGACTCGATCATTTGAGAGGATCGAGTCATGGCACGTCCTTCCCCTTACCCGCTTGAGCTGCGCCGTCGTGCGGTGCGGATGGTCGCCGAGGTGCGGCCGGAGTACGACACCGA
>NZ_JBHWKO010000102.1:0-8049 GCF_042731035.1 Streptomyces sp. NPDC059895
GCTGGAACAGCTCCCACAACTCGTCCGGCACCATGCGCTCGACCATCACCACACGGTGCAGACTACCCAGCACTCCAAATGAGACGACGTCTAAGGACACCACCCCGTAGCCCCTCCTGCACCCGCTCTGCCCTGGAGCAACGCAGGCCCGGGGCAGAGCGGCCCGGCGGCGGAGAGGGCCAGGCCAGCAGCGGCGGCAGGCTTGACGCACTGCCCAGGACGGCCGTGCCTACGGACCGGCGTGGACCGACCCACTGGGAGTCACGGGGAGCCAGCCCAGACCAACGTGCAGACACCCCCCGACCTGGGCAGCACACTGGCCAGGACATCAGCCCGGGCGCATCCCGAGCCACATGGGCGTGAATGTGGACTTCGGTCGGCCGTCCGGCAGAGCTCCGTCTGCGGGTTCTCCGATCGACCAATGGAGCATTGTGGATCACCTGATCTCGCAGGCGGCTCATCCGGACTTCGCCGTGATCGTTAAGGCTGGTCCGGGGGCGCGAAAGCTGCCGCGTTGTAGTGGAGGCGGCGCCACTGGCGAGGCGTGACGCCGTAGGTCTGGCGGAAGCGGCGGGCGAAGTGGGCGGGGTTGGTGAAGCCCCAGGACCGGGCGATGGCCTCGATTGTGCGGTGGGTGTTCTCGGGCGTGGTCAGGTCGCGGCGTGTGCCTTCCAGGCGTCGGCGAATGATCCATTTCTCCAGACTGAGGCCGCCTTGCTCACACAACCGGTAGAGGGTTCGTACGGAGATGTTGTGGGCCGCGGCAATGCTGTGGGAAGTGAGCCTGGGGTCGGTCAGATGGGCGCGGATGTAGGCGAGGACGCGGGTGAGGAGGGTGTCTTCGGCGACCGACCGCCGGGTGCGTTCGTCGGCGGCCACCGAGACGATGAGGGCGCGGGTGAGTTCCAGGGTGGCGGAGCCGAGCGCCTCGGCGCCGGGGTCGGCGCTGAGCTGGTCGGCGCGGCGGCGCAGGCTCCGTATGTGATCCAGCAGCAACGGCGCGATATTGCTCTGCTCCAGGAGGGGTATCGCGGTCCGGACCAGGTGTTCGGGCAGGCCGAGACGCTCGGTGTCGACCATGAAGGCAACGGACTGTCCTGCCCCGGACCACGCGTACTCGTAGCCGGCGGTCTTGTGCGCCAGAGCCAGGGCGTCGGGTCCCACGCGCTGCTGATGGCCGTTCCAGGTGAATGCGCCCGTCCCATGGCTCTGGGTGATGACTGAGACGGTGTTCATCGAGTCGGATCGCGAGTGGCGCGGGGTGCGCCAGATGCGCATACCGGAGCCGCGCGTGGCGAACAGGGTCAACGGGCCGAAGTTCCAGACTTCCAGTCTCTTCCGGATGCCTGCCTCGGGATGTTCCTGCTCGACCGAGCAGCTGCCGCTCTCCCCGACAGCCACGGCGTGGAACGCCTCGATCCGGTCGGCGGCGGGTATGTCCTCCGTGTCCAAAACCAGCATGGTCCCCCCCAGGGCGGTAGCAGCGGCCCCTCCGCTGCCGTGCCGTCTCCCGGATTCTTCAGCACCGGGGGTGGCTTGGACAGGCGGATCCAAGCACTTCCGGGCCACCTGAGCGTGGTTCTTCACCTCGTGCCGCAGCAGTCCCGCCGGAGCAGGTGCCTTGGCACGCAGGGAACAGTCTTTGGCGTGCACGGTAAAGAACGGGGCCCGCGTCACTGACACGATCCCCCTCACCGAAGTCGGTCACCGGCATCGACACGATTGCTGACGGGAGCGCTCCCATGGGCAACTTCATCACGACGCGCGACGGCACGGAGATCTTCTACAAGGACTGGGGCAGCGGACGGCCGGTGGTGTTCAGCCACGGCTGGCCGTTGAACGCCGACGCCTGGGACGACCAGCTGCATCTGGTCGCCTCGCACGGCTACCGTGCGATCGCGCACGACCGGCGCGGACACGGCCGCTCCAGCCAGCCCTGGAACGGCAACGACATGGACACCTACGCCGACGACCTCGCCCAGCTGATCAAAGCCCTCGACCTGCACGACGCCGTACTGGTCGGTCACTCAACGGGCGGCGGCGAGGTGACCCGCTACATCGGCCGACACGGTACGTCCCGGATCGCCAAGGCCGTCCTGCTGGGCGCGGTGCCGCCCCTCATGCTCAAGACCGACACCAATCCGCAGGGCCTGCCGATTGAGGCGTTCGACGCCATCCGATCGGGTGTGTCGGCCGACCGGTCGCAGTTCTACGCCGAACTGAGCCTGCCCTTCTACGGCTTCAACCGTCCCGGTGCAAAGGTCTCGCAGGGTGTGTCGGACGCGTTCTGGCTGCAGAGCATGCAGGTCGGACTCAAGGGCGCGCTGGACTGCATCCGCGCGTTCTCCGAGACTGACTTCACCGAGGACCTGGGGCGCTTCGACGTCCCCACCTTCATCGCCCACGGCGACGACGACCAGATCGTCCCGATCGTGGCCGCCGGCCTGGAGTCGGCCAAGCTCGTCAAGGACGCGACGCTGAAGGTCTATCCGGGTGCTCCGCACGGTCTCGTGGGCGCATTCAAGGACGAGTTCAACGCCGACCTGCTCGCGTTCCTCGCCTCCTGAACCCCACCAGTCCTCGTCGTCACCGGCACCGGGATCGGTCCCGGTAGCGCCGCCCGACAGCACCTCCGCACGGTCTAACCCTCCTGTCCGAAAGGGTTCGTCATGCGTGTTCCAGCACCGCGCCGTCTGCTGACGGCACTGGCCGCCGCCGTTCTCATCGTCACCGGCGCGGTCTCCGCCCAGGCGACCTCCCACAAAGCCGTGCAGCCCGAGAAGGGGCCCAAGCCGACCGTCGTGCTCGTACACGGGGCGTTCGCCGACGCCTCCGGCTTCAACGACACCATCGCGCTGCTGCAGAAGGCCGGCTTCCCGGTCATCGCGCCCGCCAACCCGCTGCGGGACACCGCCGGCGACGCCGCCTACATCTCCAGTGTGGTGGACACCATCCCCGGCCCGGTCATCCTGGCGGCCCACTCCTACGGCGGCATCGTCATCACCAACGCCGCCCGCGGCCACGCCAACGTCAAGGCCCTGGTGTACATGGGGGCGTTCGCGCCGGACGAGGGCGAGAGCGCGCTGCAACTGGCGGGCCAGTTCCCCGGCAGTGAACTGGGCGCCGCCCTGATCCCACGCAGCTACCCGGTGCCCGGCAGCAAACCAGGGACCGACGGATACATCGACGCCGCGAAGTTCCGGGCCGTGTTCGCTGCCGATCTGCCCGCCTCCCAGACCCGTCTGATGGCGGCCACCCAGCGCCCCGGCAGCGTCGACGGCCTCAGCGGCGGCAGCGGCGCGCCCGCCTGGAAGACCATCCCGTCCTGGTACCTGATCCCGACCCAGGACAAGGTCATCCCGCCCGCCGCCCAGCGGTTCATGGCCAAACGCGCAGGCAGCACGGTGACCGAGATCCGGTCCTCGCACGTGGTCATGATCTCCCACCCGGAAGCCGCCGCCAAGATCATCGCGGCCGCCTACGCCGCCACCCGTTGAAGGAGCGAACGCTCATGAAACCAGACACCATCGTCCTCGTCCACGGCTTCTGGGTGACACCCCGCAGCTGGGAACACTGGATCACCCGCTACCAGTCCCAGGGCTTCCGGGTGCTGGCCCCCGCCTACCCCGGCTTCGAAGCGGAGGTCGAGGCGCTCAACGCCGACCCCACCCCGATCGAGGAACTCACGGTTCCCTCGGTCATCTCGTCGCTGGAGAAGCTGATCGACGGCCTCGACACCCAGCCGATCATCATGGGCCACTCCGCCGGCGGAGTGTTCACCCAGATCCTCCTCGACCACGGATACGGCAGCGCCGGAGTGGCCCTCAACTCCGCGCCCACCGAGGGAGTGGCGACGGTTCCGCTGTCGCAGCTGAAAGCGACGTTCCCGGTGCTGAAGAACCCAGCCAACCGGCACAAGGCCGTCGGATTCACCTACGATCAGTGGCGCTACGCCTTCACCAACACCTTCCCCGAAGACGAGGCCCGCGCCCTCTACGAGCGCTACCACATCCCCGCCTCCGGCCATGTGTTCTGGGGCAGCGCGCTGGCCAACATCCACCCCGGCCACGCCGACTCGTACGTGAACTACCGCAACGACGACCGGGCTCCGCTGCTGTTCGTCTCGGGCGAGAACGACCACCTGATGCCGCCCAAGATCCAGAAGTCCAACGCCAAGCACTACAAGTCGAACACCGTCACCGACATCGTCGAGTATCCGGGACGGTGCCATCTGATGCCCGCCCAGAAGGGCTGGGAGGAGATCGCCGACCACGCCCTCGCCTGGGCCCTCGACCACACCTGACCCACCGATCGCGGTGCCCGGCCCGCCGGGCACCGCGGCTCCAGGAGGCGTTGATGACGGAAGTCCGGTTCACCCATATCGGCGGCCCCACCGTCCTCATCAAGTTCGCGGGCTGGCGACTGCTGACGGACCCCACCTTCGATCCACCCGGCCGTACATACTCCTTCGGCTGGGGAACGTCCTCCCTCAAACTCACCGGCCCTGCCCTGCTCCCCGAGGAAATCGGACCGGTCGACGCGGTACTGCTCACGCATGACCACCACGGCGACAACCTCGACGACGCCGGCCGTGCCCTCCTCGCCGACGTCACCACTGTGGTGACCACCCGTGCCGGGGCGCGTCGGCTGGGCGGCACGACTGCACAGGGCCTCAAGGCTGGTCAGACCACCCGGTTGCAGGCGCCGGACCGGCCACCCATCGCCATCACCGCCACCCCCTGCCGACACGGACCGCCCCTCAGTCGCCCCGTCGCCGGGCAGGTCATCGGGTTCGCCCTCGCCTGGCCCGGCCAGCACCACGGACCGCTGTGGATCACCGGAGACACGGTTCTGTACGGCGCCGTACGTAAGACCGCCGCCGCCCTGCGCCCCGGCACCGTCCTGCTCCACCTGGGCGGCGTCCAGTTCCCCCTCACCGGCCCCGTCCGCTACTCAATGACCGCCGCCGACGCGCTCGCCCTGTGCGAAACCATCCGTCCCACGACGATCCATCCCGTCCACTACGAAGGCTGGCATCACTTCCGTGAAGGCCCGGAAGCCCTCACCACGAAACTGGAGGCCCTGCCCTCGGAGCGCAGCAAGCCATTCACCTGGCTGCCCCGGGGCACCCCGCACCTCACTGAAGTCTGACCAAGAGCTGGGCCTTGGGCCAGTGGCGCAGACCAACGGCACTTCAACACGCAGAACTTGACAGGGAACACTGCCTGTCGACGTACAGCTTGTCCGCAAGACGAGCCCCGCACCCCCCGAGCAGCAGGCCGCACCAGAAGGAGTCACCACGATGACGCCGTGAGTCGATCGCGCAGCGCGACCAGTCCGACTCTCCGCGCGAACCCAGTTCGTCGAGGATGACACGGTGGAGCTTCGCCCAGACCCGGGCGGCGGTCCACTCGGTGAAGCGCCGGTGCGCAGTCGGCCCCGAGGGGCCGAAGACCGGCGGCAGTTGCCGCCAGGTGCAGCCCGTCGTGGCCACGAAGATGATCGCGGCCAGCACCTCGCGATCCCCGTACCGGCGCTGGCCGCCGCCCTGCGGCCGTGATGGAGCGGGTGGGACCACCCGCTGGAACAGCTCCCACAACTCGTCCGGCACCATGCGCTCGACCATCACCACACGGTGCAGACTACCCAGCACTCCAAATGAGACGACGTCTTAACCATTTCGTAGGCGGCCTCGGGGATGCCGATGCCTGATTCCGTTTCGGGCAGTTCATGAACCGGTACCGCGCATGCCCAGGCGCCTCGTCCTCCCCGGGGCCGTCACTCCCACTCGACGGGGCCCTTCGGACCGTTTTACCGCGGTGCGGCCGTGGGCGGTGAGTGACCCCTCTTGCGCAGAGATCGTCGCCCAGCCGCAGTTGCCGCGATTGGGGGTTACCGGCCGGTTCGCCTGCGCGCCGACGATCATCCGCGAGTAGACGTCGAGGACGAACGCCACGTATGCCTGCCACGGCTGCCGGAGCGTGACGCCTACGCCCGCATGCTCAAGCAACTACCGAGGCCGAAGCCCCGATGTCGGCGAGCCGGTCGGTATACCGAATTGACACGTATTGCGACCCGTGGTCTGCCCTGGAGACGCCGGATCAAGAAAGACTGCGGCCTCATCCATCACAGCGCCGCAGTTCGGCGGAGATCTCGCGCAGGACGCCGGCGAGCCGGGTGGGGACGTGCTCGCCGGCTGGCGCGAGCTCCAACAGTGATGCGACGCGGTGGTTCTGGAGGAAGCGGACGACTGCGCGGAGTTCACTCGCGTGCCAGTCGTAGCGGGATGCCTGCTGCGTATGGGAGAACAACCCCCACTGGAACTCTGCCCTGGTCAGGGGCAACAGGCCCCGGAGGTCGAGTGTGCCCGCCGCAGCGTCGGGCCGCCGGACCTCGACTGGCCTGGCATCGTTGAGGAAGGCGCGACGCGTGACACCTTCACGCCGCGCGCGCAGCCACTCCCGCTCGTGGGGACTGCAGATGTCTCTGCGTGACGATTTTGCGTTTCCGCAGCTGGCAACCTTGCAGCCCCAGCGATAGACGGGGTGGTCCGCGGGGATTTCGATTACGGAGCCGCGGTAGAGCGGATCGACCGACGGCCCGCCGAGCAGAGCGGTCAGCACTTCAAGCCTGTCGCGGGTGTAACGGGCGCGGACCGGGTCGGCCAGGACGCGGAGCGGTGACGTCGAGCCCATCGTCACTCACCCCATGTCTTCAGCAGCGCGGCGTTGAAGACGGGATCGTTGACGTCCACGTGGGCGTAGATCTCGTCGACCACCTGGGTGGAGGCCCAGCCGCCAGCATCCCGGGTCACCACGAGGTTGCCGTCGGAGGCATCGAGGACCGCGGTCGCGAAGGAATGGCGGAAGGCGTGGGGGCGGATCTTGCCCAGACCCGCCCGGGCCGCGGCCCGGGCGGTCATTCTGCGGACGCCTTCCGGAGCCCAGGGAAGGCCCCGGTCCGGTCCGTGCTGCTGGACCAAGAGCATCCCGTGGGAGGCGCCGCGCGGGTACTCACCTGTGAGGTAGTCGAAGTAGGCGTGGATCACCGCCGGGCTGACCCTCTTGATGAGCCCGCCTCGGATGATGCCGTCTGCCAGTTCCCAGGGCCGCTTCGTCTTCGCCCGGGCCCCGTTGGGCAGGCCCTCGCGATGACACACGTGGACGTGCGGAGTGCGGCATTCGCCGCAGCTGGCTCCTTCCCGCAGGTGAAGGTCGCACAGGTGCAGCCCACACAGTTCACCGACGCGGAAACCTCCGTCGCTGAGCCAGTCGACGACCAGCCGGTCACGGGCCGAGTTCACCACGGGCAGCAGCAGCCCACGGGCGCCGTCCGGCAGCATCTTCGGATGCCGACGGCGGATCCTGCGAGGCGCCAGCGGGTTCGCCGCCATGTCCTTCGTGATGTGCCCCAGCAGGGCGCGGTCCCGGTCCTGTCGGGTCGGCATCCGCCGCTTGTCGAGCGTTTCGGCCAACTCGGAGTTGATGCCCAGCTCGGCCTGACGCAGGTAGAAGCCCTTCAGACACGACGCCGCCGAGGACAGCGCGCTGTCGCCGTAGGGACGCTTGCCCACCCGCCACGGCGACCTCAGCGGCGCGGCTGCCTTCGCGCCGACCGCGCCCATGTACCGCTCCAGGTCCCTGAAGCCGACGCTCTCCGGGACCAGTCCCTCGTGCTCCAGCCACCGTAGGTGGTCGACAAGCAGGTACGCGTACGGCCGGTCCGACCCGGTGCCCGCGTACTGGGACAGGAACCGTTCTGCGCCCGCATGTACGCCACCGGCCGGCTGGACGATCGTGTGCGACCGCCGTCCGTCCCGGTGGACGATCTCCTGCACCCTGAGCTGACCGATTGACAGCCTGCGTGCCACGTTGCCTCCGTGCCGACCTGACTGGACATGGCGAACACCACGACGCCGGTCGGCAAACGAGCACGGGATGTTCGTGGTGACAGGGGGGCCTGTCCCCGAGTGGTGGACACCTCTGATCCCGGCCCCGGTAGAGGTCGGGTAGGAGGCATCTTTTATGGTGATGAAGGTCTACTCGCCCG
>NZ_JBHWKO010000103.1:0-7899 GCF_042731035.1 Streptomyces sp. NPDC059895
GCTGCGTCGAGCGCGAGCGCGGCTCCGGCCGCGGCGGGCCTGGCGAGCGCGGCGGGCCTGGCGAGCGCGGCGGGCGTGGCAGGCGCGGCGGGCCTGGCGGGCCTGGCGGGCGTGGCGGGCATGGCTGCCGGAACGTCGGCCGCGGGGACGGCGGGGACGGCGGCGGTGGGCGTCACGGCCACGGGGACGGCGGACGCCGAGCCGGCCGTCCCGAGCGCCGACACCGTGCTCCGGGAGGCCGTCTCCCGTTGCCTGCCCGCACTCACCGAGCCGCGCCTGCTCGCCGGTGTCGCCTCCCTGGTGCGTGCCGTGGTGCGTCTGGCGGAGTCGACCGCCGCCTTCGCGGCGCCTCCGGTGGAGCGGCCGCAGGCCGACCGGCGGCGCACCGAGGGGATGTTCGCCGACTACCGCCCCGAGAACGGCGACGACCAGACCCTGCGCGAGGCCGTGGACGGTTTCGCGCACCTGCACGGCTGGGCGGGCGGCGACGCGAACCACACCGTCCTGCGGCAGATCCGCGCCGTCAACCACGTGCTCTCCGGGAAGCCCGCCGACGGCAGGCCGCTGCCCGCGGGGGCCAGGCTCACCTCGGCCGGCGGCGGGTGGCACAGCGACGACTTCACCGTGCCGGGCATGGGGCTGGCGTGGCCGTCCGTGCTGGACGTGCTGCGCCCGCTCGCCTACCGCGCCGCCTCCCCGACCGTCACGGACGCGCACCGGGAGGCGCTGCTGCTGCTGTTCGAGGCGATCACGGAGGGGCCGCTGGCCGCGCCGGGCGGCGCCCTGCGCGAGATCGTGCTGAGCGAGCCGTTCCCCAAGCAGGAGCGGTCCGGTCAGGTGCTGCGCCGGGAAGGCCGGACCGTCGTCGTCCTCGACTGCCGGAACACCGACAGGCAGGGCGGGCGCGTGCACTGGCTCGCCCTGGACCACGATCCGGCGGGCGTGTTCGGCGCGGTCGCCCACTTCACGCTGGAGAAGGAGAGCGCGCATCCGCCGGTGTTCGCCGCCGACGCGCTGGCCGCCGTGACCCGGCTGGTACGGGACAAGGGCGCCGCGCCCTGGCAGGCGGAGGCGCCCGACGCCCTCGCCGCGGCGACCGGGGACGGGCTGGGGCGGATGCAGGCGGCCCTGCTGCTCGCGGGCAAGCCGGCGCAGCTCACCGCCGAGGTGATCGCCGCGACCGCCCTGAAGCCGCGTCAGAAGAACCTGGGTGACGCGCTCCTGGGCTCGCTCCCGGCCGGCGACCTGGCGGCGCTGACCGGCGCCCTCCTGCCCGAGAGCCCCGGGGACCTGTGGACCTGCGGACCCGACACGGGCGCGGCGGGCCGGGTGTGGCAGGAGCGGCTCAGCGGGATCGTCCGGCTGCCCGAGGACCTCGCCGGGGAGCTGTCCCTCGCCGGCCTGGCGACGGTCTCCGCCGAACAGATCCTCAATCCCGGACGCACCCCCTGGCTCAGCCGCACCACCGTTCAGCGTCCCGACAAGGACGGCGACCTGGTCCCGGACGATCCCGGGGCGCTGCCGGGACGGTACGACCTGACGCGTGGCGTGGCCGCGCTGGCGGGGCTCGCCTACTCCCTGCCGTACGGCCATCCGCTGCGCGCCGCCCTGCCGGAGGGCCTGGCCGCGCTGCGCCGCCGGGTCGCCGACCCGGGGCTGCTGCTGGACCTCGACGTCACCTGGGCGGAAAGCGGCGGAACGACCGCGGCCCAGCTGCGCGGGGCGTACGGTCTGCCGGCCGCCGGGGGCGCCGGCGAGGACGGCCTGACGCGGCTGGGTGAGGCCCTCGTCCTGCGCCCCTGGTACCAGGACCAAGAAGCCGTCCTGGTGCGCCCGGCCGGGCTCACCGGGCCGGACGACGCCGTGTTCGGGCTCGTCGAAGGGCTGACCGGGGCGGGCCGCGGCGACGGTCTGCGGGCGCTGCGGACGATCCTCGACGACGGGCTCGCCCGCGCCCTCGCCGCCGGTGGCGGCACCGAAGCGCCCGCCGGGTACGCGCAGGACCCCACGGTCAGCGTGCCGGAGCTGGTGTCCGAGGTCGCCGTGACGCACGGTCTGGGCGAGGACGCCGCCGCGCTCTACCTCCAGCTGCTGGCCCTGCCCGACCCCACGGACCGCAACTGTGCCCGGTGGACCGGCTGGAAGCCCGCCCGGGTGAAGAAGGCCCGCGTCGAACTCGCGGCCACCGCTCTCGTCGTCGAGGCCAAGCGGCCGCGGGCCGGACGCACCCTGTTCCTGCCGTGCGGCTGGTACGACTTCAAGGCGCCCGCGCTGCCGGTGGAGGTCTGGAAGGAAGGCCTGTACCCGGTCCGCGACCATTCCCTGGCGGTGCCGCTGCTGCCGGTGCCGGAGCTGTTCACCCGTGCGTGGGACCGCGTCCGCTCCGGAGACGCCCCGGCCTACGAGGAACTCACCACCCGCGCCACCCGCAAGGGCCGCCGCCGATGACCGCCGTCCCGTCCCCCTTGGAAGAAACCACGTCGATGACCGCCACCCCCACCTCGTCCCCCGCCCGCCAGATCGTGCCGCCCGAGGAGCGGCACGCCGCCGAACTGGCCTTCCTCGCCGCCTACGACGACGGGCCGCGCCCGCCCGCCTGGCGGCTCACCCCGCGCGCGGTCGTCACCTTCGTCATGGGCAGCGACGGGCGGGCGCTGAAGCTGCCCGAGGCGGCCGAGGTGCCCGAGGGCGTGCCGCGCCGCATGGCGGTCGAGGGCAAGTTCGTCGGCGACCGGGCGCTGGTCGAGCGGTGTGTGGTGACCCTCGCGGGCGAGCGCGGTCTGCTGCTGGTCGGTGAGCCCGGCACCGCGAAGTCCATGCTGTCGGAGCTGCTGTCGGCGGCCGTGTGCGGCACCAGTGGCCTCACGGTCCAGGGCACCGCCGGCACCACCGAGGACCAGCTCAAGTACGGCTGGAACTACGCCCTGCTGCTGGCGCAGGGCCCCAGCCCGCGGGCACTGGTGCCGTCGCCGGTGCTGACCGCCATGCGCCGGGGCGCCATCGCCCGGGTCGAGGAGGTCACGCGCTGTCTGCCCGAGGTGCAGGACTCACTGGTGTCGTTGCTGTCGGAGCGGCGCATCGCCGTGCCCGAGCTGGCGGGCACGGAGGACGCGTTGGCGCACGCGGCGCCCGGGTTCAACCTGATCGCCACGGCCAACCTGCGGGACAAGGGCGTCTCGGAGATGTCCGCCGCCCTCAAGCGGCGGTTCAACTTCGAGACGGTGGGCCCGATTCCGGACCTCGACGCGGAGACCGCGCTGGTGCGCGGGCAGGCGCGGGCGTCCGTGGAGCGGGCGGGGGCGCCGTTCCAGGTCGACGACGCCGTGCTGGAGGCTCTGGTCACCGCGTTCCGGGACCTGCGGGAGGGCCGGTCGGCGGAGGGCTGGGAGGTGGAGCGGCCGTCCACGGTGATGAGCACCGCGGAGGCGGTGTCCGTCGCGGGCGCGCTGGCTCTCGCGACGGCGTACTTCCCGGGGGACCGTGACGTGCTCGGCCTGCTGCCGGGGCATCTGCTCGGGGTGGTCCGCAAGGACGACCCCGCCGACGCGCCCCGTCTGCGGGGCTACTGGGACGGACCGGTGCGCCGCCGCGCCGAGCAGGGGTCCGCCACCTGGCGCACCCTGTGGGACCTGCGCGCGGTCCTGGAGGGCTGACGGCCGTGCCCCTCACCCCCAGCGCCGGGTCTCCCGGTACCTCCGCCGACGCACCGGACGCCGTGCCCGGCCCGCCCGGTGACGTGTCCCCTTCCCCACGGTCCTCTCGTGAGGGGACCGCTTCCCCTCGGTCCCCTCACGACGGGTCCGCCCCGCCCGGTGGGGCACGGCGTGAGCCCGACGCGGCCCTGGCCGCCCTCACCGGTCCGGCGGCGCCCTACCTCGTCGGCGTACGGCACCACGCGCCGTCGCTGGCCGCCGCGATGCCCGCGCTGCTCGACGGGGCGCGGCCGGACGTGCTGCTCGTGGAGCTGCCGGCCGAGATGCAGGAGTGGCTGCCATGGCTCGGGCACGAGGAGACACGGGCCCCGGTCGCGCTCGCCGCGGCCCCAAGTGACGGGGGCGGAGGGCCGGCGTTCTATCCGTTCGCGGACTTCTCGCCGGAACTGGCGGCCGTGCGCTGGGCCGCCCGGCACGGCGTGCCGGTGATCGCCTGCGACCTGCCGCTCGCGGACCGGGCGTGGGGTGAGGGCCACCGCGCCCCGGTGCCGGGGGCCGGCGGCCCCGGGCTCACCGCCGCCCTGCGGGCCGGGCTGACCGGCCGTCCCGGGGACGACCTGTGGGACCGGCTCGTCGAGGCCACCGCCCCCGGCTCGCCGCCCGAGGCGCTGCGCCGGGCGGCCCTGCTGACGGGGTGGGCGCTGCGCGAGGACGCGGCCGCCTCGGACGGGGTGCCCGAGCTGGATCTGCGGCGGGAGCGGTGGATGCGGGCCCGGCTGGCCGAGGCCACCGCGCACGGGGAGCGGGCCGCCGTGGTGGTCGGCGCGTTCCACGCCCCGGCGCTGGTGGGAGAGCCCGCGGGCGAGGAGGCCGAAGCCGCCCCCGACGGGCGCCGGACCGTCTGGACGACCTCGCTGATCCCCTACACCTACGCCCTCCTCGACGAGCGCTCCGGCTACCCGGCCGGCATCCGGGATCCGGAGTGGCAGGACAGGGTGGCGCGCGCGGCGGGCGATCCGACGGCGCTGGAGGAGGCGCTGACGCGGGCCGCCGTGCAGATCTGCGCGGAACTGCGGAGTCTCGGTCATCCGTCGGGGCCCGCCGACGCGCGCGAGATCGCCCGGCTCGCCTCCGACCTCGCCCGGTTGCGCGGGCTGCCCGCGGCGGGCCGGGGCGAGCTGGTCGAGGCCGTGCAGACGGTGCTGGCCCAGGGCGAGCCGTACGGGCGGGGGCGGGCCGTGGCTCGGGCGATGGAGCGGGTGCTCGTCGGCACGCGCACCGGTCGCCCCGCCCCGAAGGCGCCGCGCAGCGGTCTCGCCCCGGCGGTGGAGGCCGAGGTGGCGGAGCTGGGCCTGCCCGGTCCCGCGACGGGCGGTCCCGGTACGGCCCGTGACCTGCGCCTGGACCCGCTGCGGTCCGACCTCGACCGGCGCCGTGAGCTGCTGCTGCGCCGACTGACCGTGTGCGGGGTGCCGTACGCGCAGGCCAGGGAGGTCGCCGGCGCGGGCGGGTCCGAGGCCCTCACCTCGCGCTGGGAGGTGCGCTGGACGCCCGCGACGGCGGCCATGCTGACCGCGGCCGCCGTGCGGGGTGTGACCCCGGCGCAGGCCGCCGAGGGCCTGCTGCGGGAACGGCGGCGCGCGGAACGGGACGAGGGAGGCCCGACGGCCGCGCAGTGCCTGGAAGGGCTCGCGCGGGCGGCGGAGTGCGGTCTGCCCTCGCTCACCGACGAGCGTCTCGACGACATCGCCGAGACGCTGCCCCCGGCGGGCACGCTCCCCGAACTCCTCGCCGGTCTGAGCCTGGTGGACCGGCTGCGCGCCGGTCACGTCCCCGGCCTCGGCACCGACGCGGACCGTACGGCCCGGGCGGCCGCCACCGCCGAGCTGCTCACCTCTGCGGCGGTCCGGCAGGTGGACGGCCTGACCGGGTCCGAGGACCCCGCCGACGCGCACGCCCTGCTCGAACTGGCGCACCGCGCCGACCTGCTGGGCGGCATCCGGCTCACCGACGCCCTCGCCCGGCTCGCCGCCGACGGCTCGCCGCTGATGCGCGGGGCCGCCGGGGCCGTCCGTGTCCTGCTCGGGCAGGAGGACGCCCGGGTCCTCGGCGACCGGGTGGCCTCCTGGGTGGACGGCGCCGTCGACCCCGACTCCCGCGCCGCGCTCACCGCCCGGCTGGGCGGGCTGCTCACCGCCGCGGGCCCGCTGCTCGAGGCGGCGGCGCCCGCGCTGGAGCCGCTGCTCGACCGGGTCGCGGAACTGCCCGACCGGGGGTTCCTGGACCGGCTCCCGGCACTGCGGGGCGGTTTCGACACCCTGAGTCCCGCGGCGCGCGACCGGCTCCTGGCGGCCGTCGAGGAGCGTCTAGACACCGCACGTGTCACTGACACCGACGGGGTCGACCCGGCCGCGCTCGCCGTGTGGACCGGGGCGGACCTCGCCGCCCGCGACACCCTGCGCTCGCTCGGCCTGCTGCCCGCACCGGGGGGCGCCGGGGCCGACACCACCGCGGAAGCCGCCGCAGCGCCGTCGGCCGACGAAGGACGCCTCCTGGCGCCCGCCGACCGGTGGCGGCTCGTCCTGGGCCGCCGTGCCGACCGGCTGCCGGCGTCCGTGGCGCCGCTGGCGACCGCGCTGGACGAGCTGTACGGCAGCGGGCGCGGCGAGGGCAGCAGAGGCGATCTCACCGGGGCGGGACCCGGCGGCGGCCGGGAGGTTCCGTACCCGGGGGTGCGGGAGTGGTCGCGGGAGCTGGCCGCGCTGTTCGGGCCCGGTATCAGGGAGGAGGTGCTGGCGGCGGCCGCCGCCGCGGGCCGCAGGGACGTCCTCACCGAGCTGGACGCCGACAGCGTGCGGCCCTCGGTCGATCTGCTGCGGACCGTGCTCCGCCACGCCGGCGGGCTGCCCGAGGCCCGGCTGGCCGCGCTGCGCCCGCTCGTCCGGCGGCTGGTCGACGCGCTGACCCGGCAGCTGGCCACCCGGCTGCGTCCCGCCCTGCACGGCACGGCCCTGCCGCGCCCCAGCAGACGGCCCGGTGGCGGCCTCGATCTGGCCCGCACCCTGCGGGCCAACCTGGCGACCGCGCGCCGCGGCCCGGACGGCACCGTCCAGGTCGTCCCCGAGCACCCGGTCTTCCGGACACGGGCCCGGCGGGCCGCCGACTGGCGGCTGATCCTGGTGACGGACGTGTCCGGCTCCATGGAGGCGTCCACGGTGTGGGCCGCGCTGACCGCCTCGGTGCTGGCCGGGGTGCCGACCCTGTCGACGCACTTCCTGGCCTTCTCGACGGAGGTCATCGACCTCACCGGGCACGTGGAGGACCCGCTGTCGCTGCTGCTGGAGGTCAGCGTCGGCGGCGGCACGCACATCGCGGCGGGGCTGCGGCACGCGCGCGAGCTGGTCACCGTGCCGTCGCGGACCCTCGTCGTGGTCGTCAGCGACTTCGAGGAGGGCTACCCGCTGGGCGGCCTCCTCGCGGAGGTCCGCGCGCTCGTCGGGGCCGGCTGTCACGTCCTGGGCTGCGCGAGCCTCGACGACACGGGCCGGCCCCGTTACTCCACGGGCGTCGCGGGTCGGCTCGTCGCCGCGGGCATGCCCGTCGCCGCCCTCAGTCCGCTCGAACTGGCCCGCTGGGTAGGGGAGAAGATCGCATGAGCCAGCACCTGCCCCTCGGGCGCATGAACCGAACGGATCCGGCGCCGCCGGCGCACCGGACGGATGCGGCCCTGCCGGATCAGGGCCCGTCGGATCCGGGTCTGTCGGATCCGGGCCCGGATCCGACAGACCCGGACCTGCCCAATCCGGACCTGCCCAATCCGGACCTGCCGGATCAGGACCTGCCGGATCAGGACCTGCCGCCGGATCCGGACCTGCCGAATCGGGACCCCTCGATGGATCCGGACCCGTCGGTTCCGGATCCACCGACGGACGTGTCCCTTCCGGAGCTGCCCGCGGAGGGGCCGGGCTCCGGTCTGCCACCGGTCGATCCGTCCGTCACCGCCGAACTCGTCGGGGCGCTTTCCCCCCGGCTCCGCAAGCGGCTGGACGCGGGCGTGGCCAAGCTCGCGGCGCGTGCGGCCGTCCGTGCGGGCGACACCGTACGGATCGCCGTCGACGACGACACCGACCTCGTCCTGCACGCACCCGGCGGGACGGTGACCGCCGCGGACGCGATCCGTTGCGGGTGTCTGCTGGCCCCGGACTGTCTGCACCGCGCGGCGGCGGCCTCGGCCGCTCCGGTGGCC
>NZ_JBHWKO010000104.1:0-7290 GCF_042731035.1 Streptomyces sp. NPDC059895
CCTGTGGGAGAGTAGGACGCCGCCGAACAATTTTTGAGAAATCCCCCGTGCCGGACGGCACGGGGGATTTCTGCGTTTAGGGTCGAGAACATGGATTACGACCTGGTCATCTTCGACAACGACGGTGTGCTCGTCGACAGCGAACCCATATCCAACCGGCTGCTCGCCGCCTATCTGACCGAGCTGGGGCACCCCACGACGTACGAGGCGTCGATCCGGGACTACATGGGGTCCGCGATGCACCGGATCCATGAGCTGGTCCTGGAGCGGACCGGGCAGCGGTTGCCGGCGGACTTCGACGACGTCTTCCACGCCCGGGTCTTCGCCGCGTTCGAGCGGGAACTGGTCGCCGTCGACGGGGTCGCCGCCGTGCTGGAGAAGCTGGCCGCCAACGGCGTGCCGTACTGTGTGGCGTCCTCCGGCAGCCATGAACGCATTCGGGTGGGCCATCGGACGACCGGGCTCGACCGCTGGTTCGACGAGGGACGGATCTTCAGCTCGCAGGACGTGGGACGGGGCAAGCCGGCCCCGGACCTGTTCCTGTACGCGGCCGAGCGGATGGGATTCGCACCGCGCCGCTGTGTCGTCGTGGAGGACTCACCACTCGGGGTGCAGGCAGCCGTCGCGGCCGGAATGGACGTGTACGGGTTCACCGCCATGACACCGGCGGACCAGCTGGCCGGAGCCGACCGCCTCTTCTCCGGCATGGCAGAGCTGGCCGACCTGCTCGCCTGACACACTGGAAGGTGAAGGAAATTCACCTTCGGCTGGATCTACCCACGAGTACACCGGAGCCCTACGCTCGCCGCCATGACGGAAGTGCTGCGGCGCGCTAGGGCCTCGCTGGCGTTCGGCTTCTTCGCGCAGGGCGTCGCCTTCGCCCTGCTCGTGACCCGGATCCCGGCCATCCAGGACCGATACGGAGTCTCGGACGCGCTGCTGCCCCTCTTCCTCGCCGCCGTACCCGTCCTCGCCGGTGCCGGCAGCGTGGCCACCGAACAGTTGGTGAAGCGCGTACCGGCGAGCGCGCTGCTGCGCTGGTCCCAGCCGGTCGTGCTCCTGGCGCTGCTCGGCGTCGGAGCAGGCGAGCGCATGGCCGCGCTCGGGGTCGCACTCGCGGTCTTCGGGCTGGCGGTGGGGATGCTCGACGCCTCGATGAACATGCTCGGGGTGAGCATGCAGCGGGCGTACGGGCGGAGCATCATGCTCGGTTTCCACGCCGCGTACAGCCTGGGCGGAATTTTGGGCGCCTCGCTGGCATGGGCGGGGGCACACTGGCACCTCGCGCTCTGGGTGTCGTATCTGCCGGTCGTGGCGGTGCTGTTGCCGGCCGTGCTGGTGGGGAGCCGCTGGTACGCCGACGGGGACGGCGGCAACGGCGGGGACCTCCAGGCCGAGGACTGGGCCAGTGACAGGGCCGAGGTCGGGGCTGGTCGGGGGGACGGCGGGGGTGTCGTGTTCAGGGCGCTGCTGCCGCTGTGCCTGGTGATGACCTTCGCGTACATCGGGGACTCGACCGTCTCCAACTGGAGTGCCAAGTACCTCCAGGACGTGCTGGGCGGTTCCGAGCAGCTGGCGACCGTGCCGTACAACGTGTACATGGTGACGACGTTGCTGGGGCGGGCCGTCGGGGACCTCGGGGTGCGGCGGTTCGGGGCGGTGGGCGTCGTGCGGGCGGGGGCGCTGGTGGCCGCGGCGGGGTTCGGCGTGGTGGCGGTCGCCCCGGGGGCGTGGCTGGGGATCGCCGGGTTCACCTTGCTGGGGCTCGGGCTGTGCGTGCTGGTGCCGCAGACGTTCGCCGCGGCCGGGAGGATGTTCCCGGGCGCCTCGGACGCGGCGGTCGCGCGGCTCAATGTCTTCAACTACGTGGGTTTCCTGATCGGTTCGCCGCTGGTGGGCGCGTTGGGGGACGCGTGGAGCCACCGGGGGGCGATGGTGGTGCCGATGGTGTTGGTGCTGGTGACGTTGGTGTACGCCCGGTCGTTCGCCGCTCGGCCGGACCGATACGGTGGCGGTCATGAGCGGCCGCGCACAGCTGATGTGGGACGAGGCAGTAACGGGCTACGACTTCGGCCCGGACCATCCGATGGACCCGGTCCGGCTGGATCTGACCCGGAGGCTCGTCCGCGCCCTGGAGCTCGACCGTGAGGTGACGGTCGCGTCCGCCAAGCCGGCCGGGGAGTCGACCCTGCGGCTGGTGCACCGCGAGGACTACATCGCCGCGGTGAAGGCGGCCTCGCTGGACCCGGGCGCGGCGGACCCCTCGTACGGGCTGGGGACGATGGACGATCCGGCCTTCGCCGGGATGCACGAGGTGTCCTCCCTCATCGCGGGGCTGTCCGTGGGGGCGGCGGAGGCGGTGTGGCGCGGGGACGCGCTGCACGCGGTGAACTTCGCGGGCGGTCTGCACCACGCGATGCCGGGCGGCGCGTCGGGGTTCTGCATCTACAACGACGCCTCGCTGGCCATCGCGCGGCTGCTGGAGCTGGGGGCCGAGCGGGTCGCCTACGTGGACGTCGACGTGCATCACGGCGACGGGGTGCAGGCGGCGTTCTGGGAGGACCCGCGGGTCCTGACGATCTCGTTGCACGAGCATCCCCGGACGTTGTTCCCGCAGACCGGGTGGCCCGAGGAGACGGGGGCGGAGCGCGCCGGGGGGTCGGCGGTGAACCTGGCCCTGCCGGCGGGGACCGGGGACGCGGGATGGCTGCGGGCGTTCCACGCCGTCGTGCCGGAACTGATCGCCGACTTCCGGCCGGACGTACTGGTCACCCAGCACGGGGCCGACACGCACTTCGAGGATCCGCTCGCCCACCTCGCGGTGTCGCTGGACGCCCAGCGGGCCGTGCAGGTGGCCTGCCACGAACTGGCGCACACGTACGCCGGGGGGAAGTGGGTGGCGCTGGGCGGGGGCGGATACGCCGTGGTCGACGTGGTGCCGCGGTCGTGGGCGCATCTGGTGGGCGTGGCGGCGGGGGCGCCGGTGCCGCCGGAGACGGTGATCCCCGAGGGATGGCGGCAGCACGTCTTCGCCCGTACCAGGCAGCTGGCCCCGGCGCGGATGACCGACGGGCGGTGGCCCGTGGAGTGGGCGGACTGGGAGGCGGGGTACGACCCCGCGGACCGGCTGGACCAGGCGGTACTGGCCACGCGGCGGGCCGTGTATCCGCTGCGGGGGCTGCTGCCGTAGGGGGTTGCCCTGGCCGGCTGCCGTAGGGGGCTGCCCTGGCCGGCTGGCGCAGGGGCGGGAGGCGGCGGGCTTACGCCGACCGTGCGCTCTTCGGCCGTTCCCGGGACGCCCCCCGCCCTTCTCGCGCACCATCAGCCCCGTGTGGAGTACCGCGGCCCTGAGGGCCCATCTGCTCGCTGCCGGGCTGGCCGGGGAGGTGGCCACCACCCGGGAGGAGAGCCTTCGCAGTTACCGCCTCTTCGCCGCCCGCGATCCCCGGGTGATGATCGGTATCGATCCCGAG
Organism: Streptomyces sp. NPDC059895; assembly: GCF_042731035.1. Taxonomy (NCBI): domain Bacteria; kingdom Bacillati; phylum Actinomycetota; class Actinomycetes; order Kitasatosporales; family Streptomycetaceae; genus Streptomyces; species Streptomyces sp. NPDC059895. Next base: position 3,474 of record NZ_JBHWKO010000104.1, read on the forward strand.
AAGACCTGGGAGGTGCGGGATCTGGTCGAGTTGATGGCGGCCAAGTGCGGGGTTTCGGCCGATCCGGCGGACGTTTCGGGGCATGATGTGATCGACCCCGAGCGGACCCTGGCCGCCCTCGACGTGTTCGCGCAGCGGCTGGCCGAGGTCGCCCGGCGTGCCGCGCCCGTGCTCGTGGGGACCGGGCACCCGCATCGGCTGCTCGGCTTCTACGGCGGGATCGCGGACGCTTTGTCGGCGGCGGGATGTGAGGTCCTCACTCCCGCGCAGGGTCGCTGTGTCGACATAACGACCCGGTTCGGACTACGCACGTACCACCTGGACTACGTACGAGGTGTCGCGCTGGTGCGGGGTTCCGAGGCCTGGCGCCCCGGGCGTGCGACCGGCGTGCACACCCACTCGCCCCTCCCGGTTCGACTGGCGCTGGCGGCGGCCGCGGAGGCCGGCGGGCGGTTGCCGGAGCTGGTCATCGGGGACCACGGGTGGCTCTGCGGGGCAGGTCAGCTGGGGTTCGATGCGATGGGTCCGGCGGACACCGACGACCCCGCGCCGTTCGTGGGGGAGGCCGAGGGGTCGGTCTCCGTCGTCGTTCCACTTGATGACGGCGTGCGGTCCGCTTACTACCGCCCGCTGACCCGCTACGTACTCAATCGAGCGTGTCTGTCACAGTAGGCCGCCGATGGGTGCACCTCTTCCCCACTCGCATCACCCGCCCCTACATTGGGGAGTGAGCACGCAGCGACGAAGAGTCACCGGAAGGGGAAGCCGGTGGCCGTCGAGTCGAGTGCGGAAGGTTCAGGTGTGTCATGGCTGCTGACCAGAGGCCTCTGAGCGAGGTTCAGTTCCTTACCGTGGCGGAAGTCGCCTCGGTGATGCGAGTGTCCAAGATGACCGTGTACCGGCTGGTGCACAGCGGTCATCTGCCCGCGATCCGGGTGGGACGGTCCTTCCGCGTCCCGGAGAACGCGGTTCACGAGTACCTCCGCGAGAGCTACGTGGGGGTGGAAACCGCCTGACGGCTGGGTCCGGGGGGATCCGTTCACCGGGCACGTCAGGGTCCCTCCGCCCCTCGATTACGACCTCAGCGCTCGGGCGGGTAGGCTAGCCCCTCGTAGGTCGTATGGGCCCATGGCGCCCAGCACCGAGTGATGAGAAGTGAGCGAGGGTAGTCGTGGGCTCTGTTATCAAGAAGCGGCGCAAGCGGATGGCCAAGAAGAAGCACCGCAAGCTGCTCAAGCGCACGCGCGTTCAGCGTCGCAACAAGAAGTAAGCGCAGTTCGTTCGCGCGGCGTCCGCCGCGAGAGCGTGGTGTGGCCCCCCACCGTCCGTCGGTGGGGGGCCACACGCGTCTCCGGAGCGTCGTGCGGAGGGGTGAACGCCGTGCGTAGGAGCGGACGGGCAGTCGGCCGAGCCGGTCGTACGAACGGTCGCCTTCCGTCATGTGGCGCGTCGGGCGGTCATCCCGGCGCAACACCTACCCGCTAAGTTGGCCCGCGGACGGGGAACGCGGCAGGGTAACGAGCAGTGCGGCAGCCGGGCGGCACCAGTGCGGAAGGAAGGCGCTGATCTTGGGCAAGGTTGTGCTCGTCACCGGAGTGGCCCGTCAGCTGGGGGGTCGGTTCGTACGACGGATCCAGCGTGACCCGGAGGTCGACCGGGTGATCGCCGTGGACGCCGTGCGGCCCGAGCACCATCTCGGCGGGGCCGATTTCATCCAGGCCGACATCCGGCAGCCCACCATCGCGCGGGTGCTCGCCGAGACCGGTGCCGACACGGTCGTCCACCTGGACGTGACGGCCACCGCGCTGGGCAGCGCCAGCCGGACGCTGGTCAAGGAGACCAACGTCATCGGCACCATGCAGCTCCTCGGCGCCTGTCAGAAGTCGCCGAGCGTACGGCGGCTGGTGGTCAAGTCCAGTACGAACGTGTACGGGTCCGCGCCCCGCGACCCGGCCGTCTTCACCGAGACGACCTCGGCGAAGTCGCTGCCCAGCGGCGGTTTCGCCAAGGACATCTGCGAGGTCGAGGGGTATGTGCGCGGGTTCGCCCGGCGGCGGCCGGACGTCGCGGTCTGCGTGCTGCGGTTCGCCAACATCCTCGGGCCGACCGCCGAGACCCCGCTCGCCTCGTACTTCTCGCTGCCGGTGCTGCCGACGGTCCTCGGCTACGATCCGCGGCTGCAGTTCGTGCACGAGGACGACGTGATCGAGGTGCTGCGGATCGGCTCCCACGAACCGGCGCGGGGCACCCTGAACAGCGGCACGTTCAACATCGCCGGCGACGGCGTCCTGCTGCTGTCCCAGTGTTCGCGGCGGCTCGGGCGGCCCACCGTGCCGCTGCTGCTGCCCGCCGTCACCTGGGTGGGCTCCCTGGTCCGTACGCTGGGCGTGACGGACTTCGCGCCCGAGCAGATCCGGCTGCTCACCCACGGCCGGGTCGTGGCGACGGACCAGATGCGCGAGACGCTGGGTTTCACTCCGAGGTACACCACCGCGGAGACGTTCGCGGACTTCGCGCGCAGTCAGGGTCCGGGGCTGCTGCCCCCCGAGGTCCTCGCGGCGGCCGTCGACCGGATCGCCGCGCTGCCCCTCGCGGGCGGCGGCCACCCCCCGACCCAGAGCGCCAACTGAGGAGCGCATCAACGATGGCGGACGCCAAGGTCATTCCGTTCGACGACGACCGGTCCCGTGGGAGCGCCGTGCAGCGGCCGTCGCGGCGCCGGGGCGGGGCCGGCCGGCGCACGAGCGGTGAGCCGGCGCCGGTCCGTGGGATCGGTGACGTCGGTGAGGTCCAGCCCCTGCCCACCAGGGCGGTCACGAAGGATGATGATCCCGTGACCGGTACCGGGGAGGAGCAGCCGCGGCCGCCGCGGGAGGACGCCGGCGGTGTCGAGCGGCGCATCGCGGGCGGCCTGGCCTTTCTGCGCCGCCGTCTGACGGGTGATTACGACGTCGACGACTTCGGCTACGACGAGGAGCTCACCGACCAGGTCCTGATGTCGCTGCTGCGGCCGGTGTACGAGAAGTACTTCCGGGTCGAGGTGAAGGGCCTGGAGAACATCCCGTCCGAGGGCGGCGCCCTGATCGTCGCGAACCACTCCGGGACGCTGCCGCTGGACGGGCTGATGATGCAGGTCGCCGTGCACGACCACCATCCGGCGGGCCGTCATCTGCGGCTGCTGGCCGCCGATCTCGTCTTCGTCCTGCCCGTCGTCAACGAGCTGGCCCGCAAGCTCGGCCACACCCTCGCCTGCGCGGAGGACGCCGAACGGCTGCTGGCGGCGGGCGAACTGGTCGGGGTGATGCCGGAGGGCTTCAAGGGCATCGGGAAGCCGTTCGGCGAGCGCTACAAGCTCCAGCGGTTCGGCCGGGGCGGCTTCGTCTCCACGGCCCTGCGGCAGGGTGCTCCGATCGTCCCCTGCTCGATCGTCGGGGCGGAGGAGATCTATCCGATGATCGGCAACGCCAAGACCCTCGCCCGGCTGCTCGGCTTCCCGTACTTCCCGCTGACGCCGACGTTCCCGTGGCTGGGGCCGTTGGGGGCGGTGCCGTTGCCGACGAAGTGGACGATCCAGTTCGGTGAGCCGATCCCGACGGACGGGCATCCGCCGGAGGCGGCGGAGGATCCGATGCTGATGTTCAACCTGACGGACCAGGTGCGGGAGCAGATCCAGCACACGCTGTACAAGCTGCTGGTGCAGCGGCGGTCGGTGTTCTTCTGAGGTGAGAGGCTGCTGCCGCGCCAGCAGGCTGCCGGTTCGCCGGCCGGTACGGCGGGGGGGGGGGGGGGGGCCGGGCGGGGCCCCCCCCCCCCCGCC
>NZ_JBHWKO010000105.1:0-6516 GCF_042731035.1 Streptomyces sp. NPDC059895
CCAACGTCGCCCGAGCACGGTTCACTTCATGTGCGTCCACCCACCCAACATGCCCTGAAACAGGACCGCGAGACAGACCTAACGGAGTCCTACTATCACTATCTCGGTGTTCACGCCGGTCATCATGCCGCAGGGCACCGACACAGGGTGACGATCGGCCTACGGCTACGGCGAATACGCGACTCTTGAACATGCGGGCCTACCAGTCCCAAGGCCGGCTCTGTCGCCCCGTCTTGAGCTGCTGATGCGGGCCTGCGAGGCTCTGACCACCCCGGGCGAGGCGGCGCTCGGCGTCTACGAGCGGGCGCTGTCGCTGCCCGGCCCTGAGCGCTGGCCTTTCGACGTCGCGCGGGTGCGGCTCTTCCACGGTGAGCGGCTGCGGCGGCTCCGGGCCACGACGGAGGCTCGGGAGCAGCTGACGCAGGCGCTGGAGGCGTTCCAGCGGCTGGGCGCGAAGCCGTGGGTGGCGCGTGCGGCGGCGGAGCTGCGGGCCGGCGGGCAGTCCGCGCCGACCGCGGCCCGGCCCGGGCCCGTGGCGCTGACCGCGCAGGAGTTGCAGATCGCCACGCTCGCGGCGACCGGGCTGACCAACAAGCAGATCGCCGAGCGGCTGTTCCTGTCGCACCGGACCATCGGCACGCACCTCTACCAGATCTATCCCAAGCTCGGCATCACCTCCCGGGCGGCGCTGCGGGACGCGCTGTCCGGGCTGGAGGCGGACGCGCAGGGCTGACCGCGGCGCGGCCACGGGCACCGTTTCGAGCTGTACGTGGGTGAGCACCTACCGGACAGCCGGCTCGGCTGGTCCGGCATCGGGGCCGGTGTGCAGCTGTATCAGGCCTGGCTGCTCAAGCCGGTCGAGGCAGACACCCATGTGGTGATCGAGAACGTGGTCCGCGGTCCGGGCGCCCACTGCCTCGACGCCCTGTCCCCGGTGTGGGCGCAGCACGTGAACTCGCCGTGGCTGGAGCAGCTCGAGCGGCTGTCCGAGAACGCCCCGGAGGAGACGGGCCGCCCGTAGCCGTCCACCGTGGGGTTCCCGGTGACACGCCGCCGGCCGGCGCCCGGTGGGGGCGTCGGCCGGTCGAGGTGGCGTGGTCCGTCGGGTCAGGCGGCCTGGGCGACGTCCTCGGTGTCGGCGGAGGCGGGGCCGGAGCGGTCGGCCCGGTCCTCGGTCTTCCGCGCCGGCTTGAGGAAGAGGGCGAGGACGGTGCCGACGGCGAGGGTGGGGGCGATCCAGAGGTAGCCCATGGCGGTGGCGTGGGCGAAGGCGTCCAGGGCGGTGTCGCGCAGGGCGGCGGGGAGTCGGCCGATGGTGTCCGGGCGGGCGGCGTCGAAGCCTCCGGCGGTGGGCAGGCCGTGGCTGCGGTCGGCGAAGCCGGTGTTCAGCAGGGTGCCGAAGACGGCGACTCCGAAGGCCGCGCCGATGGAGCGGGCGAAGGTGACGACGGCGCTGGCGGCACCTAGATCGGCGGCGGGCACGCTGTTCTGGACGGTGGTCAGCACGACCATGGGGACCATGCCGATACCCACGCCGGTGATCAGGAAGTAGACGCCCAGCGCGAGGGTGCTGGTGGCGGCGCCGATGGTGCTCAGCAGGAGCAGCCCGGCGAGGTTGGCGAGCAGTCCGGCGAGCAGGATCGGCCGCAGCCGTTCGCCGTGTGCGGCCCAGCGTCCGGCGAGGGACTGGCTGACGACGAGCCCGGCGACCAGCGGCAGCATGTGGACGCCGGAGAGGGTCGCCGAGACGCCGTGGACGATCTGGAGGTAGGCCGGCAGGTAGACGAGTACGGCGAACATCGCGGCGTTGGCGAAGAAGCCGATCAGGGAGGAGAAGACCACGGTCCGGGAGCCGAGCGTCGCCGGCGGCAGGACCGGGGCGGCGGCGCGGCGCTCGACCGGGACCAGCAGCGCGCCGAGGGCGACGGTGGCGGCGATCAGGCCGACGATGGCGGGTGAACCCCAGCCCCGGCGCTCACCGAAGGACGTGATCAGGACCAGGCCGGTGGCGAGGGCGGCCAGGAGGGTGGCGCCGAGGTAGTCGATGCGTGCCTTGGCGCCTCGGGTGACGGTGGGCAGGGCGCGGGCGGCGATGGCCAGGGCGACGATACCGACGGGCAGGTTGATCAGGAAGGCCCAGCGCCAGGAGAGCTGGTCGGTGAAGACGCCGCCCAGCAGGGGGCCGGCGATACTGGCGACGCCGTACACGGAGCCGAACATGCCCTGGTAACGGCCGCGTTGGCTCGGCGCGACGATGTCGCCGACGAGGGCGAAGGTCAGGACGATCATGCCGCCGCCGCCCACGCCCTGGAGCACGCGGGCGCCGATCAGTTCGGGCAGGTTCCCTGCCAGGCCGCAGGCGACCGAGGCGATGAGGAAGACCGAGGTCGACATCAGGTAGAGCCGCTTGCGGCCGAACATGTCGCCGAGCTTGCCCCACAGCGGGGTCACCGCGGTGGAGGCGAGGAGGTAGGCGGCGCTGACCCAGGCGATGTCGTCGAACCCGTTGAGGTCCTGCGCCATGCGGGGGAGCGCGGTCGAGACGATCGTCTGGTCGAGGGCCGCGAGGAGGACGGCGAGGATCAGCGCGCTCATGGCGGCTGCCGCACCGCCCGCCTCGCGTGCCGCGGGCTGCTGTGCCTTCGACTGTGCTGTCACCTGTGCCTTCGACATCGAAAGACGCCTTCCTGGAAGTGTGCGATGGAGAGTGCGGGGAGGGTGCGCGGACCGGGTCCCCAGAGAGGGGACTCATTCGACAGGCAGTACTCTTTCTATCTGTCACTTCAATGTAGCACTTAGCTTGGATAGAGCTATGCCAAAGAGGCGTTAGATGTCTCAGGCTTCACACCGCGCCACTAGAATCGGTCCGGTGAGAGCCGACGCAGCACGCAATCTCGAAGCCGTCCTGACCACCGGGGCACGCATGCTCGCCGCCGACCCGGGCGCGAGCATCGCGAGCATCGCCGCCGAGGCAGGTGTCGACCGGCGCACCGTCTACCGGCGCTTCGCCTCCCGCGAGGACCTCCTCGCCGCGATCCACCAGTCCCGCCTCGAAGCCATCGAACACGCCATCACCGACGCACGCCTGCGCGAGGCACCCGTCGCCGTCGCCCTGCACCGCTACGTCGAGAACATCATCACCGTCAACCGCACCTGGCCCGTCGACCTCACCCGCATGCTCGCCGACGACACCGTGCACGAACGCCGCGACGCGGCCGTGCGGGAGGTCGACGCCTTCCTGGAGCGCGCCACCGACGAGGGCCTCCTGCGGGCGAACCTGCCGAACGGCTGGGCGAGCGCGCTGCTGCCGCAGCTGATGCACCTGGTGTCACGGCAGCAGCCCGAGCTGACCCCCGGGCAGGCGGCGGACGTGGTCGTCGACACCCTGCTGCACGGTCTCGGAGCGTCCTGACACGCCGACGGCCCCGGGACACACCCACGTCGAGGTGTCTCCCATGGCCGTCGGCCTGTACGGCGGCGTACGGGCCTCGTACGCCGCTCAGCTCCCATCGATGCGTTCGTCAAGAGCGCGCCCCGGCGCGCGCGACGCGTGACACCATGAGGCGGGCAGGGGTGGCCTTCCGACGAACCACCGGCGGGAGCCGCGCGTTCCGGTACGGGGCCCGGAATCCGCTGACCGCACGTCAGCCGCGGCGGACCCCGTCGAGGAACCGGCCGGCCAGGTCCACGCGCTCGTCGAGGGTGGCGGAGGTCTGTCCGAAGTCCACGAACAGCTCGTGCGCACCCGCCTCGGCGGCGGCCCGCGCGTAGTCGACGTACTGGGTGAGGGTGCCCGCCCTCGGCATCCGGTCCGGCTCGGTCCTGACGTCGGTCAACTGAGGATTGACGCGCAACGCCATGTGCAGGGTGTCCGGGTCGCGGTCCGCCTCAGCCGCCGACTTCCGAATGACGTCCCACATGCCCAGCAGATGAGGCAGCGGCATCGCCACGGGCAGCCAGCCGCCGAGCCGCCGCCCGATGCGGCGCAGTCCGACGGGCGTGAACGCCGCGAGCAGCACGGGCGGCCCGGGCCGCTGGCTCGGCTTGAGGCCGACCACGGTCTCCGGGACGGTGAACAGCGGTCCCTCGTGCGAGAAGACGTCGTCGGACCAGTACCCCTCAAGGACGTCGAGGGTCTCGTCGAGCCGTGCGCCGCGGCCCTTCCAGGGCACGGAGACCGCGGTGTACTCGTCGGGCATCCAGCCCAGGCCGAGGCCGACGGTCAGCCGCCCCTCGCTGAGGAGGTCGAGTGTGGTCAGCGACCGGGCCAGGAGGAGCGGCGGCAGCCACAGGCCGTTCAGCGTGCTCGTGCCCAGGCGGACCCGCGTGGTGTGGGACGCGACGAACGTCAGCGCCACGAGCGGGTCCATGTGGTTCTCGTAGGCGCGCGGCATACGGCCGTCGGCGCTCGGATAGGGGGCGCTCGGTATGCGGGGGGCGAGGACGCGGTCGCCGGTCCACAGGGAGTCGTATCCCATGTCCTCCGCGGTACGGCTGATGTGCAGGATGCCGTCCGGGTGGGCGTCGGGACCGAAGGTGGGCAGGGCCAGGCCGAGTTTCATGGGTGTCTCCTCAAGAGGTGAACCGATGCGGGTCCCTGTCGGTCAGCGGGATGCCGAGAAGGGCCTCCAGGGCGGCGACCGTCCGGGCGGGCTCCACGGCGTGGACGGTGGCGAATCCCAGGTCCGCCGCGGGCCGCAGGTGTTGCTCGGTGTCGTCCACGAACACGCACTCCTCGGCGCTCAGGCCGAGTCGGTCCAGGACGATCCGGAAGATCTCCGGCTCGGGCTTGCGCGTCCCATGGTCCTCCGACAGCACCACCGCATCGTAGCGCCCCTCCAGCTCGTGACCGCCGTAGAGGTTCCACGGGGCCGGACCGACCGAGTTGGAGAGGATGGCGACCCTGACTCCGGCCCGGCGGACGGCGGCGGCAGCGGCGATCACCGAGGGCTGGGGGCGCAGGTCGGCGAAGATGCGGCCCATCAGGTTGCCCGGCGCGGTGCCGAGCAGCTCTCCGGCCGACTCGTTCCACCGGGCCTGGGTGAGCGTCCCGCGCTCCAGGTCCTCGGTGAGGCGGATTCCCTCGGGGGTGAGGTAGAGGGCGGTGAGCAGCGCTCCCTCGGCCAGTCCCTCGCGCCGTTCGAAGGCGAGCGCGGCGGGCAGCAGGGGTGTGGTCAGCACACCACCGAAGTCGAGCACGAGGCCCTTGCGGTGGGGAGTCACACTCACACCCTAGAGGGTGGGTGACACACACTCCCCACCGGCACACATGTTTCCGGGGGCGCCTGTCACACAGCCGTACGGGATGCCGGACAGGCCGTCACATGCCGTACGACCGGCCGTACGTCAGCTGCTCGCGCGGCGGTGCGGGTGCGCGGGGTGGACGCCCGGGATGCGCACCTCGGAGGAGGAGAAGCGCAGCTCGTGCCGGGCGATGGCGACCCGCTCGTCGTCGGGGTGACCCTCGATCTCGACGAGGACGACGAAGCGCGTGGTGTTGTCGGGATCGTCCTCGACCTCGGGACGCAGCACGTCGAGGCCGTGGAGCCCGACCGCGGCGGGCGGGACGAGCGCCGCGTGCCGCGGGTCGCTCAGCTCGGCCACCTCGCGCGCCGCTCCGGCCGTGTCGTCGCTGACGAGGGTGCGCCAGCCGCCCTCCCGCAGCACCTTGCGGCACTGCCCGAGGGCGTGGACGTGGCTGCGGACGCACTCCACCTGGTCCAGCGTCGCTCCGGGCACACCCATCAGGTCGCGGATGGCGAGGAAGTACTCGGCGACGATGAACAGCCCGGATTCCGGCAGCAGGTGGTGCACGTCAGCGACGCGGCCCGCCGCGGAGAGAGGGAGGTCCTGTCCTCGCGCGGCAGAAGCTCCATGAAGTACCGCACCTGCTGAAGTACCGGTGAAGCGGCCTCGGTCTGGTTCATCAGGGGGTACGTGGGTCCTCGGGGCGCGTGCGTCCTCGGGGCGCGTGCGTCCTCGGGGCGCGTGCGTCCTCGGGGCGCGTGGCTCCCGGGCTCAGGCGGCCCCCTCGCCGCCGGGTCGCTCGTCGCGTGTGGCCGCCGGCGTGGTGAGCAGAACCGGCGCCTCGGGCCGCGACCCCGGGGCGTCCTCGCGGACTCGCCCACGGCGGCGCGGGGCGTGCTGACCGCTCCCATGTCCTGCGAGGTCCGCGCCTCCCGGAAGACCTCCGCCCCGGACCTCACCGCCGGACGGCGGCGCAGCAGCGCCCGGCGCTCGCGCTCGGTCATCGCACTCCACACGCCGTACTGCTCGCGGTGTTCCAGGGCGTGGGCGAGGCGGTCGAGCCGCACCGGGCACCCGACGCACACGGTCTTGGCCTCCTCCTGGGCGGGACTCTGCGCGAACATCCGCTCCGGCTGCGACCGGCACAGCCCTTGGTCGGCCCAGTCCACGCCGGTCTAGTGCCGCATCAAGCAACGTTTGCCCTGTCGACGACCGCGCGTAGGCGTCGGTCGTCGGCATGGCGGTTTCGCCAGATGATGTAGCGGCGGA
>NZ_JBHWKO010000106.1:0-6375 GCF_042731035.1 Streptomyces sp. NPDC059895
GCCGCGCCGTCGACCACCGAACGCACAAGACCACCGTCCGGATCGCGATCAACCCCTTGCCAACCACTCCAGACGGCTAACCGAGCGGCATTGCCACTAATCCCGGACCGCCCGATGCGCTCCGGCCCGTCCCACCGACGGGCCGGAGCACCCTCACGTACAGCGCTAAGGTGCCCGCATGCTCTTCCGCTGGGACTGGCTCCGGCCCGTGCTCACCGCACCGGTCGTGCCCACCCTCGGCCCCGTCCACCCGCACGCCCTGACGGCGGACCTCTTCGAAGCCACCCTCCTCGTGGCCGCCGACCGGCGCTTCCTGCCGTACGACAAAGATCGCCGGTGGGGCAACGAGAAGCAGGAGTCCGTCCTCCCTGACGACGTGGTCCACCACCCCGACCACACGCTCATCCCCACTCTGCTGACTCGTGGTCGCGGAGCGGTGAAGGTCTTCGCCTACGGCCACCGGGGCGACATCCTGAACCAGGCCGCCGAACTCGCGGCGAAACTCGCGGCCGTTCACGGAGCAGCCTCTGCTCGTGTTGTCCAGCCACTGGGCCCGGAGACGCCGCATCCACGTGGCGTCCGCATCCAGCTTCAGGACTTCACGGCGCGGCACTGTCCCCCCTCCGCCGGCCCCGTCCGTCGGCTCGAAGACTGGCCCCTCCCCGTCCGCGGCACCTTCACCGCCTTCGCCCAGACGATGGCGGCCGACGGCTTCGGCTTCCTCGACCGTCAGATGAAGACCAAGGGATGCGGCCCGGTCCTCGTGGCCGTGGTGGAGGACCGTGTTGTCGGCGCCATCGGCCCCATGGAGATCTGTCCCGACCCCACGGGTGCTGCCCAGCTCATGCCGCAATACTTCGCCGTGCACCCAGAGGCTCGCGGGCACGGACTCGGCCGGCACCTGTGGCGGGCGGCCATGCACTGGGGCCAGACTTACGGCGCGGTGTACCAGCTCCTCCAGACGGAAGTCCGGGGAGCCTCGGATCACCTCTGTCGCAGCGAAGGGCTCGCCACGCTGGGCTTTCTCCACGACAGGAGGGTCTGACGCAAGCTTGGCACGTTCCTGCTAACGATCAGGCCGCCAGGTGTCAGTGGGACGCGCTACCCTGCTCGCGTGATTGCAGGTGCTCTGCCGAGGCTGCACGAGTTAGGCCACGGAGCATGGGCAGCCAAGTGCAGCTGCGAGTCTGCTCTCCGACCCGCCGCTGCTGGTCGGCCTACGCGAGCTATACCCCAGAGGGGGTCTTGCTGTCTGCCAGGGTTTGGACCAACTCGGCACCTGGCGACCTCACTTGGCACTAGGCTGATCCATCAGTCAGCAGCGCTGCGTTCGTCTTGTGACACTCGGCGCGCTACGGGATTATTGATCTCGGTCAGATGAGCGGGGGTTTCTGGTGGGTGCGTTCGGAGCGGGTGGACAGTGACGGAATTCTTTCCCGGCGTTGGCGCCGGGTCTTTGCTGCGGTCTGAGCTGCTTGCCGATGGTCGGTCGACCCGGATAGGTGCGATTCACCAGATCGACTACGGCCAGGCCGTCGTGTTGACTCACGATCGCTGGAAGTTCGACGCCGGTGGTATTCCGCAGTTCTCGTTCCTCCTCGCGACCGCGCAGGACGTCAACGAGCCACACGTCGACGATGACGAGGTGCTGCTTCTGCGCGTGGAGGGCACGTCGCCGCTGTCGCTTGAGCGCGACCTGCACGCAGTGCGCGAGGAGTCCCTGCGAACGGCTCTGTCTAACAACCAGGACCCATCGCCATCCGCCGTGCTCGATGCGGAGCTCGACCCGTTCACCAAGAACCGCGTGTCGTTCACTGGCGTGCGATGCAAGATCCTCGGCACCTTCTACGAAGACGACGTGGATGGGCAGAAGGTGCTGGAGTTCGGTGCCGACGTGGACAACTTCTACGCCACGTCCACGTACCGAGTCCTGAAGCCTATCGGTGACGGCCTCGCGACGATCGCCTCCTACCTCAAACCGACCGGACGCCCGGTGGAACGCGTACGCATCGGCGCGGTGCGGTACTCCGCTACGCGGCGGCGAGCTAAAGCCGCCAAGCAGGCAGACGCCGCAGTCGAAGTCAACATCCGGGACTTCATTGGCAACAAGACCGCCCTGCTCGGCATGACTCGGATGGGCAAGTCGAATACCGCGAAGATCATTATCGCGCGCACGTTCGTGGTCTCCGAGCGGCAGCGTGCCACAGGGGGTAATCCCATCGGTCAGCTGATCTTTGACCCGCAGGGAGAGTACGCCAACCCGAACACCCAGGATGGCACTGAGATCGCAGCGATTGGCGCGAGCCACGTCCGCATCTTCAAGTTTGGTGCTGACGGATCACAGCCTCACGTTAAGCCGCTCAGTATCAACTTCTTTGCAGAGAACCAGATCGATGCCGTCCAGGGACTCATTGCCAACCAATTGAGTGGCGAGGACTCTGGATATGTAAAGGATTTTGCGGGCGCATCGTATGCCGATGATCCCGCCAACAAGTTCAATGCTCATCCAGGCCGTGCCCGGATGGTGCTTTATGGCGCCTTGATCCGTGCAGGCTTCCCTGTACCTTCGAATTTCGCCGCGCGTACCAACATCAGTGCGGCGTTGCAGTTGAAGGTCGAGCAAGGTATCCAAGGGCAGAAGCCAGTGGTGGGCCTCGGTCGAAAGCCGTTCACTCAAGCGGGCAAAACTGCCAACCTGGTGACCGTAGCTGCCGATGAGATTGAGGCAGTTGTGGACAAGATTGTCCAATTGCGTGAGGCCGGCGATACCGACGCAATCGACTTCACAAAAGACGTGCGTTGGAAGAGCGTTGAGCCGATCTTCACCACGAAGAGCGACAAGCGTAACGTCCGAGGTTGGAAAAATCTGAACCCGTTGCGCCCCTTCCATAGCCCGTTGACACAGCAAGATCCTGCTCTGGAGATCTACAACGAGCTCGTCGAGGGTCGAATAGTCATCGTCGATCTTCACGTTGGTGCCGAGGCGATCACCAAGGTGCTTAGCGAGTCCATTACCCGGCGTCTGCTTTTCAGGCAGACGGAGGTATTTACGTCCGGGAAGGAGCCTCCGCATATTCAGGTAATGCTGGAGGAGGCGCACAATCTCTTTTCGTCTGACCGCTATAAGGACGAGCTCGATGTATGGGTTAAGCTCGCCAAAGAGGCGAGCAAGCTCAATCTCGGAATGACCTACGCAACGCAAGAGGTCTCGGGGGTGGCGCATCAGGTCAAGGCGAATACTGCCAACTGGGTTGTCGCCCATTTGAACAACACGACAGAGGTGCGGGAGCTGGCCAAATTCTACGACTTCGGGGCGTTCTCAGATGCGATCATCGCCTCCGAGGATCGTGGGTACGTGCGGCTCAAGACACTGTCCTCGCCGTACATTGTTCCTGTCCAGATCGATCGATACGACATCGCGCTCGTCAACGAAGCACGAGCAGCGGCTGGTGACCCGCCGTTGACGCTGAACGGTACGGCACTCTGATGCCGTACGAGACCGTCGGCGGGGCTCACGAGATCGCATCGCGGCTGGGGCATTCGGCGGCCGCCATCCGGGCGATCGCGGACCAACGCACCTTCCATGTCCCGGCTGAGACGATCCAGGATCTGGATTCGATCCGCGAGCGAATCCGTGCGCGGAGCGACTTCGCTGCCCCGCCTGCGCCAGACCGACTCACTGCTGCGCTGGCGATCGATGGTTCACACGTCGTTGAGCAGGTTCGCGACGGCCTGCCATCGGTCCTGTACGGGTTTGCACAGGCCGCCGCAGCGTACGTGGACCTCGGAGCCTTGGAATCGCAGCGGGCCGAGCGATTTGTCGACCCGTACAAGATCGAGCGTGCGGTCAACACCGCCATCGTGACGCTGGATCTGCCTGTCGCTGGCGCGTATACGCGTGCCGACGCCGACATCGTGACGTCGTGGCGAGAGGTCATCAATGAGCTATTTCGGCAGAAGAAAATCGACGTTAATCGCCTCGACCAGCCGCTGCTGGATCTGCTCTTCCTTCTCCACGGCGTCCCCGGGGCGCCAGCGGCTACTGTGCCGGTTAACTGTCCGACGCAGGACTGTAAGAAGGACATTCCTGTGCCGCCCGCTGGTGCCGACTGCGACGCGTGCGGCGTGCACCTCTTCCCCACGGACGTGCTCCGTATCCACGAGGAGGTTGGCGAAGAGGGGACGAACCAGTCCGCTCTCGGGCGGCTCATGTCGGTGATCGAGCTGTTGGTGCTGGTCGGGCTGGCGACGCTGTTGTGGGAGCAGTCTCGCCAGAAGACTCTTCCCACGACGCTGTTCATCGTCGATGGCCCACTGGCCGTGTTCGGCACACCAGCAAAGCTGCGCGGGCGAGCCCTTGAATACTTCCAAGCGATGGGCAGGGCCACTCCGGGCAACGCGCCATACGTCTGTGGGATTGAGAAGTCCGGAGTTCTGGTCGACTACGCGCGCCAATTGGCCCGGCATGACATTCTCGAGCCTGGTGACCTGTTGGTATGCGACGAACAGATCATTGCGCGAGTCGTAAACGCCAACAACGCCCGCGCCTACGGTAAGGAGACATACTGGGGCCGCAAGTTCGTGTATCGCGCGCTTGACGGGCGAGTTGTCGTTCCGACCGTGCCACCATCGGTGGGTGCACCGTATGATGCCAACGGCGGTCAGGCTGACCCGGCGGCCTACCCGACGTTGCCTGCAATCCTGGACGTGATCGACCGCACTGGTTCCTCGATGTACGTCGACGGCATCATCCCGGTGGCGGCCGCGCATGGGAAGGCCGCGTTCCCGATCGGAGTGGGCACCGATGTGCTCCGCCTCGTAGCTACCAAACGTCTCGGTCTCGAATCGGCCGGTGGACAAGCGGCTCCGGTACGGTTCACCCCATGATCGAGAATGTGGCTGTGCTACCAGCTGACCCCCTCTGTGATGCTCACGCTGCGCATGTTGCTGCGCCTGCAATCCCGACGCACATTCTCGACAACCCCCGCCCAATCGTTTCACCCCTCGGCATCGTTGACCACGCGCTCATGACGAGCAGGTACCAGTCACCCCTGCGCTATCCAGGAGCAAAGTCTTCCCTCGCGCCGGTGATTGCCCGAATCTTGGATGCCGCCAAGGGTTCGAGGGCCGTTCCGGCAATCAACCTCCTGGTCGAGCCTTTCGCCGGCGGAGCGTCGGCGTCCTTGCGACTAGTTGGCCAGGGGCTCGTCGACCGAGTGCTGCTCGCTGACGTGGATCCGTTGGTGACTGCTTTCTGGCAGACCGCAGCCGCCGATACTGAGGCGCTGATCGACCGTATGCATGACGAGTGGACCCGATACGTCAAGCCGGGTGGAGCAACCGCTGTCGATCGGTGGGACTATTGGCGTTCCTGGGCGCCCACTCGGAAAACGAAGACTGCCGCGGTCCGACTGGAGTTGGCGACACAGTGCCTATTTCTAAACCGCACAACGTTTTCTGGAATCCTTCATGGTAAGGCAGGCCCGATCGGTGGGCGTAAGCAAGAAAGCCCGTACGGCATCGGATGCCGGTGGAATCCGGAAGCCATAGAGGAACGACTTCGATATGTCGGTCACCTTTACGACGTGGGCCGAATCGTCGATGTCTGGCATAAGGACTGGCAACAGACGCTCGATGACGTGCCCAGTTATTACCCGCAGCTGATCCCGTCTCGCGTTGTTGCTTACCTCGACCCGCCCTACATCGAAAAAGCCTCGCACTTGTACCGAACCTCTTTCGACCCCAGGGGTGGATACGGTGGCAACAGGGCTGGCAAGGCGGGATCGGATGACCACATGCTCCACATGCAGCTCGCCGGATATCTGCGGACCAAGGCGCAGTTCCGCTGGCTGCTCAGCTACGACAACAATCCAATGCTGACCGAAAGTACTTGGCTCTATGCGCACACTCGCATGGCGCCTAGCCGCGTGGACCGAGAGATGCTCGGCGTACGCTCGTGGCCCTTGACTAAACGGTTGGTGAAGACGCGCTACAGCGCTAGTGGTAAGACGGGCAAGCGCGATGCCGATGAACTCCTCATCACGACCCTTCCGCCATCCAGTGTCCCCGTAGATCACCAGCTGCGCGAGCTGCCTTGATTGCGCCGCTGGATTGACGGTTGCCACGCGGGGTGGTCTGGCGGGCTCGAAGCGGTCACGAGTGGCCAGTCTGCGTGAGCGATGCGTGAGCGGATGAAATGGCACTGTCTGGATTAGGCATCATGCCGATCGGGGTTGCAGGTTTCTGACCTGGCAAGACAGGATTCTGCGGCACCGCCCGGTGGGCCTTGCCCCCGGAGAGTGGACACCTGTTCGTGTCGTTATGCGGCAAGTGTCAGGGTAGCTGACTGTTGTTCGTAGGCGATCGGTGCCTGTT
>NZ_JBHWKO010000107.1:0-6068 GCF_042731035.1 Streptomyces sp. NPDC059895
CCCGGGCCGGATCTTGCGAAGCCCGCCGCAGTCCCTCCGCCCAGGCGCGGAAGGATGTCGGCACCGGGTCGAGCACCGGCCGCTGTCCCGCGGCCACCGCCTCACACGCGGCCCGCAGGTCGGGCACCAGGACGCGCCACGACACTCCGTCGACCGCCAGGTGATGCGCCGCCAGAACGATCCGACCGATCCGGCCCGGCCCCGCGTCCAGCCACACCACCTGCACCATCACACCGGTGGCCGGATCCAGGCGCTCCACTGCCCGCCGCGCCTCCTCCACCGCGACACGGTCCAACCCGTCCTCGGCGACATCTACGGCGTCCACCCGGGACACCAGCCCGGAGACATCCCCCGCCTCCGGAACGACCAGCACCCCATCGCTGCCGGCTCGGGCCCGCAACATCCCGTGCGCCTTCACCAGCGCTTCCACGCCCGCTTCGAGCACACCGACACCCAGCCCGGCGGGCGCACCGACCACCGTCCACTGCGCGAAGCCGGGCCGCAGCGCGTACGCGCCCATCGACCGCATCGCGGGCGTCAGCGGCACCTCGCCGGCACCCGTGTCCACGACCGGCCCCGAACCACCGGACACCGCCACCGCCACCGACGCCAACCGCTCCGGCGTCTTCTCCTCGAACACCTGCCGTGGCGACACCACCCAACCGGCCGCACGAGCCCGAGAGGCAAGCTGCATCGACATGATCGAGTCACCGCCCAGCTCGAAGAACCCGTCCCCGACCCCCACCACCTCCAGCCCCAACACCTCCGCGAACAGCGCACACAGCACCTCCTCCGCCGGGGTCGCGGGCGCACGGGTGGCAACAGACGCGAGATCGGGGGCGGGCAGCGCGGCGCGGTCGATCTTGCCGTTGACGGTCAGCGGAAAGGCGTCCAGGACGACGACCGCCGACGGGACCATGTACTCCGGCAGACGGGACGTGGCGAAAGCCCGTACGTCCTCGCCGTCCACATCCCCGACGACGTAGCCGATCAGACGGCCGTCCCGGACCACCACCGCAACCCGGCCCACACCTGGATGGGCGGCCAAAGCGGCCTCGACCTCACCCAGCTCCACGCGGAAGCCACGGATCTTCACCTGCTCATCCGCACGCCCCACGAACTCCAGCCGCCCGTCCGCCGACCAACGGGCCAGGTCGCCGGTACGGTACATCCGCCCGTCGCCGTCGCCGAACGGGCATGCGACGAACCGTTCCGCCGTCAGGTCGGGACGGTTGATGTAGCCGCGAGCCAAACCATCCCCCGCGATGTACAGCTCACCTGTCACCCCCGCGGGTACAGGCCGCAGGAAGACATCCAGCACATAGGTGCGGACGTTGGGCAGCGGACGGCCGATCGCCGGCGGCGCGTCCTCCCCGGTGATGCCCTCCTCCAGCAGTACGGCCGTGGTGATGACGGTGGCTTCCGTGGGCCCATAGGTGTTCCACACCCGGGTGCCCGCACGCCACTTGGCCGCAAGCCCTGCCTCCAGCCGCTCCGCACCCAGCACCCAGTTCCCAACCCCCGGAACCGACTCCGGCTCCAGCACCCCCAGCAGCGACGGCACCACACTCGCCACCTCAACACCGGCCGCCTCGACCATGCGGGCGAGCGCCACACCGTCCTGACGCTCCTCAGCCGAAGCGACCGCCAACGCCCCACCAGCGGCCAACGTCACCGCCACATCCAGCACCGCCGCGTCGAAACTGAACGACGCGAACTGCAACGCCGCCACACCCGCCTCGACCCCCAGCACCGGACGCATCGCCGACGCCAGATTCGCCACCGAGGCGTGCGCCACCGCCACACCCTTCGGACGACCGGTGGACCCCGAGGTGTAGATCACGTAAGCCAGTTGATCGGCGGTGACGTACGGCAGCTCACCCTCCACGTCACCCCCCAACTCGCCGAGCAGAACCGTCTCGACGTCCGCGGACAAGCTCCCCGCGGTCTCCTCCACCACCAACACCAGCTCGGCGCCACTATCGGCCACCATGAACACCAGACGGTCGGAGGGATACTCCGGATCCAGCGGAACGTACGCCCCACCGGCCTTCCACACCGCCAGCATGGCGACGACCATCTCCGCCCCGCGCGGCAGGCACAGCCCCACCCGCGACTCACGCCCCACACCCCGCCCCACCAACCCACACGCCAACGCGTCCGAACGCGCCTCCACCTCCGCATACGACAGCACCCGGTCACCCGACCGCACCGCCACCGCATGCGGCGTCTCCACGGCCCATCGCCGGAACCGCTCCAGCACCGTGCCGGGCTCCGTCGGCCGGGCCGTGTCATTCCAGAGCTCGACGACCATGGCTCGCTCGGACTCGTCCAACAGCTCGATGTCGGCCACCCGAAGCGTCGGGTCGTAGGCCACCTGTTGCAGCACCCGTATCAACCATCCGGCGACGCGTGCCGCCGCCTCCTCGTCGAAGAGGTCCGGCTGATGCGTCATCACGATCCGGAGGCTGTCGTCGGGCACGATGCCGACGGTCAGAGGGAAGTTGGTGGCCTCGTGCGCATCCATCCGGGTGAAGGAGATCGCGCCGGCCGCGGGCGCCCCGTCCGGCGGGATCGGGTAGTTCTCATAGACCACGAGGGTGTCGAACGTCGTCCCCGGGCCGGCCAGGCCCTGCACCTCGCTCAGTCCCAGATGCTGATGCGGCATCAGCGCCGACTGCCGTCCCTGAAGGTCCGCGAGCATGTCCAGCACCGGCTGCCCGCCGGCCAGCGGCACCCGCACCGGCAGTGTGTTGATCATCAGGCCGACCATCGACTCGGCGCCCGGCAGATCCGCCGGCCGCCCCGAGACCGTGGCGCCGAACACCACGTCGTTGCGTCCCGTCAGGCGGGACAGGACCAGCGCCCACGCGCCCTGCACCACCGTGTTCACCGTGAGGTTCCGGCTGCGGGCCAGCTCTCTCAGCCGGGCGGTGGTCTCCGCGGGCAGCTCCCGTACGAGGTCCCGCGGCAGCACGGAGACCTCGGCCCCGCCGGCCGCCTGGGGTGCCACCAGCGTCGGCCCGTCCGTCCCCGCCAGTTCCTCCCGCCACGCGGCCCGCGCCGCCTCCCCGTCCTGGCGGCCGAGCCACGACAGGTAGTCGCGGTAGGAGGTGACCGGCGGCAGCACCCGGACGTCACCGCCCGCCTTGTACACCGCCTCCAGCTCGTCCAGGAGCACCGGCATCGACCAACCGTCCAAAAGGATGTGATGAGTCGTCACGACGAGGCGGTGGCGTCCCGTACCGAGCCGGGCCAGCACCAGCTTGAGCAAGGGCGGGGAGGCGGGGTTCATCCTGTCCTCCCGCTCTTCGCGGGCCAGCCGCTCGAACCGGGCCAGGGCCTCGTCCTCGTCGAGGTCCGAGAGGTCGATGTCGCGCCAGGGCAGCGAGACGCTCCGCGAGATGAGCTGCACCGCCTCGCCGGACCTGCGCCGTTGGAAGCTGGCGCGCAGGACGGCGTGGCGTTCGAGCAGGGCCTCCCAGCATGCGCGGAAGAGCTCGGTGTCCAGGGGGCCGTCCACACCGAGGACGCACTGGAGTCCGTAGACGTCCGGCCCCTCGTCGTCGTACGAGGAATGGAAGAGCATCCCCTGCTGGAGGGGCGAGAGCGGCCACACTTCCGCGAGGGCGGAGCCCTTGGCGGGCGGCGTCGAGGGCTTCACAGGAACCGTCCTTCGTCGAGTTCGGCAGCTATGGCTTCGAGGTCGTCGACTTCGTCCTGGTCGAGATCGAGGAGTGCGAAGTCGGACGGGGTGTGGCCGCCGGCCGTCGGGTCGGCGGTGTGGGCGGCGAGCCCGGACAGCAGGCCGAGCCAGACCCCGCCCAGCGCCTGTGCGTCGGTCTCGTCCAGCAGGGCTGCGGGCCAGCTCAGGGTCAGCGTCAGCTCGGGCCCGTCCGCGGTGTCCGCGACCACCGCGCCCACGTCGAGCGCGTGCAGAGCCGGCATCCCCGGATCGGCCGCTCCCCCGACGGCGGCGTCCCCGGCCGTCTGCCAGGCCTCGACCTGGCGACCGGGCTCGGCACCCGCGGTCGTGAACCGGCCCAGGTAGTTGAAGCCGATCTGCGGAACCGGCAGACCCGCCAACACCTCAGCGGTCGCCGGGTTCAGGTGACGCAACAGGCCATATCCCAGACCATCGCCGGGCACCGCCTGCACCTGCTCCTTCACCCGCTTGACCAACGCACCTGCCGCCGTGCCGCCGGCCACGGCTTCGGCCAGGTCGACGCCGGAGGCGTCCAGCCGTACGGGATAGGCGGCGGTGAACCAGCCCACTGTCCGCGACAGGTCCATGCCCTCCGAGAGCGGCTCACGGCCGTGCCCCTCGACCTCCACCAGGAATTCACCCACACCGGCCCACTCGCCGACCGCACCGGCCAGCGTGGCGAGCAGCAGCTCGTGCAGTCCGCAGTGGAACACCCGTGGCGTCTCGCCGACGAGCACCGCGGCTTCCTCCGCCGGGACCGTCCAGGAGAGCAGGCGCAGGGTTGACGTCGTATCGACGGCCGGGTCCAGCGGGCGACGGCCGACCAGCGGTTCCCCGGCGCCGGCCGTACCCATGCCGGCCACCATGTCCACCCAGGCGGCCAACTCATGCACCCGAGCCGGGCCCTGCGCCGCTTGCCGCAGTCCCTCCGCCCAGGCGCGGAACGAGGTCCCCGCCGGCTCCGGCTCCGGAGCCCGTCCCGCGGCCACCGCCTCACACGCGGCCCGCAGGTCGGGCACCAGGACGCGCCACGACACTCCGTCGACCGCCAGGTGATGCGCCGCCAGAACGATCCGACCGATCCGGTCCGGCCCCGCGTCCAGCCACACCACCTGCACCATCACACCGGTGGCCGGATCCAGGCGCTCCACTGCCCGCCGCGCCTCCTCCACCGCGACACGGTCCAACCCGTCCTCGGCGACATCTACGGCGTCCACCCGGGACACCAGCCCGGAGACATCCCCCGCCTCCGGAACGACCAGCACCCCATCGCTGCCGGCTCGGGCCCGCAACATCCCGTGCGCCTTCACCAGCGCTTCCACGCCCGCTTCGAGCACACCGACACCCAGCCCGGCGGGCGCACCGACCACCGTCCACTGCGCGAAGCCGGGCCGCAGGGCATCCGTACCCATCGACCGCATCAACGGCGTCCACGGCACCTCACCCACGCCCGTGTCCGCGGCCTGGGCGGAGGCCTCCTGCGTGCCGGCCGCGACCATCGCCAGCCGCTCCGGGGTCTTCTCCTCGAAGATCTGGCGCGGGGTCACCACCCAGCCGGAGCGACGAGCGCGGGAGGCGAGCTGCATCGACATGATCGAGTCGCCGCCCAGCTCGAAGAAACTGTCCCCGACCCCGACCAGCTCCAGGCCCAGCACCTCCGCGAACAGCGCGCAGAACGCCTCCTCGGCGGGCGTACCCGGCCGACGGGCCGACGCCGAACCCCCGAACTCCGGAGCCGGCAGCGCAGCCCGGTCCACCTTGCCGTTCACCGTCAACGGCATCCGCTCCAGCACCACCACCACCGCCGGAACCATGTACTCCGGCAGCCGAGAGGAGGCGAAGACCCGCAGAGTGTCGGCCTCCGCCTCGTCGCCGACGGCATAGCCCACCAGCCGACCGTCCCGGACCATCACGACGGCGTGGTCGACCTCGGGGTGAGCCTCCAACGCGGCCTCCACCTCGCCCAGCTCGATCCGGAAGCCGCGGATCTTCACCTGCTCATCCGCACGCCCCACGAACTCCAACTGCCCGTCCGCCGTCCAGCGGACCAGGTCGCCGGTGCGGTACATCCGCTCGCCGTCGCCGAAGGGGACGGCCACGAACCGCTCCGCGGTCAGGTCCGGGCGGCCCGCATAGCCGCGTGCCAGACCGGGGCCGGACACATACAGCTCACCTGCCACACCGACCGGCACCGGCTGAAGGAACTCGTCCAGTACGAACGTCCGCGCGTTGCGCAGGGGACGACCGATCGGAACGCTTCCCCCGGATCCGGCTCCCGGGGTGAGGGGCAGACTCATCGCCGCGCACACGGTCACCTCGGTCGGACCATAGGCATTGACCATCCGCCGACCCGACGACCACC
>NZ_JBHWKO010000108.1:0-6012 GCF_042731035.1 Streptomyces sp. NPDC059895
GGGCGCCCCCGGCCCGCCCCGGGCGCCCACGCCCCGGGCCCCCCGCGGCGCCCCCGTCGCCGGCCACCGCCAGGTCCCTGCGACGCGGCCGCGTCTTACGTCGTGGGATCGGCGGCTGACCTTGTCGGTCCGGTCACGTAGGCTCGCAGACGACGGACCACACGCGATCCGCTCCGAGCGCTACGAGGGAAGGGGGCCCACGTGCTCATCGACACCTACGGCCGCGTGGCCACCGACCTGCGGGTCTCGCTGACCGACCGGTGCAACCTGCGCTGCACGTACTGCATGCCCGAGGAGGGACTGCAGTGGCTGGCCAAGCCCGACCTCCTCACGGACGACGAGATCGTCCGCCTGATCGGCATCGCCGTCACCACCCTCGGCGTCCAGGAGGTCCGCTTCACCGGCGGCGAGCCGCTGCTGCGCCCCGGCCTCGTCGGCATCGTCGAGCGGGTCGCCGCCCTCACCCCGCGCCCCCAGATGTCGCTGACGACCAACGGCATCGGCCTCCGGCGCACGGCGACCGCCCTGAAGGCGGCCGGCCTGGACCGGGTCAACGTCTCCCTCGACACCCTCCGCCCCGAGGTCTTCAAGGCCCTCACCCGCCGCGACCGCCACAAGGACGTCCTCGAAGGCCTCGCCGCCGCCCGCGAGGCCGGCCTCACGCCGGTGAAGGTCAACTCGGTGCTGATGCCGGGACTGAACGACGACGAGGCCCCCGACCTGCTGGCCTGGGCCGTCGCCCACGACTACGAACTGCGCTTCATCGAGCAGATGCCCCTCGACGCCCAGCACGGCTGGAAGCGCGACGGCATGGTCACGGCGGGCGACATCCTCGCCTCGCTCCGCACCCGCTTCGACCTCACCGCCGAGGGCGAGTCCGCGCGAGGCTCGGCCCCGGCCGAACGCTGGCTGGTCGACGGCGGCCCCCACCGCGTCGGCGTCATCGCCTCCGTCACCCGCCCGTTCTGCGCGGCGTGCGACCGCACCCGCCTCACCGCCGACGGGCAGGTCCGCACCTGTCTCTTCGCCCGCGAGGAGACCGACCTCCGGGCCGCCCTGCGCTCCGGCGCCCCCGACGAGGAGATAGCCCGGATCTGGCGCCTGGCGATGTGGGGCAAGAAGGCGGGCGCGGGCCTGGACGACCCGTCGTTCGTCCAGCCGGACCGCCCCATGTCGGCGATCGGCGGTTAGCCGAGCACCCTCCACGAGCTCCGGGCTCCCTCGGCTTCCTCAGAAGGGGCCCTGGGCTCCGTCGGCCTCCTCGGGCGCCCGCCACTCGTCGAACCTCACGACGTCCTTGAGGAACCCCCGCACCCCGAGGAACTGCGACAGATGCTCCCGGTGCTCCTCGCAGGCCAGCCAGGTCTTGCGCCGCTCCGGCGTATGCAGCTTCGGGTTGTTCCAGGCGAGAACCCACACGGCGTCGGCACGACAGCCCTTGGCGGAGCAGATGGGGGTCTCTTCACTCACTGGTTCGTCTCACAGGTGCGGTGAACAAGGCGACGCCGAGCAGCCACGGGGGGAGCTGCCCGGCGTCGGTCCGTCGCTCCGACGGGGGATGCGGAGCGCGTACGCAGTATGTCACGGGTGACCGGCCGCACGGCACTGGAACAACATGATTGATCTGAGCTTTTCTTGAGCTTGGTACACAGCCGACTCATGGCGTGGCGCGTGGCCGCCGCTCCGTCGGACCGCCGTCCGCGGGCTCCCGGGTGGATTCCGCGGAGGGCTCCTCTTCCGGCCCGGACACCCCGGAACCGCCCTCCGCGCGCGGCGGCGTCAGCATCGGCCGCTCCGGCGCGGTCACGAACGTCGAGGGCAGTCCCGGCGCGTTCTCCCGCCCGGCGTTGGCGATCACCACCGCGACGTACGGCAGGACCCCGCCCAGGACCAGCGCCACCACGGCCACATGCCGTTCCACGTTCCACAGCACCGCCGCCAGGATCACCGACAGGGTGCGGATCGCCATCGAGATCACGTACCGTCGCTGCCGGCCCCGCACATCCTCCTGGAGCCCCTGACGGGCCCCGGTGATCCGGAACACCTGGACGTTGCCGGCGCCGTTCTGCTTCCGCATCACATTCCACCATCCGCCCGCATCGAACTCTCCCCGGCTCCCACGGTACGCCGGGCCCCGGCCGCCTTCGAGGCCGGGTCGCTCCCCGCCCGGGCGGACGTCCTGCGCCGTACCACGTACGGCCGCGCCCGACATGCGCCGTACGGTGTACCAACCCAGACTGGTTGCAATGCTCACGTCGAGCCGTACGAGGAGGCAGCCATGGGCTGGTTGTGGGCGATCATCGTGGGATTCGTACTGGGCCTGATCGCCAAGGCGATCATCCCGGGCAAACAGCACAGCCCGCTCTGGCTGACCACCATCTTCGGCATCCTGGGCGCCATCGTGGGCAACGCCGTCGCGCGCGGCTTCGGCGTCGACGAGACTCCCGGCATCGACTGGAGCCGCCACATCTTCCAGCTGATCGCCGCGATCATCATCGTGGCCTTCGGTGACATGCTGTACATGGCGACGCTGGGCAAGCGCAAGCACCGCACCACCTGAGGCACCGCACCGTCTGAGGCACCGCACCACCTGAGGCACCGCACCACCTCAGGGCACCTCAGGCGGGAGCGATACGAGGACACGCCCCCCGGAACAGATGCTCCGAGGGGCGCGGTGGGCGCGCCGTACCGGCGGTGGGTGCCGGCGGCGGACCGGTCAGGCTCCCGTGACCTCCACGGCGGCCAGGTTCTTCTTGCCCCGACGCAGCACCAGCCACCGCCCGTGCAGCAGGTCCTCGGCGGCGGGCACGGCGTCCTCCGCGGTGACCTTGACGTTGTTCACGTAGGCGCCGCCCTCCTTCACCGTCCGCCGCGCGGCGGACTTGCTCGCCACCAGGCCGACCTCGGCGAAAAGGTCCACGACCGGCCCCAGCTCGGCGACCCGCACGTGCGGCACCTCGGAGAGGGCCGCCGCCAGCGTCCGGTCGTCCAGCTCCGCCAGGTCGCCCTGACCGAAGAGCGCCCTGGACGCGGCGATCACGGCGGCCGTCTGGTCGGCGCCGTGCACCAGCGTCGTCAGCTCCTCCGCCAGCGCGCGCTGCGCCGCCCGGGCCTGCGGCCGCTCCTGCGTCTGCTCCTCCAGCTCCTCCAGCTCCGCACGGGAGCGGAAGGACAGGATGCGCAGGTACCGCGAGATGTCCCGGTCGTCCACGTTCAGCCAGAACTGGTAGAACGCGTACGGCGTCGTCATCTCCGGGTCCAGCCAGACGGCGCCGCCCTCGGTCTTGCCGAACTTGGTGCCGTCCGCCTTGGTCATCAGCGGCGTCGCCAGCGCGTGCACCGAGGCGTCCGGCTCCAGCCTGTGGATCAGGTCCAGGCCGGCCGTGAGGTTGCCCCACTGGTCGCTGCCGCCCTGCTGGAGCGTGCAGCCGTAGCGCCGGTAGAGCTGGAGGAAGTCCATGCCCTGGAGCAGCTGGTAGCTGAACTCGGTGTAGCTGATGCCCTGGTCGGACTCCAGGCGGCGGGCCACGGAGTCCTTCGTCAGCATCTTGTTGACGCGGAAGTGCTTGCCGATGTCGCGCAGGAACTCGATCGCGGACAGCCCGGCCGTCCAGTCGAGGTTGTTGACCATCACGGCCGCGTTCTCGCCCTCGAAGGAGAGGAACGGCTCGATCTGGCCCCGCAGCCGGTCGACCCAGCCGGCGACCGTCTCCGGGTCGTTCAGCGTGCGCTCCGCCGTCGGACGCGGGTCACCGATCAGGCCGGTCGCCCCGCCGACCAGGGCCAGCGGCCGGTGACCGGCCTGCTGGAGCCGGCGCACGGTGAGCACCTGCACCAGGTGCCCGACGTGCAGGGACGGCGCGGTCGGGTCGAAGCCGCAATAGAACGTGACGGGACCGTCCGCGAGCGCCTTGCGCAAAGCGTCCTCGTCGGTGGACAGGGCGAACAGCCCACGCCACTTCAGCTCGTCGACGATGTCCGTCACGGTTCTCGTGTCTCCTCGGTGATCCTCGGGCAGCCGGGACGACTACCGGCTACGAGGTTATACGCCCTGGCTGACAGAGCTCATATTGAAATCCGGCACCCGCAGGGGCGGCATCGCGGCCCGGGTGAACCAGTCGCTCCACTCCCTGGGCAGCGTCTTCTCCGTGCGCCCGGCCTCGGCCGCCCGGCCCAGCAGATCGACCGGCGACTCGTTGAAGCGGAAGTTGTTCACCTCGCCCACGACCTCACCGTCCTCGACGAGGTACACGCCGTCCCTGGTCAGGCCGGTGAGCAGCAGCGTCGCCGGGTCGACCTCGCGGATGTACCACAGGCAGGTCAGCAGCAGCCCGCGCGCGGTGCCCGCGACCATCTCCTCCAGGGAGCGGTCGTCGCCGCCGTCCAGGATCAGGTTGTCGCCCGCGGGCGACACCGGCAGCCCGGTCAGGGCAGCGCTGTGCCGGCTGGTCGTGAGGTGCCTCACCTCGCCCCCGCCGATCCACTCGGTGGCCCGGACCGGCAGCCCGTTGTCGAACACCGACTGGTCGCCGCCGGAGGAGTGCGCGACGACGAACGGCGCCGACTCCAGCCCCGGCTCGTCCGGGTCGCTGCGCAGCGACAGCGGCAGCTCGGTCAGCTTCTCCCCGAGACGGGTGCCGCCGCCCGGCCGGGAGAACACCGTCCGGCCCTCGGCCGCGTCCCGGCCCGACGCCGACCACAGCTGGTAGATCATCAGATCCGCCACGGCGGTCGGCGGCAGCAGCGTCTCGTACCGCCCGGCGGGCAGCTCGATCCGCCGCCGGGCCCAGCCCAGGCGTACGGCGAGCTCGGCGTCGAGCGCCGCCGGGTCGACGTCCTCGAAGTCCCGGGTCGACCGGCCCGCCCACGCCGAGCGCGTCCGGTCCGGCGACTTCGCGTTCAGCTCCAGCGTCCCGTTCGGCTGGTCGTGCCGCAGCCGCAGCCCGGTCGACGTGCCCAGGTACGTCGACACCATCTCGTGGTTGGCGAACCCGTACAGCTCGCGCCCGCCCGCCCGCGCGCGGGCGAACGCCTCACCCAGCGCCGGCGCGAAGTCGGCGAACACGGCGGACGAGGTCTCGGCCGGCGCCTGCGTGAACTCGGGGGACCGGACCCCACCCGTGACCAGCGGCTGCGCGTCCTCCGCGGGCCCGGCGCCGCGCGCGGCGGCCTCGGCGGCCCGCACCAGCGGCTCCAGCTCGTCGGGGGTGACCGCCGCCCGAGAGACGACCCCGGAGGCGGTGCCCTCCTTGCCGTCCACCGTCGCGATCACCGTGAGCGTGCGCGAGCGCGTCACCCCGTTGGTGGTGAGGGCGTTGCCCGCCCAGCGCAGATTGGCGGTCGACTGCTCGTCGGCGATCACGACACAGCCGTCGGCCCGCGACAGCTCCAGGGCCCGCTCCACGATCTCGTGCGGCTGGTCCGCCTTGCTGGTGCGCGCGCTCATCGGCCGGCCTCCTGCGTGGTGTTCAGAATGTTGACGCCCTTGAACAGGGCCGACGGGCAGCCGTGCGAGACGGCCGCGACCTGTCCCGGCTGGGCCTTGCCGCAGTTGAAGGCACCCCCGAGGACATACGTCTGCGGCCCGCCGACCGCGGCCATCGACCCCCAGAAGTCGGTGGTCGTCGCCTGGTAGGCCACGTCCCGCACCTGCCCGGTGATCCGCCCGTTCTCGATGCGGAAGAAGCGCGGCCCGGTGAACTGGAAGTTCACCGCAGGGTCAGGGGGCATACGTCTCTGAACGGCGTTTGTGCAGGTCAGGTGGCTATTCAAGGTCTGCCCTCAATCCCTGTTCATACGGGTTGAAACCGGACTGTACGGGGTCTGGTGATGACTTGGTGTCGACCTCTGGGAGACCCCCGGGGGGTGATCGAACCATGCTCAGGACGCCAGGCTGTGGATCAATGCAGAGGGTACCTAGGGCCTGTATTGAGTCGTGATCATTGAGCGGTTCGAGTGAGGTCCTTGATCCAGATCATGGAGGCGCGGAGGTGGAGTCCGGCGAGGTAGCTC
>NZ_JBHWKO010000109.1:0-5926 GCF_042731035.1 Streptomyces sp. NPDC059895
CCCAGTGCCCCGCAGTACTGGTGCGCGACCGCCACCGACATCCGGCCGTCCTTGGGAAAGGACACGTCATCGACCGCCCAGGCATCCGGGCCGATTCTCGGCACCATCCGCTCCGCGATCTGCCGCCGCACCGGCACCGGATCCCAGGTCGACTGGTTCACGAACTGCTGCAGGTTCTGCTCGTTGCCGTCCGGCAGCCGCTCCGCCATCGGCTGGATCGACTTCCGCCGCCCGTCCAGCATCAGCCCCCGCAGATAGCAGTCGCCCTTCGCCCGCTGATCCTTGCGCGGCACCGACGAGAACACGTCAGCGACGAATAACGCCAACGTCGCCCGAGCACGGTTCACTTCATGTGCGTCCACCCACCCAACATGCCCTGAAACAGGACCGCGAGACAGACCTAACGGAGTCCTACTAGGGCCTGGAAACCGAGCGTGGCCTGTCGTTGTCACGCTGCGGCAGTCTCCTCCGTGTGGTCGAAGGGGTTGGAGTAGGCTGTCGGGACTCCCGTGAGTTCTTGCTGTACAGGCCATCCTCTTCTGACCTGCGGTACTGGTGAGCGGGGGTTCACTCGATCGTCTGGAGAGTTCGACGTTCCGTCGAAATTCCTGACGGTCTGCCGCTATCCATGACGCATGGCCGTTTGCAGTGAGCTGAGGCGTCGATGACGCTCGCGGTCGTCCGGTCGATCGGAACACCGAGGCGGCTGGCGACGGCACAGGAGTACGAGGACTTTGAGCAGGAGCTGGTCGACCAGTTCCTGCTTGCCGGGGTCGGCGCCGGGATGGCGGACAGTTCGATTGCTGACGACCGTCGTGCGATCTTCGAGTTCGTGTGGTTTCTCGGTCGGCCGGTGTGGACCACTGGCCCTGAGGACGCAGACCGGTTCCTCGCGGATCAGCGCAAGGTCAAGCGGCTGGCGCACAGCACCGTCCAGACCAGGGCGTGGACGCTCGCGCAGTTCTTCGACTTCCTGATCGCCCGCTACCAGGGTGACATCCACGCGCTGACCGGTCATGTGCTGGTGCAGCCGATCGACGAGTTCAACCGGCCGGCCAAGAGCGAGTACGGAACGCAGCGGATTCCGCCGTCCGAGGCGGAGGTGGACCAGTTGTTCAACGGCTGGCGGGAGTCTTTGGGCGGGGCGAGGAAGTTCCTGCCCGCTGCCCGGGACTACATGGTCGCCTCGCTGTGGCGGCGGGTCGGGACGCGCATGACCGAGACGCTCAAGCTGGACATCCGGGACTGGCGGCCGGACCTGGGCGACTTCGGCAAGCTGCACGTCCGGCACGGCAAGGGCAGTCGCGGGCGGGGACCGAAGGGCCGACTGGTGCCCGCCATCAACTCGACGGACGCCCTGATGGACTGGTGGCTCGGCGATGTACGGCACCAGTTCGGTGACGACTACGCCAACCCCGACGCCCCGATGTTCCCCAGCGAGCGCCGCGATTCCCTCACGGGGTTCTGCCTCCGGGCCGGTGACGACGCCCTGCGGTCGGGTCTGAAGGGCGCCGTGGGGACCTTCCTGCCCGCGTGGTCCGGACGCCTGACACCGCACGTGCTACGACACTTCTGTGCGTCCTCGCTCTACCTGCAAGGCGTCGACTTGAAGGCGGTCCAGGAGCTTTTGGGCCACGAATGGCTGTCCACTACGACCCGGTACATCCACGTACACGAGAACCACATCGAGCAGACGTGGGCGACGGCGAACCAGCGGGTCACGACCCGGCTGGGCCTGGGCTGAGGAAGAGGATATGCGCTGGAACTTGCGGATGAAGGCTGCCGAGCGGGGGATCTGGAAGTCCACCGAGATGCGCCGACGCCTGGCGGAGGCCGGGCTGGAGATCAGCACGGGCAAGATGTCGGCGCTGTGGACGGGGACACCCACGACGGTCCGCCTCGATGACTTGGACATCATCTGCCTGGTGCTGAAGTGCACCACGGCGGACCTCCTGATCCACGAGCCGGAGGTGGCGGCAGCCAGGAGGCCGCAGGCCGAGCCGCAGGCGGCGACCGGGTCCACGTCGGTAGTGCCACGGCTGGGCCGCGGCCGGACCCTTCCGCCGCTCTGATGGCGCCGCCGCGAACCTGTCCGCGGTGCCGGCAGCGGCCGGTGTCCAGCCAGGGCGCGAAGTACTGCCACCGCTGCCGACCGCAGCCGTGCGACCCGCCACCTTGCCGTCAGTGCGGATCGACGGAGGACTACTGGACGGCATTCAAGTGCCGTAACTGTTACCGCGGTTCGTCAGCGGAGCGTCCGGCGTCCTGCCCGGACTGCTTCGCCTGGGGGATGCTGCGACGCTACGGCCGGATGTGCGTAGGGTGCCGTGGCTGGCGCCGGCTCTATCCGAACGCCAGCCCGTGCCGGACCTGCGGCCGCGTCCTTCACCTGGGCGAGACCGGGGCGTGCCGGCTGTGCACCAAGCAAGCCTAGATGCTGCGGCCCCGCCGCCACGACCTGGACCTGGAAGGGGCGAACCGACACGGGCAGCAGCTCTACTTCGCGGACACCGAACGACGCTTGCAGCTGCTGAACCCGAAGTCTTCGCGCCGTCGGCCCGAGCCGGCCCCGCAGCCTCCGCCCCCACTGGTGCCAGCAAGGCACCGACAGCTCGCCCTGTTCCCCCCGTCCGGCCGGGACCTGCGGCGCGGCCAAGAGCGCGGCTTCCCCGACGTTGACGCACCCGAGGTTGCAGCGGCGCTGAAGGCCGCAGTCGACGACTACGCGCAACACCGCGGGCTGGAGTACAACACCGCCTGGGGCCTGGACCGCGGACTACGCGTCCTACTGAGCATCCAGGAGACACCCGGCGCCCGGTTCCGGGCATCCGACGTCCTGTTGCTACGTGACCTGCTCCTCCCGGTCAGACCCCTGCTGAAGATGCTGGCCCAGCTCGACATGCTGGACGACGACCGCACGCCGAACATCGTCCTCTGGTTCCGCGAGCGCACCGCTGGCCTTCCCGAACCGATGCTCGGCGAACTCACCACCTGGTTCGAACTGAAACTGTCCGGCAGCACCACCGTGCCGCGCGTCAAAGCGCGGCCGCACCGGTGGATTCAGCGGATGGTGACGAAAGCGCTGCCCGCCCTGCGAACGTGGGCGGACCAGGGCAAGGACTCACTGAGGTCCATCACCCGTGCCGACATCGTCGCTGTCCTGCCCGACAGCGGAACCCCACGCGTCGACATGCTCCAGGGCCTGCGGCATATCCTGCGGCCACTGAAGAACCGGCGGATCATCTTCACCGACCCCACCGCCCGGATCTTCTGCGGCATGCCGACCCCCACCATCCCACTGCCTGTCGAGGTTGACGCCCTCCGTAAAGTCCTCCACGACCAGGAGGTACCGCGGGCCGCCCTGGCCGCCCTGGCCATCTTCCACGCGCTCACCTCCGGGCAACTACGCAGCCTGAAGACCACCGACCTGCGCGACGGGCGACTGTTCCTGCTAAACCGGACTGTCCTGCTTGCGGACCCCGTGCGTATCCGCTTGGCGGCCTACCTGAACTACCGAAACCGCCGCTGGCCCCGCACCGCCAACCCCCACCTGTTCGTCTCCCAGACCACGGGCTGCGGCATGGAGCCGGTTAGTCATGTCTGGATCAACGACGTGCTCGGCATGCCCATCAGCCGGCTCCGGGAGGACCGCCTCCTTCACGAGGCCGAGGCCACCGGTGGCGACCCCCGCCGCATCTGCGACCTGTTCGGCCTGTCCGTCGGGGCGGCCCTGCGCTACACCGGCACCATCGACCAACCTGGCCTCATCGAACACAGCCTCCGCAACGCGGGACCCGCACCGAGGCCAGGGCCTGAATAGCCACCCCCAACGGCATCGACATCCAGCACGTGCTGAGGGAGGGGGTTCACGAGTGGGGTTGGTCTGCGGCTGAGGGAGTGGTTTGAAGGTCGCTTCCCATCTGCCGTGTGATCGTTTCCCAGTTGGGTCCGGTTCAGTGGGCTCAAGTTTGGGCACCCCACATACGCTGGTTCTGCACTCTTGGGTCTTGGGGCAGCCCGAAAACGAGTGGTGTGTGGTCGCGTGAGCCGAATAGCTTGTGCAGCTGTGACTAGTGGTCCGACGGCACTAATCGAGTGGCCTGCTTGCGATTCCCGTGGCACCGGCTACGACGGCGGGCAGCGGGCGGACGACGATGGCTGATGGTGCGCCGGCGCAGTCCGAAACCGCTGAAGAGGGGCTGTTCTCCCGGACCTATGTATCCGCCACCGCCAGTTTTGCTGCGGTGATGTTCCTGACCGGGTTGGCGGCATTGGCGGTGGTACCCAGCTTGCCGACGGCGGCGCGGGACCTGGACGGGGTCTCCTTGTTCCCGTTGGTGGCGGGCTGCTTCGTGACGGCGAGTCTGCTGGGTGGGGTTCTGGGCGGCCACTGGGCGGACCGTTCTGGGGCACGCAGACCGCTGGCGTTGGGAATGGCCCTGGCGGTGGTCACCCTGATTGTCTCGGCCACCAGCACCTCCGTCTGGCAGCTCGCGGGCGGTCGCTTCCTGGACGGGCTGGCGGCTGGGATGGTGGCGGTATCGATCAACACCGCCATCGGCCAGGCGTACCCGGAACGTCTGCGGCCCCGTGCGCTCGCCCTGATGAGCGCGTGCTGGATCGTCCCGTCGCTGGTGGGCCCTCCGGTGGCCGGGCTGGTGTCCGAGTGGTGGTCCTGGCGGGCGGTGTTCTTCGGCCTGGCCGGGCTGACGGTGCTGCCGGCGCTTGCGCTGGTGGTCGTGCTGCGAGGTCCTTCCTGGGCGGGAGCCGTCGAGCCGTCGGAGGGCCATCCGTCGCGCCCTCCGCTGTTGCTCGCGGTGATGGTGAGTCTGGGCGCCGCGCTGGGGCAGTACGGCGTGTCGGACTGGGACGTCCGGCATCTGCCGTTCCTGGTGGGTGGGCTCGGCCTGCTCGTGGTCTTCACGCCGCGGCTGCTGCCCGTGGGTACGTGGCAGGCTGCCCGAGGCTTGCCGGCCACGGTGCTGCTGCAGGGCCTGTCCTGCGGTACCTACTTCACGATCGAGGCGTTCGTACCTCTGATGCTGATCGACGAACGGCATGCACCGACGGTGGTCATCGGCCTCGCTTTCACGGGTGCCGCCATGTCGTGGGCAGCCGCTTCCTGGGTGCAAGGACGGCTGCTGGAGAACCGGCCACGGCACCATCTGGTCACCGCCGGCGCGATTGCCATGATGGGGGCGGTCGTGCTCGCCGCAGCCGGGACGCTGCCCGGGACGCCGAAGCTCACCGCCGCGTCCGCGATGCTGGTGGCGGCCGTCGGCATGGGCCTGCTGAACCCGTCTTTGACCGTGCTGTCGCTCTCGCACAGCCCGCCCGGCCGACAGGGTTACGCGAGCAGCGCGATGCAGACCAACCAGAACCTGGGCCAGATCACGATCCTGGCGCTGTCGTCCGCAGCGCTCAACGCCTCCCTGGGGGCCGGCGCACCCGAACTGTCCGGCTACAGGATCTCCTTCGGGCTGCTGCTCGTGCCAACCCTCCTGATCGTTCTGTTGGCCGGCCGCGCCCGCGGCACTGGAGCCAGGGTGGAGGCTGTGGCCCGTCTCAGTGAGCCATCCTCCACCAGCAGTGCTTCGGATTGAGTTGGACGGAGTTGCACCGGGTGCGCCAGTGGGCACCTGCCGGTGGGACAACGGCTCATATGGTGCGGGCACTTCGCCTCACCGGGCCCCAGCACCACGACGGGCCAGTCTCCACCCGGCCCGGCCGCAGACCGCACCAACACCTGCCGCCCAGCGCCTGACCGGGAAGATCCGCACGCCCAGCGACGACTCCAGCGCATGTCCCGCACGGCCACCACCCCCAAGCCCGGGTGTGTCCAGCGAGTGGTGTAACTCGTGGGTTGGTTGTTACTGCTGGGCCGCGGTGAGGCGGCCGTCGAAGGCGATGTCGAAGGCCTGGAGGG
>NZ_JBHWKO010000110.1:0-5717 GCF_042731035.1 Streptomyces sp. NPDC059895
CACCAACCCCCTACGGCCGGGGCAGACAGAACGACCGCACCAACGATCATGCCGGGCCACCCCGCACCCCTGCAGGCAATTCAGCAACAGAGTCCTGCGGGCGGGCAAAGCGGCATCGCGGTGCTGGTCGGCGAGTCCTCCACGGGCAAGACCCGGGCCTGCTGGGAAGCAGCCAAGACGCTGCCGGGCGGGTGGCGACTGTGGCATCCGATCGAGCCGGACTACGCGCCGGCCCTGATCGGGCAGCTGGACCAGGTGGGGCCACAGACCGTGGTGTGGCTCAACGAGGCCCAGCACTACCTCCTCAACCAGGAACACAGTACGCGAGTCGCGTCCGGCCTCCGCGAGGTGCTAAACGCCCCCGGGCGCGCCCCGGTGCTGGTGCTGGGCACCATCTGGCACCAGCACTGGCATGAGCTCACTGCTGTCCCCAGGAGTGGCCCGGACCCGTACGCGCAGGCCCGACAGCTGGTCAAGGCGAAGGACATCTCGGTTCCCGCGGCATTCACCGCCGAGGAACTGAAGGCCGTACTGACCGCCAGCGACGGCGATCCCCGACTGACCGAGGCCCTCTCACGTGCGGAGCAGGGGCAGGTCACCCAGTATCTTGCCGGCAGCCCCGCTCTGCTGGAGCGCTACCGCAACGCTCCCGATGCCGCGCGGGTGCTGATCGAGGCTGCCATGGACGCCCGCCGCCTCGGCCACGGCGAGGATCTTCCCCTCACCCTGCTGGAAGCCGCCGCGCCCGGCTATCTGACCGACCAGCAGTGGGACGCTCTGCCCGTCAACTGGCAGCAGACAGCCTGGGACTACGTCACCGACACGCAAGCCTGCCGCGGGGCGCGGAGTCCCCTCTACTGGCGCAGGCCGCGCGGCGGTCAGCCCGCATACGAGCAGCCCCACTACCGGCTGGCCGATTACCTTGAACAACACGGCCGCGAAACTCGCCGCACCGCCCTCGTCCCCACCGCCCTGTGGGGCGCCCTCATCGACTTCGCCGCCCGCGACGACCTCATCTATCTGGCCAGTTCAGCTCAGCACCGGGGCTTGATGCGCGAAGCCTCCCTCTGCTATGTGGCAGCCGTCCGGGCAGGTCACCCGAGGGCTGCCTGGTGGCTGGCCGCGATGCTGGAACACAGCAACCGGATTCCCGAGGCTGTCCGCTGGTACCGATGGTGCGCTGAATCCGGAGCGGACGAGGATGCCTACGCCCGGGTGGCCTGGCTGACCGACCAGTCCGGCCTCGACGTGGAGGAAAGCGTCCGCTGGCTGCGGGAGCACACAGGAACCAGTACAGAGACCGGCACAGCAACGAGTACCGAGGCCGCTCTGGAGGCCCTCGCCTATCTGCTGGATGACCGGCGCGATGAGTTGAACGAGGTATTGAGCCGCCATTATGGGGTGGACGACGAAACCGAGCTGAAGAAGCTTGGCGACCGGCTTGCATACGCAATGGACGAACCGATACCGGTCGGTTACTGGGATGATGACGAGCTTCACATCGGCAGCAGGATGAGCGGCCCGAACCCGTTCATCTTCTGGATAGGTGATCCGCTGGTCGGCGAGGGCCGGATCGACGAGGCCATCCACCACTATCAGTCGTTCTCCGGCGAGAGCACCTACGCGATGCGCCAGGCCGTCAAGCTCCTGGAACAGGCAGGTCGGCAGGAGGAGGCGATCAGCTGGCTCCGGCAAGAGCTGAGGTCCGGAAACGAAAGGAGCCTCTGGATTACTGCCGAGCTGCTGGCACGGATGGGGCGCGGCCCAGAGGCGGAGCGACTTCGCACGTACGGTGTGGAGCCGGACGGGTCAATTGCCCAGCCGTGGGAGGCGATACCGCCAGAGCGGGTGAGCAATAGTCGCTGAGTTCCCTGCCTCGTCCACGGCTGACCGCGCTGACCCACAGGTTCATTCGTTTGTGCGGGCGCGCTCCAGTACCCGGTACACCGTCGCCCGGCTGACGGAGTACAGCTCGGCGAGCTCGGCGATGGTGTAGTCGCCGGTGGCGTGCTCCTTGAGGAGGTGCGCCTGCTGGCGGGCGTTCAGCTTGGGCTGCTTGCCCTTCAGCTTCCCCTTCGCCCTGGCTACGGCCATACCCTCGCGGGTGCGCATCCGCAAGAGGTCCACCTCGAACTCGGCGAAGGTGGCCAGGATGTTGAAAAACATCTTGCCCATCGGGTCCGCCGGGTCGTAGATCGACCCACCGAGGGACAGGCGGACGCCTCGGGCAACGAGTGAGTCGCCGATCTCGCGGGCGTCGGGCACGGAGCGGGCGAGGCGGTCGAGCTTGGGCACCACGAGGGTGTCGCCGGCGCGCACGGCGGCCAGCGCCTGATCGAGGCCGGGACGGGCGCGTTTGGTACCCGTGAGTCCGTGGTCGAGGTAGATCCTCTCCTTCGGCACGCCGAGGCCGAGCAGGATCTCCTGCTGGGCGGTCAGGTCCTGCATGTCGGTGGAGCATCGGGCGTAGCCCGCGGACAGTCCGGCCATAACCAGGAAGTGTACGGATAGCCCCCGCTCACCGTACAGATCACTGGACACCCTAAATGAGACGGTGATCATGCAGGCCACTGGCAATCACCGTTCAAGATCAGGTGTGTCCGTTGAGGGATCCCCTTACGAACACCCTGAACCAACATCAAGGGTCTCTGCTATCCCTTTCGGCCGTACCTCAGCCCCCCATCAGAGGCAGTGTCAAATTATGTGACACCAAACTGCACTCTCTGCTCGGTTCCTACTCGACCCCGGAGGTCCGGGCCGCGCAGCGGCGGATCGTCAGCACGATCAACGCGTCTGGGAGGCTGAACGCCGACGGGCTGGCCATGTGGCGGGAGGTCAACTGCGGCGAGTGGAAGGCCACCGCGGCCGACATCAGTCGGGACCTGGACCTGCTCCAGGTCCCGCACACCATTGTGACGGCTTTCCGCTTCCCGCTCGCCTCCTCCTACAGCAAGGCCATGCGCGAGGGCGAGGAGGTCCGCATCCTGCGCAAGGACCTGGCCCACCTGGTGCCGTGGATGCCCTCGATGGAGCAGACCGTCGCCGACATCCCCGAGGACGCCCCGCACTGGGACTTCATGGTGTTCCAGCCCCGGGCCGACGGCATGGTCATCGCCAAGCTGGCGCTGTCGGCGGAGTGGCCCGCCTGGTCGAAGAAGCAGGCCCGCGCCGCTCGGCTGGTCTGCGCGGAGTGCGACTACGACCTGCGCGAGTTCAAGGACGAGGCCCGGATGCCGTTCGACGTCCGGCTGCCCGAGCGGCCCAAGGCTCGGCGGCTGGTGTGCGGGCAGTGCTGCAACGACGGCGTGGACGAGATGGAGCGCCTGGCCGCGCTCGCGGGAAAGCCGTCTTGAGTACCGTCGAGCCGGGGACGGACAGACTGCTGGTCGCGGAACTGGTGGGACTGCTCAACGATGCCGAGCACTACGACGGCCCTGGCTCTACCCCCGACAGCCGTCTGGCCTACGTCGACCGCCGGGCCGTCCTGCTGCACCGGCTCGTCGACGCCCTCGGTGACGAGTCCTCCCGCTACCTCGCCCAAGACGCCGAGGACCGCGCTGAAGACGTACGGAGTGCGGCCGATGGCTTGGCGCGGGGGTGCGGAGACCCACCGCCCGCACCGCGCCAGTTGCAGTGATGCGGGTACCACAAGGGTGCTGGACAGTCCGTGATGCGGATCTACCCGGACCTGCGCCGGTGCCTGGCCTGACGGTCAGACAGCGCGCAGTCGAGGGGGGTCAGGCTGCTCCGGCTCGACCTCCGCAACAACCGTGAGGGGAACGGGGGGCTCGGCGTCGGTGGTCTCCTCCGCCCGGCGGCGCAGCTTCGATTTAAGGCTGATCAGCCCGCTCTTGACATGCGGTGCGGCCTTCACCGCAGCGGCCCCCAGCGCGACGCCGGTGCCGAGGATCACCAGAGCCGCCTTCGTCCCGTCGAACAGCACGGCGTGCGTGTTGAGCGTGTTGTCGTCATTCCGCGCCAGCGGGCTCTTTCCGCCCGGAGTGCTCGACTGCGAGAGGTGTGTGTCGGAAGGATGCTCTACCAGCATCAGTTCCCTGATCGAGTCACCCCAGTTGAACTCCATGACGCAACTGTAGAGGCGGCCAGGCACGCCGCGGCCCGGAATGCCATGTTCTCCACTTTGGTCAACGGACGAGGACCCGAGGACCCTTTGCCGAGGGCTCCGGGGCGGGAGAGGATGCGTCCATGATCGACACGAATGAGAACCCCGAGGAGCAGGCCGCGATCGCCGTTGCGAAGGACGGTGAACTGCGCCTGCACGACCCCGCCGTCCGGGCCTCCGCCGTCGGCGTCCAGCTGTTCGACCCCGAGTTCGTCGAGGTCGGCGCCTCCGGGCGGCGCTGGACGTACGAGGAGATGGTCGCGGCCCTGCCCACCCTGCACGGCGGAGCGGACAGCCCGCACATCGAGGCCTCCGGCATGCGCGGGGTGCTCCTCGCCCCGGACCTCGTGCACCTGACGTACGAGAGCGTCATCGCCGGACGCCGGGCCCGCCGCAGCTCCCTGTGGCGCAAGGGCGAGGGCGACACCGGATGGCGGCTCTACTACCATCAGGGCACCCCCGTCCCCGAGGGCTGAACACACCTTCAGTCAGGGCTTTCGGGCCTCCCCAAGGGATGGCCTGCCGACCGCCATAGCGCCAGGCAATCTGTGTCTGTTGGGTACCTTGTGTCCCCGGCTTTAGTAGCTGTTGTCGTTCCGATCCTGAGGGGTGGGTGTCGAACGGGAGTCTCGTTCGGGTGATCGCGGCCGGCCGCGGGCATGAAGGCAGGGCCTCTTGGTAGCTCGGGGTTGCGAAGCCGACCGAGATCCAGGAGACCCTGTTGCCGCAGTTGTACGTGCTCGCGCCGGTGGAGTTCAACTCGGCTGCGCCGGGGTGGTGATTGTGTCGCTCACCGGTTCGGGAATGCGGCCGATCATCCGGAACGTGTTCGGCGGTACCCCTCGGATATGACGGACGCGGAGTGGGCCGTGGTCCGGCCGCTGCTGCCGGTGCCGGGCTGGCTGCGGGGCCGGGGCGGACAGCCGGAGGCGTACTGCCACCGAGCGATGCTGGACGCTGTGCGCTATCTCGTGGACAACGGCGTCAAGTGGCGGGCGATGCCCGGCGACTTCCCGCCGTGGGACCGGGTCTACGCGTTCTTCCGCCGTTGGCGCGACCACGTGCTGGTCAGAGAGTTCCACGACCGGCTGCGCGGCCGGGTCCGCCTGGAAGCGGGGCGGGATGCCGAGCCGAGTGCGGGGGTGATCGATTCTCAGTCAGTCAAAGCGGACGCGGTTGTCGGCACGGACAGCCGGGGCTTCGACGGCGGGAAGCTGATCAACGGGCGCAAGCGGCACGTCGTGGTCGACACCCTGGGGCTGCTGCTGGGCGTGATGGTCACGAGCGCGGGCATCGGTGACCGCGCCGCCGCGAAGGTGCTGTTGGAGCAGGTGGCCGACGCGCATCACCGGCTGGAACTCGTCTGGGCCGACGGCGGTTACACCGGCAGCCTCGTCGAGCACTGCCTGGCCGCGTTCGCCCTGGTCCTGGCGATCGTCAAGCGCAGCGACCACACGCGTGGGTTCGTGGTGCTGCCCAAGCGGTGGATCGTGGAGCGTGTGCGCCGTGAGGCGCTTGTTGATCGAGTGGAGGTGAGAGACCTGCACCAACCTGCTGTCGCAGCAGTGGGGTTGAAGCTGAGGGCAGCCTGATC
>NZ_JBHWKO010000111.1:0-5366 GCF_042731035.1 Streptomyces sp. NPDC059895
GCCCCCGGCCCCCGGACGGAACGTCGGGCTCGGTTTCCGGTCACGGGTCCGCCGGACCGGACGGCGGTGCGACCGGCGCGCTCGACGGGGGATCGGCAGAGTCCCTACGAGAAGGCCGGCGCGCCGGACCACGGCGAGAAGCGACTCACCGTCGGCTCCTCGCGCGGCTTCGACGTGTGACCGACGTAGCGTGCCTCCGGAAGCCCGCGGCACGCGGCACGCGGCACGCGGCACGCCGCCGACGGCGGGCATCGCGAGCGAGCGACACGGAACCCCTCCGCACCACCCAGCCCCCGGCTCCCAACTCCCCGGCCGGCCCCGGGCACCCGGCACCCAGCTCCCGACACCCGGCCGGGGGCCGACCGTGACCGAACCCATACGGTCCGCGTAGCCGGCCGGTAGCGCAGTGTCAGTGCTTGCGCCTACGCTGTGGCACATGTCCCCCACATCTTCCACCCCTGGTTCCGTGCGGTCTGCCGCCGAGCTGAACGAGCAGATCCGGGCCCTGTGGCGGCGCGCGGGTGGGTCCCTGTCGGCGCAGGAGCGGGTCGAGTACGAGCTGCTGGTGGTGGAGTGGGCGGCGGCGATCCGCGACGAGGTGGTCGAGGCGGCCTGACGTCCGCCGTCCGCCCACCGCCCCCGCTCGCGCACCTCCGGCCCGCCCCTCCCCACCTCCGCTCGCGGCACCTCCCGCCCGCCCCTCCCCACCTCCCCTCGCGACCCGGGCCTACCGTCCCCCGGCCACCCTCAGCACCGCCCCCGTCGTGTACGACGCGTCGGGCGACATCAGCCACGCCACCGCCGCCGCGATCTCCTCGGCCTGGCCCGGCCTGCCCAGCGGGATGGAGGCGGCGGCCCGACGGGCCCGGTCCGGATCGCCCATCGCGGCGTGGATCTCCGTGTCGATCACGCCGGGCGCCACCGCGTTGACGCGGATGCCGTCGGGCCCGAGCTCCTTGGACAGGCCCACGGTGAGGGCGTCCACCGCCGCCTTGGTCGCCGCGTAGTGGACGTACTCGCCGGGACTGCCGAGCGTCGCCGCCGCCGAGGAGATGTTGACGATCGCCCCGTCGCCCCGAGGAGTCATCAGCTGCGCCGCCCGCCGCGCGCACAGCAGCACGCCCAGCAGGTCGACGTCCACGACGCGGCGCAGGTCGTCGGTGCCGGCGTCGACGAGGGGCCCGAGAGGACCGGTCACGGCGGCGTTGTTCACCAGGCCCGTCACCGGCCCCAGCCGGTCCTCCGCGACGGAGAAGAGCCACTCCACGTCGGC
This sequence comes from Streptomyces sp. NPDC059895, assembly GCF_042731035.1. Lineage (NCBI taxonomy): Bacteria > Bacillati > Actinomycetota > Actinomycetes > Kitasatosporales > Streptomycetaceae > Streptomyces > Streptomyces sp. NPDC059895. The sequence goes on from NZ_JBHWKO010000111.1 coordinate 1,274, forward strand.
CTCGACCGAGGTGTCGACCCGCACCGCGACGGCACGGACACCGGCCGCCTGCACCGCGTCGGCCACCTCCTCCGCGGCCCCCGCGTCACGGACGTACCCCACCACCACATCGTGCCCGTCGGACGCGAGCCGCCGGCAGACCGCGGCGCCGATCCCCCGGCTGCCGCCCGTGACGACGGTGACGAGGCGCTTCATGACCATCTCCTGACTCCGCTGGTGATCACCGCGGCGAGCCTACGCGCCCGGCCGCCCGATCCGGCTCTGGCCACCCCTGACTCACATGACCTGCATGACCTGCATGACCTGCATGACCTGCGGGGATGGCCGGTGAGACGGCGGCGACGCGTGGATATGCGGGACGGCGATCACTGGATAGAGTCGTCTCGTGCCACATGGTTGCGGGGACAACCAGAACTGCCTTTCGGCTGCCGACGTCCTGGGGAGGGCCTGCAGCACATGAGTCGTCGCTCTACTGGTTTTGTCGGCGTGTGGGCCGAGGTCCAGCGGCAGCAGCAGCGCCAGAGGGAATCCGAAGCCGGACAGCGGAGACGAGAAGCTCAGCAGGCGCGGGCCTACCGGCAGCGAGCCGCCCGGAGTCACCGCGAGTACCGGCAGGCCGAGGCGCTGCGTCGCACGGAGGAGCTGGACGCGCAGGTCGCGTCGCTGCAAGGGCTTCTGGCCGCGGGGTGCCGTGCCCCGGCGTTCCGGGCTTCCTCGCTCATGCGCCCCGAGGAGGTCCAGCCGTTCGCTCCGGGGCCGTTGGCGCAGCCCGTGCCCATGCCGGACGTCAACCGGTACCAGACGCCGATCGGCTGGACCGCGGGCCGGCGGGACCGGGCGCAGGCCGAGGCGCGGGCGCGCTTCGAGCGCGACCGGAACGCCGCCCGGGCCGCGGAGGTCCGGCGACAGCAGCAGTTGGCGTCGTACCGGCGTGAGTACCAGCGGTGGGCCGATGCCCAGCTGGCCGAGGTGCGTGCGCACAACGCCGGCATCGTGGCGGTGACCGAAGGGGTGAGGCGCCGGGACCCCGATTCCGTGGTCGAGTACTTCTCCGCCGCTCTCTACGCCTCGACGGCATGGCCGGAGGGCTTCCCCCGTCAGGTCGTGGCAGCCTACGATCCGGCCGCCCGGCAGCTGGTGCTGGACTGGGAGCTGCCCGCGTACGGCGTCGTCCCCGCGGTGAGATCCGTTCGGTACCTGTCCGGGGCGGACCAGGACAAGGAGACGCCCCGGCCGGTGGGTCAGCGTCGAGCCCTGTACAAGGAGGTCCTCGCGCAGTGCGTGCTGCTCGTCCTGCACGAGCTGTTCGCCGCGGACGAGCTCGGGGCGCTCGAGTCGGTGGCGTTGAACGGGTTCGTCGACGGACACGACCCCACGACGGGACGCCCCGGCCACATCGTCCTCGCGACGGTCATGGCTTCGCGCTCCTCGTTCCGTGACCTGCACCTCGCGCAGGTGGACGCGGGCAGTTGCCTGTCCGACGCCCTGCGGGGACAGCTCTCGGCCCGGCCCGACCAGCTCGCGCCGGTACGGCCGGGCCGGCGGCCGCAGGACGTCGGCAACCGGGTCGTCGCCCACGGCGGCGACGAGGAACCGGACCTGTACACCATGGATCCGGTCGAGTTCGAGCATCTCGTCGCCGACCTCTTCCGGGCCATGGGGATGCAGGCGGTGACCACCCAGCGCTCCAACGACGGCGGGGTGGACGTCGACGCACTGGATCCGGCACCGATCCGTGGCGGCAAGATCGTCGTGCAGGTGAAGCGCTACCGCACCACGGTGCCGCCGACCGCCGTGCGTGACCTGTACGGGACCGTGCAGGACACGGGCGCCAACAAGGGCGTCCTCGTGACGACGTCGGGGTTCGGCCCCGGCTCGCACACCTTCGCCAACGGCAAGCCGCTGGAACTCGTCCCGGGCCCCGAGCTCGTCGACCTGCTGCACCGTCACGGGCTGCGCGGCCGACTGGGCGAGGGCGGTCGCCGGGCCGCCGCGCAGGCGGCACCCCCGGAGCCGGCCACTCGGCTGCCCGACGACTACAACGTCCTGGGCATGTCGTGGACCGGAAGCGTCGCCCTGGACGTGTGCGCCCTCGTCTGCCACGGCAACCGGGTCCTCAGCGACGACCACTTCGTCTTCTTCAACAACCCGCGGACACCGGACGGCTCCGTGCGCGCCCTTCCCGCCACCGCACCCGACAAGGCCGCGATCTGCGTGTCCTTCGACGGGCTGCCGGCCGAGGCGGACCGCTTCGTGCTCGTGGCGGCCGTCGACCCGGAGGCCGACCCGCACGCCGACCTCTCCGGCTTCACCGACGCGTGCGTCCGGCTCCTCGATCCGCGGATGACGGAACTGGGACGGCTCGAGGTATCGGACGGACGGCCCCGCGAGACGGCCCTGGTGCTCGGCTCCTTCCGCCGGAGGCCCAACGGGGACTGGGACTTCGTCCTCGGCGGCAAGGGCTACCCGGGCGGCCTGGAGGAACTCGTCCAGGACTACGGCATCGAGGTGGAGTAGGTGGTCGTCGGCATCCGCGTGCGGACGCCGACGACGACGCGGAGCACGGCCCGGCCCGGTGCGGAGCCCGGCCCGGCCCGGAGCACGGCCCGGCCCGGTGCGGAATCCGGCCCGGCCCGGAGCACGGCCCGGCCCGGTGCGGAATCCGGCCCGGCCCGGAGCACGGCCCGGCCCGGTGCGGAATCCGGCCCGGCCCGGTGCGGAATCCGGCCCGGCGCGGAACCGGCACGGGCCGGGCGGCGCGTGTCCGTCAGGACGCGACGACGGCGCCGGTGGGCGTCTCGTCGGCGTCCAGGTCCCGCGGCGGGTCGCCGAGTTGCTCGCGCACGTGGTTCCAGACCACGGCGATCACCGCGGCGACCGGCACGGCGAGCAGGCTGCCCACGATGCCGGCGAGGCTGCCGCCCAGCGTCACCGCCAGCAGGACGACCGCCGCGTGCAGACCGAGGCCCCGGCTCTGGATCATCGGCTGGAACACGTTGCCCTCGAGCTGCTGCACCACCACGATGACGGCCAGCACGATCAGCGCGTCGGTCGGGCCGTTCGACACCAGGGCGATGAGCACCGCGACGAACCCGGCGAACAGGGCGCCCACGATCGGCACGAACGCGGAGACGAAGGTCAGCACCGCCAGCGGCAACACCAACGGCACGTCCAGGATCCACAGACCGAGGCCGATCAGGACGGCGTCGAGCAGGCCGACGACCGCCTGGGACCGCACGAACGCGCCCAGGGTCTCCCAACTGCGCTCGGCCACGACCGGGACGTCGGTGGCGAGACGGCCGGGCAGCTGACGGGACAGCCACGGCAGGAACCGCGGCCCGTCCTTGAGGAAGAAGAACATCAGGAAGACCGCCAGGACGGCGGTGACCACACCGTTGACCACGGTGCTCACCCCGGTGACGACCGTGGTGACCATGCTGCCGAGGCCGTCCTGGGCACGGGCGACCGCGGAGTCGAAGGCCTTCGTGATCTGGTCGTCGCCGATGTTCAACGGCGGCCCCGCGGCCCACTCGCGCACTCTCTGGAGGCCTTCGACCACGCCGTCGGTCAACTCCCCGGACTGGGACGCCACCGGGACGGCGATCAGCGCCATGACGCCCACGGCGACCAGCAGGAACAGCACGGTCACCGCCGAGGCGGCCACGGCGGGAGGCCACCCGTGGCGCCGCAGGAAACGCGCCAGGGGCCAGGTCAGCGTCGTGATGAGCAGGCCGACGACGAGCGGCCAGACCACCGACCACATCCGGCCCAGGACCCACAGGGCGACGGCGAGCATGACGAGCAGCAACAGCAGGTCGACGGATATGCGCGCGGACGAGCGGAGCGCGGCGCGGGTCCTCTCGGGACTCAACGGGGCAGGCATGGGTGCCACCCTATGCGGCCTCCCGGCGCAGATGGATCAGCGCGTCCTCTGGCCGGGTAGGGCCGTTCCGGCGGCAACAGCGCCGTGGGGCGGGCCGAGTTGGGCCGGCACGAGGGCCCTAATACTGCAACCGCATCTGGCGTGACGGGGTGTATCAGGTGGTCGTTGATACGACTGTGTGCTGACGCGTTGACGATGGAGCAGGTCGAG
>NZ_JBHWKO010000112.1:0-1851 GCF_042731035.1 Streptomyces sp. NPDC059895
AACACAGTGGACGCGAGCAACTGAGGACAAGCCCTCGGCCTATTAGTACCGGTCACCTCCACACGTTACCGTGCTTCCAGATCCGGCCTATCAACCCAGTCGTCTACTGGGAGCCTTACCCCATCAAGTGGGTGGGAATACTCATCTCGAAGCAGGCTTCCCGCTTAGATGCTTTCAGCGGTTATCCCTCCCGAACGTAGCCAACCAGCCATGCCCTTGGCAGAACAACTGGCACACCAGAGGTTCGTCCGTCCCGGTCCTCTCGTACTAGGGACAGCCCTTCTCAATATTCCTACGCGCGCAGCGGATAGGGACCGAACTGTCTCACGACGTTCTAAACCCAGCTCGCGTACCGCTTTAATGGGCGAACAGCCCAACCCTTGGGACCGACTCCAGCCCCAGGATGCGACGAGCCGACATCGAGGTGCCAAACCATCCCGTCGATATGGACTCTTGGGGAAGATCAGCCTGTTATCCCCGGGGTACCTTTTATCCGTTGAGCGACGGCGCTTCCACAAGCCACCGCCGGATCACTAGTCCCGACTTTCGTCCCTGCTCGACCCGTCGGTCTCACAGTCAAGCTCCCTTGTGCACTTACACTCAACACCTGATTGCCAACCAGGCTGAGGGAACCTTTGGGCGCCTCCGTTACTCTTTAGGAGGCAACCGCCCCAGTTAAACTACCCATCAGACACTGTCCCTGATCCGGATCACGGACCCAGGTTAGACATCCAGCACGACCAGACTGGTATTTCAACGACGACTCCACAAGAACTGGCGTCCCTGCTTCACAGTCTCCCAGCTATCCTACACAAGCCGAACCGAACACCAATATCAAACTGTAGTAAAGGTCCCGGGGTCTTTCCGTCCTGCTGCGCGAAACGAGCATCTTTACTCGTAGTGCAATTTCACCGGGCCTATGGTTGAGACAGTCGAGAAGTCGTTACGCCATTCGTGCAGGTCGGAACTTACCCGACAAGGAATTTCGCTACCTTAGGATGGTTATAGTTACCACCGCCGTTTACTGGCGCTTAAGTTCTCAGCTTCGCCCACCCGAAAGTGAGCTAACCGGTCCCCTTAACGTTCCAGCACCGGGCAGGCGTCAGTCCGTATACATCGCCTTACGGCTTCGCACGGACCTGTGTTTTTAGTAAACAGTCGCTTCTCGCTGGTCTCTGCGGCCACCCCCAGCTCAAGGCGCAAAGCCCATCACCAGACGTGGCCCCCCTTCTCCCGAAGTTACGGGGGCATTTTGCCGAGTTCCTTAACCATAGTTCACCCGAACGCCTCGGTATTCTCTACCTGACCACCTGAGTCGGTTTAGGGTACGGGCCGCCATGAAACTCGCTAGAGGCTTTTCTCGACAGCATAGGATCATCCACTTCACCACAATCGGCTCGGCATCAGGTCTCAGACTATTGCCAGGCGGATTTACCTACCTGACGTCCTACACCCTTACCCCGGGACAACCACCGCCCGGGATGGACTACCTTCCTGCGTCACCCCATCACTCACCTACTACCAACTTGGGCCGGCGGCTCCACCACTTTCCATTCCCCGAAGGGTCCGGAACGGCTTCACGGCCTTAGCATCACTGGATTCGATGTTTGACGCTTCACAGCGGGTACCGGAATATCAACCGGTTATCCATCGACTACGCCTGTCGGCCTCGCCTTAGGTCCCGACTTACCCTGGGCAGATCAGCTTGACCCAGGAACCCTTAGTCAATCGGCGCAAACGTTTCTCACGTTTGTATCGCTACTCATGCCTGCATTCTCACTCGTGAACCGTCCACAACTACCTTCCGGTGCTGCTTCACCCGGCACACGACGCTCCCCTACCCATCACAGC
>NZ_JBHWKO010000112.1:1946-3314 GCF_042731035.1 Streptomyces sp. NPDC059895
GTACTGCAATGACACGACTTCGGCGGTACGCTTGAGCCCCGCTACATTGTCGGCGCGGAATCACTAGACCAGTGAGCTATTACGCACTCTTTCAAGGGTGGCTGCTTCTAAGCCAACCTCCTGGTTGTCTGTGCGACTCCACATCCTTTCCCACTTAGCGTACGCTTAGGGGCCTTAGTCGATGCTCTGGGCTGTTTCCCTCTCGACCATGGAGCTTATCCCCCACAGTCTCACTGCCGCGCTCTCACTTACCGGCATTCGGAGTTTGGCTAAGGTCAGTAACCCGGTAGGGCCCATCGCCTATCCAGTGCTCTACCTCCGGCAAGAAACACACGACGCTGCACCTAAATGCATTTCGGGGAGAACCAGCTATCACGGAGTTTGATTGGCCTTTCACCCCTAACCACAGGTCATCCCCCAGGTTTTCAACCCTGGTGGGTTCGGTCCTCCACGAAGTCTTACCTCCGCTTCAACCTGCCCATGGCTAGATCACTCCGCTTCGGGTCTTGAGCGTGCTACTGAAACGCCCTATTCGGACTCGCTTTCGCTACGGCTACCCCACCCGGGTTAACCTCGCAACACACCGCAAACTCGCAGGCTCATTCTTCAAAAGGCACGCAGTCACGAGATGGAAGCAAGCTCCCATCCGACGCTCCCACGGCTTGTAGGCACACGGTTTCAGGTACTATTTCACTCCCCTCCCGGGGTACTTTTCACCATTCCCTCACGGTACTATCCGCTATCGGTCACCAGGGAATATTTAGGCTTAGCGGGTGGTCCCGCCAGATTCACACGGGATTTCTCGGGCCCCGTGCTACTTGGGTGTCTCTCAAACGAGCCGCTGACGTTTCGACTACGGGGGTCTTACCCTCTACGCCGGACCTTTCGCATGTCCTTCGTCTACATCAACGGTTTCTGACTCGCCCTGCCGCCGGCAGACGACAGAAGAGAGATCCCACAACCCCGCTCACGCAACCCCTGCCGGGTCTCACACGTAAACGGTTTAGCCTCATCCAGTTTCGCTCGCCACTACTCCCGGAATCACGGTTGTTTTCTCTTCCTGCGGGTACTGAGATGTTTCACTTCCCCGCGTTCCCTCCACACTGCCTATGTGTTCAGCAGCGGGTGACAGCCCATGACGACTGCCGGGTTTCCCCATTCGGAAACCCCCGGATCAAAGCCTGGTTGACGACTCCCCGGGGACTATCGTGGCCTCCCACGTCCTTCATCGGTTCCTGGTGCCAAGGCATCCACCGTGCGCCCTTAAAAACTTGGCCACAGATGCTCGCGTCCACTGTGCAGTTCTCAAACAACGACCAGCCACCCGTCACACACCAGAACACTCTGATGCTTCACCGGGGCCGGCAG
>NZ_JBHWKO010000113.1:0-5094 GCF_042731035.1 Streptomyces sp. NPDC059895
ATACACTCAAGAAAACACGCCGGCCGGGCCCCTATAATTCAGCCTCCGGGCTCAGTGCAGCCCGTACTCCTCGGCCCAGGCCTCCACCGCGTCCGCGGCCCGGTCGAAGGCCTCGACCCGGCCGAAGAAGTCGGCCCCGTGCGTCGTCAGCAGCGGCAGGGCACCGTCCGTCGCGCGATCCCGCCGCAGCAGCGTCAGGGCCTGGCCCTGCACGGTCCGCGGCAGACCCAGCCAGCGCACCGGCTGCTGCACGGTCCGTACGGCCGCCACCCGCCCCCAGGACACCGTCCGGGTGCGGAGGAAGCCCACGTGCCGCAGCCCGCGCGCGCTCACCCACACGCCCATCCGCAGCAGCCGCAGCGCCGCGGCGATCACCAGCAGCGAGACGCCGAAGATCACGCCGGCCTCCGACACCGAGCTGGTCAGCGCGATCACGACCGCCGCGAACAGCACGTAGGAGGCGAGCAGCAGGCACAGCGCGGCCGCGCCGACACGGCAGGGCCCGGGACGGTAGGGGCGCCGCCAGTGGTCACGGTCGTCGAAGGGCAACGCGACGTCGTCCACCGTTTCGAAGGCGCGGTCGGCCGCCAGGAAGGACAGGGGCACGGCTGGTCCTCACTCGATCCATGCGTGGGCTGTGCCCCGAGAGGCTATCCGCCCCCCGCCCGTCCCCACCACCTTCGGGGTCCCGTGGAGGTACTCCCGCACCCTTCGGACGACGGTGAAGGAGTCAGCGTCCCTCCGACGCCTGCGACTGCTGCGTCTGCGCGGACTGGTCCTGGGACAGCGCCGGCATCCCGATGACCAGGGACCCCACCAGCGCGGACACGATGGTGACCCCCAGCAGCCAGCGCCCGGCTATCTCCCCGACGGAGGACCGCTCCCGGGCCGGCGGGGTGACATTGCTGCGGAACTTGTCGGCTTCAGCGAGGAAGGCGAAGGGTACGGACTCGCGCCGACGGAACATGATGGGTTCGTCCTCCTTGGGAACTCGCGTGGACGTCGTCGGTGGACGTCGTCACTGGTGCACGTCACTGATACAGACGATCGGGTGCCCGAAAACGTGCCCCATTTCACGAGACGTCCCGGACGAATCCGAGGCTGCCCGTGAGGGCCCGCCCCCGGCGCCCCCGTAGAGTTGGCGCCGCGTTCAAGCCGACCCGGAAGGACCCCCGCACTGTGACCGACAGGCCCGCCGACGAAACCAAGATCTTCACCCGCAGCGACGTCACCGTCGAGCTGGTCAAGCACACCGCGTCCGACGCCGACGTGCTGTTCGCCGCCCGCGTCTCGACCGTCGGCGAGCAGTCCCTGGACGAGCTGGACAAGGACCCGGAGCGTTCCAAAGGCCTGATCAACTACCTGATGCGGGACCGCCACGGCAGCCCCTTCGAGCACAACTCGATGACCTTCTTCATCAGCGCCCCGATCTTCGTCTTCCGCGAGTTCATGCGTCACCGCGTGGGCTGGTCGTACAACGAGGAGAGTGGCCGCTACCGTGAGCTGGAGCCCGTCTTCTACGTCCCCGACGCCTCCCGCAAGCTCGTCCAGGAGGGCCGCCCCGGCAAGTACGTCTTCGTCGAGGGCACCGAGGCCCAGCAGGAGTTGGTCGCGCGCACCATGGAGGACTCGTACCGCGAGGCCTACGCGGCCTACCAGGAGATGCTCGCCGCCGGCGTCGCCCGCGAGGTCGCCCGCGCGGTCCTCCCCGTCGGCCTGTTCTCCTCGATGTACGCCACCTGCAACGCCCGCTCGCTGATGCACTTCCTCGGCCTGCGCACCCAGCACGAGCTGGCGAAGGTCCCGTCCTTCCCGCAGCGGGAGATCGAGATGGTCGGCGAGAAGATGGAGGCCGAGTGGGCCAGGCTCATGCCCCTCACCTACGCGGCCTTCAACGCCAACGGCCGTGTCGCCCCGTGACGGAAGACGTATGTACGGATCATCCGTGCGAAGTGTCCGTATTGCGGCATTTGGAGAAGTTCATCTAGCCTGATCAAACGGACCCGGCACTGCCTGAACCCCCGAGCAGGCAGTGCCGGGCTCCACCTTTGTCACGACTTGTCGCCCGCCCCGAGGGCAGACCCCACCCTGAGCAACGAGTAGCGTGTTACCCATGGCTCCGACCTCCACTCCGCAGACCCCCTTCGGGCGGGTCCTCACCGCCATGGTCACGCCCTTCGCGGCGGACGGCGCGCTCGACCTCGACGGCGCACAGCGGCTCGCCACCCACCTGGTGGACGCAGGCAATGACGGCCTGATCGTCAACGGCACCACCGGCGAGTCCCCGACCACCAGCGACGCGGAGAAATCGGACCTGGTACGAGCCGTCCTGGAGGCCGTCGGCGACCGGGCCCACGTCGTGGCCGGCGTCGGCACCAACGACACGCGGCACAGCGTCGAGCTGGCGCACGCGGCGCAGAAGGCGGGCGCCCACGGCCTCCTGGCCGTCACCCCGTACTACAACAAGCCCCCTCAGGAGGGCCTGTACCGTCACTTCACGGCGATCGCCGACGCCACCGAGCTGCCGGTCATGCTCTACGACATCCCCGGCCGCAGCGGCGTCCCGATCAACACCGAGACGCTCGTCCGCCTCGCGGAGCACCCGCGGATCGTGGCCAACAAGGACGCCAAGGGCGACCTCGGCCGCGCGAGCTGGGCCATCGCCCGGTCCCGCCTCGCCTGGTACTCCGGCGACGACATGCTGAACCTGCCGCTGCTCTCCGTGGGCGCGGTCGGCTTCGTCTCGGTCGTCGGTCATGTCGTCACCCCCGACCTGCGCGCCCTCGTGGACGCGTTCGTCGCCGGCGAGGTCCAGAAGGCCACGGAGATCCACCAGAAGCTGCTCCCGGTCTACACGGGCATGTTCCGCACCCAGGGCGTCATGACCACGAAGGCCGTGCTCACCCTCCTGGGCCTGCCCGCGGGCCCGCTGCGCGCCCCCATGGTCGAGTGCTCCCCCGAAGAGATCGAACAGCTCAAGATCGATCTTGCCGCGGGCGGGGTACAGCTCTGACACCAGACTTCACAACTGAATACGACCGAACACCGCAGGCCCACCGGTGCCTGCGCCTTCCAGCCGACAACTGCTTCTGCACGAACGTCACGCGCGCCACGTGCCCGACCGGTACGTGGCGTGTGTGGTTGAGGAGAGTCTTTTGAGTCATCCGCACCCCGAACTGAGCCCGCCGCCGCCGCTCCCCGAAGGAGGCCTGCGGGTCACCCCACTGGGCGGCCTCGGCGAGATCGGCCGCAACATGACGGTCTTCGAGTACGGCGGCCGCCTGCTGATCGTCGACTGCGGAGTGCTCTTCCCCGAGGAGGAGCAGCCCGGAATCGACCTGATCCTGCCGGACTTCTCGTCCATCCGGAACCGCCTCGACGACATCGAGGGCATCGTCCTCACCCATGGCCACGAGGATCACATCGGCGGCGTCCCCTACCTCCTCCGGGAGAAGCCGGACATCCCGCTGATCGGCTCCAAGCTGACCCTCGCCCTCATCGAGGCCAAGCTCCAGGAACACCGCATCCGTCCGTACACCCTCGAGGTGGCGGAGGGGAACCGCGAGCGCATCGGCCCGTTCGACTGTGAGTTCATCGCGGTCAACCACTCCATCCCGGACGCCCTCGCGGTCGCCATCCGCACACCGGCCGGCATGGTGGTCCACACGGGCGACTTCAAGATGGACCAGCTCCCGCTGGACAACCGCCTCACGGACCTCCACGCCTTCGCACGGCTGAGCGAAGAGGGGATCGACCTCCTTCTCGCCGACTCGACGAACGCCGAGGTCCCGGGGTTCGTCCCGCCCGAGCGGGACATCTCCAACGTCCTGCGCACGGTCTTCGCCAACGCCCGCAAGCGGATCATCGTGGCCAGCTTCGCCAGCCACGTCCACCGCATCCAGCAGATCCTGGACGCGGCCCACGAGTACGGCCGCCGGGTCGCCTTCGTCGGCCGCTCGATGGTCCGCAACATGGGTATCGCCCGTGACCTCGGGTACCTCAAGGTCCCGCCGGGTCTGGTGGTGGACGTCCGTAGCCTCGACGACCTCCCCGACCACGAGGTGGTCCTGGTCTGTACGGGCTCCCAGGGCGAACCGATGGCCGCGCTGTCCCGCATGGCCAACCGCGACCACCAGATCCGTATCGTCGACGGCGACACGGTGATCCTGGCGTCGTCGCTCATCCCCGGCAACGAGAACGCGGTCTACCGCGTGATCAACGGCCTGACCCGCTGGGGCGCGCACGTCGTCCACAAGGGCAACGCCAAGGTGCACGTCTCCGGCCACGCGTCCGCGGGCGAGCTCCTGTACTTCTACAACATCTGCCGCCCCAAGAACCTGATGCCGGTCCACGGCGAATGGCGCCATCTGAGGGCCAACGCCGAGCTGGGCGCCATGACCGGCGTCCCGCACGACCGGATCGTCATCGCGGAGGACGGCGTCGCCGTCGACCTCATCGAGGGCAAGGCCAAGATCTCCGGCAAGGTCCAGGCCGGTTACGTGTACGTCGACGGGCTCTCGGTCGGCGACGTGGGCGAGCCGGCACTGAAGGACCGCAAGATCCTGGGCGACGAGGGCATCATCTCGGTCTTCGTCGTGGTGGACTCGTCCACCGGCAAGATCACGGGCGGTCCGCACGTCCAGGCCCGCGGCTCGGGCATCGAGGACTCGGCCTTCTCGGCCGTCCTCCCGAAGATCACCGAGGTCCTGGAACGTTCGGCCCAGGACGGGGTGGTCGAGCCCCACCAACTGCAGCAGCTCATCCGCCGCACGCTGGGCAAGTGGGTCTCCGACACCTATCGCCGCAGGCCGATGATCCTCCCGGTCGTCGTGGAGGTCTGACCCGCGGACGACCCGTCATCCGCGCGGACTCGGAGCGGGGCCCCTCGATTTGCATCGGGGCGCCCCGCTCCAGTACGTTTACGGCTCCGCCTGAACGGGAACCCGGCAGCTTCAAGCACGCAGGGACCACCCCGGGAGGGGCCGGGAAAACCGACTCAGAACTTCTGATAAAGTCGGAACCGCCGGAAAGGAAACCGCGAAACAAAAGCGGGAACCTGGAAAGCACCGAGGAAATCGGATCGAGAAAAGATCT
>NZ_JBHWKO010000114.1:0-4684 GCF_042731035.1 Streptomyces sp. NPDC059895
AGTGGTGTGCTGGAGGACGCGGTGGTGCTGACCCGGCGGGAGGGTGATGAGGTCCGGGAGGTGCTGGCCGGGTTGGGCGAGTTGTTCGGCCGGGGGGTGGACGTCGACTGGGGCCCGCTGCTGCCGCCGGGCGAGACCGTCCTCGATCTGCCGACCTACGCCTTCCAGCACCGCCGTTACTGGATCCTGGACGCCTCCGGCGGAGGTGACGTCACGGCGCTCGGCCTGACCGCGGCCGACCACCCCCTGCTCGGCGCACTCGTCGAACTGCCCCACACCGGCGGGCTGGCCTTCACGTCCCGGATCAGCACCGCCTCCCAGCCCTGGCTCGCCGACCACGCGGCGGGCGGATCGCTCGTCGTACCGGCCGCCGCCCTCGTCGACCTGGCGATCGCAGCCGGCGACCGGGCCGGCACCCCGGTGCTCACCGAACTCACGGTCGACGAGCCCCTCCTGCTGCCCGACCGCGACGCGCTACGGCTGCACATAGCCGTCTCGGAACCCGACGACGACGGACACCGCACGCTCGCCGTCTACTCCGCGCCCGACGGGGCCGGGGACGAACTGTGGCGGCGGCACGCGGTGGGCGTCCTCACCCCGCAGGGAGGACCGGTCGCCGCGCCGGACGCGCTCGCGACGTGGCCGCCGGACCGGGCCGAACCGATCGACCTCACCGAACTCACCGCTCGCACAGCCGCGTTGGGCTACGAGTACGGGCCTGCCTTCGGCGCGCTGCGAGCCGCCTGGCGCCGGGGCGACGAACTGTTCGCGTACGTCGCCCTGGGCGAGGAACAATGGGTCGAGGCCGCCCGCTACGGCATCCACCCCGCCCTGCTGGACGCCGCCTGGCAGGCCGCCCTGCCCGCTACGGCCCCCGATCGGACCGTGCCGCTGCCCGCCGGCATCCGCGGCGCCGTCCTCCACGCGAGCGCCGCGACCACCCTGCGGGTACGGCTGAGCCCGGACGGCTCAGGCGGCGTCTCACTGCTCGCGGCCGACGACGACGGCGCCCCCGTCCTGGCCGTCGACTCGGTCACCACCGTGCCGTTCGCCACCGACCGGCTCGGCACGACGACCGTCTCCGGCCCGGACGCGCTGTTCCGCATGGACTGGGAGGCGCTGCCCGACCTCGCGGCCCCGGCCGACGGCCCCGGGGCGGACCCCCAGGAGTGGTCCGCCGCGCCAGACGCCGAGGCGATCGACGCCCTCGCCGACCGAGTGGCCGGCGGGGCGGCGGCCCCGCGCTGGGCCGTCCTGCCGGTCCCGGCCGGAGGCTTCGCGGCCGACCGGGTCCTGGACGTCACCACCGCGGTGCTGACCGCCGCCCAGGCCTTTCTGCGCAGGCCTGAGCTGGATGACGTCCGGCTGGTCGTGCTGACCCGCGGCGCCGTCGAGGCCGTACCGGGCAGCCTGCGCGACCCCTCCGGAGCGGCGGTCTGGGGGCTGGTCCGGGCCGCGCAGGCGGAGAACCCCGACCGGATCCTGCTGACCGACGTACCGGCCGACGGCGCACCGCACCTCTCCTCCACCGGCCCGCTCTCCACCGGCCCGCTCTCCACCGGCCCGCTCTCCACCGGCCCGCTCTCCACCGGGCCGTTCTCCACCGGCCCGCTCTCCGCCGGACTCGCCGCAGCCCTCGCCGCGGCGGCCGACGCGGGCGAATGGCAGGTCGCGGTCCGCGAGGACACCCTCTACGTCCCCCGGCTGGCCCGCCCGGCGGACCCCGCCGCGGACGGGCCCGCGCCCCGGGCGGTGCGCTTCGACCCGGAGGGCGTGGTGCTGCTCACCGGCGGCACCGGTTCCCTGGGCTCGCTCGTCGCCCGCCGCCTGGTCGCCGAGCACGGCGTACGCCACCTCGTGCTGGCCGGCCGCCGCGGCCCCGCGGCCGACGGCGCGGCCGCACTGGTCGCGGCACTCACCGAGGCCGGTGCCACGGCGACCGTCGTGGCCTGCGACGTCACGGACCGGGACGCGGTCGCCGCGCTCCTCGACGACCTGCCCGACGGACGCCGGCTGACCGGTGTCGTGCACCTCGCCGGGGTCGCCGGCGGCGGCACACTGCCGGAGCTGGACGCCGCCCGCCTGGCGTACGTGTTCGCACCGAAGGTGGCCGCGACCGCCCACCTCGACGAACTCACCCGCGAACGGCATCCCGACCTCGACGCGTTCGTCATGTTCTCCTCGATCTCCGGCAGCTATCTCGGTGAGGGCACCGGCAACTACGCCGCCGCGAACGCCTACCTCGACGCCGTCGCGCTCGCCCGGCACGCCGCGGGGCTGCCCGGCCTCTCCCTGGCCTGGGGCCCCTGGCAGCAGGAGACCGGCATGGCCGCGGGCTACGACGAGGCCGGCCTCGTCCGGATGCGCCGCCGAGGCGCCACCCTGCTGCCGCAGGACGAGGGGCTGCGCCTGTTCGACACCGCCCTGCGCGGCGGCGAACCGCTGCTGCTGCCGATCAAACTGGACCTCGGCCTCGCCCGCGCGAACGCGCTGGCCTCCGGCAGCACGGTGCCGTCCCTGCTGCGCGGCCTCGTCCGCCCGATCCGCCGCGTTGCCCGGGCCCGCCTGGAGCAGACGTCCGCCCCCGCCGCCGGGCTGGCCGGGCGACTGGCCGCGATGAGCCCCGCCGAGGGCACCGAACTGCTGCTGGGCCTGATCCGTACCCAGGTCGCGGGCGTGCTCGGCCACACCGACGTCGGCCAGGTCGAGCCGGACCGCGCGTTCAGGGACATCGGGTTCGACTCGCTGACCGCCGTGGAACTGCGCAACCGGCTGCGCGAGGGCACCGGACTCGCGCTCCACACGAGTGTCGTCTTCGACTACCCGACCCCGCTCGCGCTCGCCCGGCACCTGCGCGACGAACTCGCCGGCGACCAGAGCACGCCGGCCGCGATCGCACCCATGGCGGCGACCGGTGCCTCCGACGAGCCGATCGCGATCGTCGGCATGAGCTGCCGGCTGCCCGGCGGGGTACGCGGCCCGGCCGAGTTCTGGGACCTGGTCCGCGAAGGCCGGGACGGCATGGGACCGTTCCCCACCGACCGCGGCTGGGACCTCGACCGCCTCTTCGACGACGACCCCGAGCACCAGGGCACCTCCTACGTCCGGCAGGGCGGCTTCCTGCACGACGCCGCGCGCTTCGACGCCGCGTTCTTCGGGATCTCACCGCGCGAGGCGCTGGCCATGGACCCGCAGCAGCGGCTGCTCCTCGAAGGCTCCTGGGAGGCGCTCGAACACGCGGGCATCGACCCGGACTCGTTGCGCGGCACCGACGTCGGCCTGTTCGCGGGCGTCTTCGGCCAGGCGTACGGGTTCGGCTCCGCCGGAGCCGCCGAGATCGAGGGCTTCATGGCGACCGGCAGCGCGGGCAGCGTCGCCTCCGGCCGGGTCTCCTACGCCTTCGGCTTCGAGGGCCCCGCGGTCACCATCGACACCGCCTGCTCCTCCTCGCTCGTCGCCATCCACCTCGCCGCTCAGGCCCTGCGCTCGGGAGAGTGCTCCATGGCGCTGGCGGGCGGGGTGACGGTGATGCCGACGCCCGGCACGTTCGTGGAGTTCTCCCGGCAGCGCGGCCTCGCCCCCGACGGCCGCTGCAAGCCGTTCGCCGCCGCGGCGGACGGTACGGGCTGGGCCGAGGGTGTCGGCCTCGTGGTCCTCGAACGGCTCTCCGAGGCCGAGCGGCTCGGCCATCGGATCCTCGGCGTGGTCAAGGGCAGCGCCGTCAACCAGGACGGCGCCTCCAACGGCCTGACCGCGCCCAACGGGCCGGCCCAGCAGCGCGTCATCCGCCGCGCCCTGGCCGCGGCCGGGATCTCCGCCGCCGAGGTGGACGCGGTGGAGGCGCACGGTACGGGCACGACGCTCGGCGACCCGATCGAGGCGCAGGCGCTGCTGGCCACGTACGGCCGCGACCGGGACCCGGAGCACCCGCTCTGGCTCGGCTCGGTCAAGTCCAACATCGGACACACCCAGGCCGCCGCCGGCGTCGCCGGGGTGATCAAGATGGTGCAGGCGCTGCGCCACGCGGAACTCCCCGCGACCCTGCACGTGGACGAGCCGACCCATGAGGTCGACTGGTCGGCGGGCGGCGTCCGGCTCCTGACCGAACCCCGGCCCTGGGTGCGGGACGGTCGTCCCCGCCGCGCGGCCGTGTCGGCGTTCGGTATCAGCGGCACCAACGCGCACGTGGTCATCGAGGAGGCCCCCGTCCGCGAGACCGCCACGACCGACGCCGAGCCGGTCACCGCGCCCGCTGCCCAGCCGGTCACCGAGCCCGCTGCCCAGCCGGTCACCGCGCCCGCTGCCGAGCCGGTCACAGAGGCTGTCGCCGCATCGGTCACCGAGCCCGGCACCGGCCTGGTGCCGCTGATCGTCTCCGCTCGTGGCTCTGCGGCACTGGCCGCCCAGGCCGACGCCCTCGCCCGCCACCTGGAGACCACGGAAGCCGACCTGCCCGCCGTCGCGCGGGCCCTGCGCTCCCGACGCGCGGCCCTGCCCGACCGCGCCGCCGTCATCGCCGCCTCCACCGACGAGGCGGTGGCGGGACTGGTCAGCATCACCGCGGCGGCGAGCCGTGTCGACGGACGCACCGTGTTCGTGTTTCCGGGGCAGGGGGCGCAGTGGTTCGGGATGGGGCGTGAGCTGCTCGCTGTGTCGCCGGTGTTCGCGGCGGAGATCGACCGTG
>NZ_JBHWKO010000115.1:0-4600 GCF_042731035.1 Streptomyces sp. NPDC059895
GTCAGTATCAGGTTCAGGGCCCTTGCGGACCAGCCCACCAGCATGCCGGTGTATCCGCTGTCCGCCCACACGCGCCTGAGCCGGTGATGCCGCCTGGTGGCCTGGGCCAGGAGGTCCTGGGCGGCGTCCCGGTCCCCCGTCGAGGCGGGGGTGACCATGACCGCGAGGATCAGGCCGAGGGTGTCCACCACAATGTGCCGCTTGCGCCCTTTGATTTTCTTCCCGCCGTCATAGCCGCTGGTCGCGGCCCCGACCGTGGACGTGCCTTTCGCGGACTGCGAGTCGATCACCCCTGATTCGGGCTGCGGACCGCTTCGGGCACAGCCTCCAGAAGGACGGCACCTCGGTCATCTGGGCCGAAGTCGATCTCGACGAATCGAAAGACGACCGAGGTGAGCTGTGACCCCTTTACGCCCCCGCGCCGACATCCCCGAGCAGGTCGCGCCTCTCCCGCCCGCGTGCAGCATCGTCGGCAGCGTCTCCGCCGGGGCCCGCGTCGTGCTCTACACCTGCACCATCGACTCCGCGATCGCGACCAGGACGCTGGCCGTGCTGCACGCCTTCGCCTCGGCGCAGGGCTGGACGGTCGTGCACGAGGCGTACGACCTGGCAACGCTCGGAAGTCCCCGCCACCGTCGTACCGGCTGGCGGGCCGTTGAGCAGGCCCTGGTCCGCAGCGAGGCCACGGGGTTCGTCGCCCCGTCCGAGCAGGAGATCGCCTGCCACCCCGCGGACCGTGCCGCGCTGCGCGGCTGGATCATCGACCAGTCGGCGTTCGCTGTGTACCCCCGGCCCGCGGCGCCCTCCGCCGGCCCCGCCTCGGTGTGGTCCCGGTCGTTCGCCCTGGCCCCGGTCAGCGTGCGACGGCTGCTCGGAGCGGCCCGCACCCGGCTGGCCTTGACGCAGTGGTCCGGGGACATCGACTCCGCGGCTGAGGTGCTCGCGCGACTCGCGTTCAACGCCGTCGTGCACGCGCAGCCCGCCGACGGGACAGCGGCCCAGATGCACGTCCACCTCGCCTTCACCGACGGGGGAGGCTTGATCATCGACGTTGAGGACCCTTCTCCCGCCTTCCCCGACGCGCAGGCGGCTCTGCGCGGAGAAAAGGGCCGCGGCCTGCGCGAGGCACGCCAACTTGGCGCGCGTCTTGAGTGGTTCCTCGCCGAAGACGGACGCCGCAAGACGGTCCGGGCCACCCTGCAGCCAGGGCAGGTGAGCACATGACCCGCCTGCCGGGCGGCTGGCGCCAGTGGTGCCCGCAGATCCTGACCGCCATAGCGGTCGCCGCCTTCATCATCCCCATCCTCACCACCTACGGAAGCTGAGACCCATGGCCGAGGCCCCTGAACAGCTGGAGGCCGCACTGAACGCGCTTCCGACCTTCCCCGACCAGCCCTCCGCCGTGAACCTCGTCGGTGTGCCGCTGGGGGAGGTCGTCGACCGCCGCTTCGACCGGGGCCGGCTGCACCGCATCCGCGTCATCGGCGAGCCGGATGGCACACCGTGACCACCACCGCCCAGCGGCTCACGGCCGATGACTGGGACACCTGGCACGCATCCGGCTGGCCTACTGTCGTCACCGGCAAGGAAGCCGAGACCTTCCACCGGGCAGTCCAGCCGCACCCCGGCATGAACGCCGTCGACCTCGCCTGCGGCAGCGGCCAGTGGACGCGGCAACTCGCGGCCTGGGGCGTGCGCGTGACCGGATACGACTTCTCCGCCACGGCCCTACGCCAGGCGAACGCGGCTGGGCTACGGGACGGACTGTCGTACGCGCTCTGGGACATCAACGCCGATCCGATCCCACCCATCCTCAAGCCCAGCAGCCTCGACCTGGTGACCTGCCGCCACGCCCTGCCCTTCCTGGAATTCGCGCGAGTGCTGACCGATGTGGGGCGCTGGCTCAGGCCGTCCGGGGTCTTCTACGCCCTGGTCCGCGTCGCCGACGACGAGAACAACGACAACACGGACATCAACAGCAAGGCCAGGGCACGGAGCGAAAGCTCCCTGAAGCCGTTCCACCGCGGACTCAGCGAAGCCCGGATCGCCGGCCTCGGTATCGGCTGGGCGCGCTGTACGACCTACCGGCTCAGCGCTCGCAACTGGGCGATCGTGCTGCGCAGCTACGGCGACACCGCCTTCGCCTCACCGGATGCCGCAGGGGAGAACCGACTCCCCGCGACGGCGGCCGCGCTCTGCTCTCCCGAGGAACCGCGATGACCGATCACGCCGTGGTCCCCCGTTGGGACCATCCCGTACGGGAGGCAGTGCTTCCCGGCTCCCCGCAGGGGCTGCAGAGACTCATTGAGGAGGTGTTTTTCAACTTCCCGTTCATGATCAGTGGAAGCGCCATCCACTAGAGTGGTGCCTGGGCCGTGACTGGCGCTGAGGTGGAGCACCACCGGGGAGCGGTCTGACGAATCGGTCGATGCCGTGCGCCTGGGCGAGTGGTCAGCGACGCCTGGAGGCGACCATGTCCCAGACACAGACAGCCCTGCTTATGGACGGTGTTGGCGTTGCCCGACGCATCGTCGAGGAGACAGCAGGCAAGGCGGCAGAGCTTGCGCGGCGTGTCGGCGTGACGCCGTGCCTGGCAACGGTGCTGGTGGGTGAAGATCCGGCTTCGGTGACGTACGTACGGATGAAGCGGGCGCGTTGCGCGAAGGCGGGCATCGAGTCCCGGCTTGTCAGCCTGCCGGCCACCACTACAACGGCTGAGCTGGTGGAGACGCTCCAGTCTCTCTCACGGGACGCGGGGGTGCACGGCATCTTGCTTCAGCACCCCGTAGGCCCCCACATCGATGAGCGGGCAGCGTTCGAGGCCATCGCGCCGGAGAAAGACGTCGACGGGGTCACGATGAGCTCCTTCGGGGCGATGAGTTTCGGGCTGCCTGGTTTCGCATCGTGCACCCCGGGCGGGATCATGCGGCTCCTGGACGAGTACGACGTCGATCTCGCAGGTCAGCATGCCGTTGTCGTGGGTCGAAGCGCGATCCTCGGCAAGCCCGTCGGAATGCTCCTGCTCGCCCGGGATGCCACGGTCACCTACTGCCACTCCCGTACGACTGATCTGGCCGCGATCGTGCGGGAAGCAGATGTTGTTGTGGCGGCCGTGGGACGGCCTCGGCTTATTCGAGGCGAAGACGTCAAGCCGGGGGCCGTCGTGATCGATGCCGGATACAACCCCGGCAACGTCGGCGACGTCGACTTCGACACCGCCCGCACTCGCGCCCGCTTGATCACGCCAGTCCCTGGTGGGGTCGGGCCCATGACCATCGCAGTCCTGCTGGCTCAGACGGTCGACGCGGCATCCATCCAGCTCGGGCTGGCCAGCCCTGAGCAGGTGTTTTCTTCTTCGAGCTGACGAGGCCGAACTGTTCCCGGCGGTCCGGATGCCGGAGTCTGCCGGTGGCCGCGCGGATAGGCTGTTCGGGTGATCGAGACTGAACGGCTTTTCCTGCGCCCTCTTCGGGTTGAGGATGTCGACGCGTTCGTTGCACTCCATGCCGATGAGCGGGTGAACCGGTTCGTCGGCGCCTACTCACACCAGCAGGCGGTGGACCGGCTGGCCTCAGTCGAGCAGCAGTGGGCCGAACGGGGGCATGGGCTGTGTGCCGTCGAGCTGAGTAGGTGACGCTGTCGGGGATCTTGGTGCCGTCCTGCCTGGCGGAGTGATGTGGCGCTGAATCGTGCTGCCAGATCACGTCTGGGCTGTCACTCTGAGAGTGCGGGATGTGGCGTTCTGTCGGTCTTGTCGTCGCTCGATGGTGTGACGTTGGGGCATCGTCGCCGGTCAGGCGTTCGGGGTTCGCTTGGGTTATGGCATGGACATGCGCAAGCCGTACCCGAGCGATCTCACCGACGAGCAGTGGGAACTTGTCGAACCCGTGATCACGGCATGGAAGGCCCGGCATCCGTCGGTCAGCGGGCATCAGGGCAAGTACGCGATGCGGGAGATCGTGAACGCGATCCTCTACCAGAACCGCACGGGTTGTCAGTGGGAGTTCCTGCCCCATGACATGCCCCCGCCCGGAGCGGTGAAGTACTACTTCTACCTCTGGCGCGATGAGGGCACCGACCAGGACATTCACGACCTGCTGCGCTGGCAGCTGCGGGAGAAGCGGAAACGATTAGCCGACCCGAGCCTGGTGGTCCTGGACACACAGAGCATCCACGCCTCCGTCGGAGTCCCGGCCACGACGACGGGCCGGGATGCCGCGAAGAAGGTGCCGGGCAGGAAGAGATGCCTGGCCGTGGACGTGCTGGGCCTCGTCATCGACTGCGTCGTCCTGCCCGCCTCCGCGCACGAGAACACTGCCGGCATCGCCCTGCTGGACGGAGTCGCCGGGCAGTGCGACACGGTGACGAAGGCCCTGGTCGACCAGGGCTTCAAGAAGAAGGTCGTCGAGCACGGCAGACACGTGGGCATCGACGTCGAGATCGTCGAACGCAACCCGGACGACAAGGGCTTCGTTCCGCAGGCCAAGCGGTGGATCGTCGAGCAGGTGCGCCGTGAGGCGCTTGTTGATCGAGTGGAGGTGAGAGACCTGCACCAACCTGCTGTCGCAGCAGTGGGGTTGAAGCTGAGGGCAGCCTGATC
>NZ_JBHWKO010000116.1:0-4566 GCF_042731035.1 Streptomyces sp. NPDC059895
TAATGGTGACGTCGGGTATTGGAACTGTCCGAATGCCCCTTGAGCCGGCCGTTGCCGCCGGGGTCTTCACGATTGGCAGGCCCGGATCAGAGACGCAAGGACAGTGCCCGGGTCGTGCAGAGGACGGGCGCCGTCGGTGACGACTCGGCGTGTGCCAGGATCCACCGGGTCCGTCTGTGCCCAGTCGGGAGACCCGATGTTGATCTCGACCTCCAGCCCTGACGCTGTGGCAAAGCGCCGTTCGCTGATCGGTCCCCACGACTGGGTTCTGACCAGCTTGCCGAGGGCGAGCTCGACGGCCCATGCGTTGTCGGAGTACTGGGACTCGTCAGTCGTGAGAAGGACGAGGTCGATGTCGGAGTCAAGCCGTGCGGCATTGCGAGCGCACGATCCGACAAGTAGGAGACCGACGACGTCGTGGCGGCCTGCGGCCCACCGCGTGATGCGGTCGATGATCTCTTTCGTTTCGGCAGTCCGTTCCGGTGAGATCACAGGTCGCAGATTCGCTGGCTGGTTGTCACGGTGCATCGTGTTGCCTCCGGGGTGAGTAGCGGTGGCTGACTTCCGCGGCGTAGTTGGCCCAGTCGCCCGCGGAGAGACGTTGCCAGGCGACGGCGACGTCGGTGTGGATGCCGAGGGTGCGGGCGAGGATCGCGGCGGGGATCTCGGTGGCGAGTTGGAAGAGAGCGGTGCTGCGGGCCTGGTTGGGTCGGATGCCGAGGTTGTTCAGACGTTGCGTCAGCTGTGTGGTGCTGATCGGCCGTCCGGGCTGGCCGCCGGGGAAGAGCCATGGAGACGGCGTCAGGGCGCCGATGGTCGCGTGTCCCTTGCGGTTCGCGGCAACGGTGCGGGCCAGCTGGGCGACGGGCTCGGGCAGATGAACGGGTGCATTGCCGAGGTGGAGACGTACTTCCCGAGCGCCGGCCTCGACGTCCTCGGTGGTCAACCGGTGGATTGCCGACGGTGCTTGGGCATAGAGGAGGAGAAGCAGCCCGGCGAGGCGGTCTTCGGGCTTGAGGGTGTCGTCGTGCAGGAGCCGGCGTGCGGTGTTCCAGCGATGTTCGTCGTCGAGTGGCTGGGTGGGGCCATTCCAGCGGACGGCGGGGACGTGGACGGTGGTGAGCTTGTTGGTGCGGGCCCAGCGGATGAAGTGCCCGGCCGTCTGGCGGTAGGTGGCCAAGTCGTCGGTGAGCCACTGGTCGAGGTCGGCCTGTCGGCATGTCTCCAGGGTGAAGTCGTGGGCTGTGAGCCAGTTCAGGAAGGCGACGGCCGCGTGGGTGCGTTGACGTGCGGACATGAACTGCTGCGGGGTAAGAGGGCGGCCGTTGTTACGTTGACGAAGCCGCCGGACCAGGTGCCAGATCGTGTACCGGTGCAGAACTTTGCGATGTTCAGGGTCCGGCTGGGATGCGAGGAGGCCGGTGAGGAAGCGTTCGAGGCGGACCATGTACTCGTCGCGCTCGGGCAGAGCACCGACGCCGACGAGGACTTGGCGGAGGTGGGCGAGGGGCGGGCTGTCGGGCAGTTCGTCGAGGGCCTCGTGGGTCAGGGCTCGCCGGCCGGCCGCGAGGTCGGACAGGACCGGGGAGACGGACGGCTTGTTCAGCCAGCGTCTGGCGGTGATGGGGTGCTCGGTGGTGGCGATGTTGTGCCGAAGGGCTTCGAGGCCAGGGTGGAGGGCATCGGACGGGGGACCCAGCAGCTCGCCCAGGCGCCGGTTGATGAGACAGCGGGCGCACTGGCCAGGGTGCGGGTAGTCGGGATCGCTGCAGGTGGGGCAGGTGTGCCAGACCTCAGGGGCGGTGCAGTCAGCGCAAAGAGGCTGGTCGAGGGTCCCGGAGACGACCGCCGCAACACCTCGACAGACCGAGCATGGTGCTGAGCGACGCTGGCAGTCCGGGCACCACGGCCGGCCCGTGGTCCGGGAGGTGCCGCAGGGCCTCTCCTCGCCGCAGATGCTGCACGTCGCGGTGGGCAGGGAGGGACAGCTGGAACAGAGCGGACCGACCGGCGTGCGGGTGTTCACGACCTTCCGTCTGCCGCAGTTGATGCAGGTCTCGAGGTTTGCTGGGTCGTTGACCAGGCAGTTTGGACACAGCGGTCGGCCCTGTTCGTCGCGGGTGGCCGGCTCGCGGCGGGCTCCGCAGCCTGAGCACTCCTCGATGCGGGAGTGGGAGATGCAGGTGCGACAGACTCGCTGTCCGTCTAGGGGCTTGTCGATGCGTACGGCTCTGTGGCAGACCGGGCAGGACGGCCGGACGATCCCGGCGACGCCGGCCGCGTGCAGCAGGTCGATCAACCGGAGGATCGCGCGGTGGGGTGCGAGGTGGCCGTCCCCGGTCAGCAGGGCGGGGTTGGCTTCCAGAGCCCAGGCGAGCTTCTGCTGGTAGGAAGGGCGGGGTGCCGACCGGCGGACCGCGTCGGCGATCACTTCCCGCCCTGCGTGCGGATCCAGTTCGGCGATCAGGGCGCTGATCACCGCGATGGGATCGCGTCCGTCGGAGTCCGGGCACTTGGCGCATCGCGGCCGCCCGGCCCGGTCCCGCGTAGCGACCCGACGGGTGTTTCCGCAGGCAGCACAGGACTCGGGTTGCGGTCCGCAGTTCCAGCAGTACCAGTCCTGGCCGTGTCGCTGGAGGGTTCGCATCTGTCTGCCGCACTCGGCGCAGCACGGCGGCGAGATGGCCTGGGCTCCGGCCTCGCGCAGGGCGATGAGCAGGTCGCCGACCGCCCTGGGCGCCGGAGAGCGTCCGTCGCCCAGCACGCTGGGATGCTCGGCCAGATGCGCGGCGAGGCGGCGTGCCTTCGCGCGGCCGCCCGCGACGCCGGTGACCACGGCGCGGATCCGGTCGGGCTCCAGTCGGTGTTCGACGGCCGCGACCAGGTCCACGATCAGCCCGAGCGGATCGGAGACGGCCCGCTCGGGGTGCCTGGGTGCGGTCACGGCCGCTCGACACCGCGGATGCGGGCCCGCTTGGGCCGCAGGTCACCGACACCGGTCTCGGC
Organism: Streptomyces sp. NPDC059895; assembly: GCF_042731035.1. Taxonomy (NCBI): domain Bacteria; kingdom Bacillati; phylum Actinomycetota; class Actinomycetes; order Kitasatosporales; family Streptomycetaceae; genus Streptomyces; species Streptomyces sp. NPDC059895. The sequence goes on from NZ_JBHWKO010000116.1 coordinate 3,007, forward strand.
GCCAACGGCCTTCTTTGTCCGTGTGGTTGATCCGGCACCGGCTGCGGCCACGGGCTCGATGAGGTCGTCCATGGTGCAGTCGAGGATGTCGAGCAGGGCCATGAGGATCTTCAGGCTGAGCCGTTCGGGGCGTTCGACGACGAGCCGGTAGACCTGGCTGGACGACAGGGTGATGCCGCGTTCCTCCAGCAGCGGGATGAGGTCGGTGGTGGAGAAGAGCCCGCGGTCGGCCATGACCTTGCGCAGGTGCCATTGGTAGTCGAGCTTGGCGGCCATCAGCGGTCCTTGTCTGCGGAGGTCGGGGCGAGCGCGGGCGCAAGTGCCCTGTGGAGCATGGTGCTCATGAAGTCGTCGCTGACGTGCGTGTAGATAGCGGTGGAGCTGTCATTCTCGTGACCGACTTGCTGCTGGAGAAACCGCCGGTCGACCCCGTCCTCCGTGAGATGGGTGACGTAGGCGTGGCGAGCGGAGTGGACGGTCAGCTCCTTCGGGAGCTTGAGGGCGTCGCGGTAGGCGACGAACCGGGCGTTGATCTCGGCCGGCTTGACCCGGCCGCCCCGCTCGGTCACCCACAACGCGGGGTGGTCCTCGCAGCCGAACCGCGGCCGCACGTTCTCCACATAGTCCGCGACCGCCTCCACCGCCCAGTCCATCACCGACAGCACGTTGCGACGCCGGGGCGGCTGGCCCTTCTTGGCCTTGCCGTAGCGGACGTTCAGCGTGCCGTACCGGCCGAACTGCGGCGCCTTCGCATTCCGCCCGAAGTCGACCACATCTAGCTTCGATGTTTCGGTCCGGCGCAGCCCCCACCCGTAGATGACCTTGAAGAGGGTGGCGTCGCGGTAGGCGGCGAGGGCTCCCTTGCGCTTGGCCCGGACCGCCCGATCGACCTGGTCGTCGGCGTAGTCGAGGAAGCGCTGGATCTCCTCGCGGGTGAAGGGCCTCGCCTCGGGGCGGCCCTCGTAGTCGTTGAGGTGGGCGATGGTGTTCCACTCGTGGCAGATGGCCACCGGGTGAGTGCCGAAGGCGTCCTCGCAGGCCACCGCCCAGCCGTAACGGCCGTCGATCAGAAACTCGCTGAACAGGCGCAGGCTGCCCTGGTAGCTGCGGATCGTGGACGGCGCGAGGTGCTTCTCGCTGGTCAGCCATAGCGACCACTCATCCACGTGGCCGGGCGTCCAGGCCCACGGGTATTCGTTGGTGTACTCCACAAACCGACGTATGAGCCGTTCCCGGGCGGTGACCGTGTCCTCGCGAAGCCCGCGGGCGGCCTGCTGAGCCCGCCAGCCCCGCAGCATCGCCTCGACCATCGCGTCCTGCGGACGCAGCTGGACCACCCCGGAGACCAGCTCCAGATGAGCCGCCCCCGCCAGGTTGGCACGTCGCTGAAGACCCACTTCCGCCCTCCCTCCCAGAGGGCAAATCCTGCATCAGATGGGATCTGATCACCAAACTCCCAGCTCAGGCCGCCAAGTTGTAGGAGGGTGGAGTCATAACCGGACGCTGTTCTGACCTCGCAACCTGCAGTTTCTCGCCCGTCTGATGCAATTCCCGAGGGTT
>NZ_JBHWKO010000117.1:0-4488 GCF_042731035.1 Streptomyces sp. NPDC059895
GGTGAGAGTCGCACGTCCGGTTCGGTGAGCGGCTCGGGGAAACGGAGCCGGGGAGACCCGGCCACCGCGCCCCGAGTCGACTCTCCACCTTCGCCTGGCTCACCCGCTCCCGGCGCCTCGCCCGCGACTACGAGCGGCTGCCCGCGTCGTCAGAGGCGATGATCCTGTGGTCGATGACCATGGTCATGACCCGCCGCCTCGGCCATCGCCGCAGGCGAACCGGCCCGGCACCGGCTCGTGCGCCCATCCCCGCGCAACGAGCCGCTTGAGCTTGCACCGCACACCCTCCGTCTTCGCCGCAACCACCTCCAGACCCAACAAAGCAGTGATCTCACGGCAGTTCAGTGGCTGACCGCCCGTGACGCGGCGTTCGGCCAGCAGGCCCATGACCTGCTGATACTCCGGCGCCAACACCGCGGCCGACAGCCCCTCCCGCCAGGGCGGAACAACCGACCCGGGCCTCGCCGCCGACGGCGTCACGGCCTCGTCCCCGTCCGGCGTCTTCCCCGCCTCACCGTCCTGGCCTGCGCTCTCGCCCACGCCCCACACCTCGCCGACCCGCCTGCGGGCGATCAGCCACTCGTCCCACTCCGACTGCGCCGCCTCCAACTCGGCCTGCAACTCCTCCACCCGCTTCCGGGCCGCCCGCTCCCGCTCCTCCAGCCGCCCCAGCACCGACGCCATCACACACCTCCAGCACGCCACCTTCACGGACGCACCGGACCTACCTCACCCACCCTGGCACTACACCTGACCAGCACGAACCCAGCCCCACACTCGGTTTCGAGAAGCCTTCTAACCCGCTCCGGTGTCTTGCCCGTCCAGGGGACCAGGAACGGCAAGGTCGCGAGTTGGCCTCGAACCCACGGAAGCAACTCCGCATAGCATGACGACGGACCCTTGAGTTCCCGCCGAGAACCCTTCAGTTTGCGTGAACTCGCGGGGCTCTGGCGCCGGTAGGAACATCGGAACGAAAACCGGCGCTAAGCCTTCGTCGGCCCTGATGGGCGGCTGACGGAGCATCGGCGACCGAACCCGTCTGAAGTCTTCCCGCAGATAACGCCCTATTATCTGCGGGAGCTTGGTTCGTCACCTGCGGTGACGTCCTCCGGGCCGTACATGAAGCGGCCCTGTTATCTGTGGCAAGGGGGGAAGTGGTGCCCACCGTCGTGCAACTGCCGGCTGGGAAGGCGTTGACCGTCCGCGCGGCGGCCGACGCCTTCCTCGACTCGCTCCGCAACCCGAACACGGTCCGCAGCTACTCGACCGGCGTCGGCAAGACCGCCGAGCGGATCGGAGGGGCCCGCCCGCTCGGATCCGTCGCGGACGACGAGATCGGCGAGGCCCTGGAACTGCTATGGGGCACCGCGGCGGTCAACACCTGGAACGCCCGCCGGGCGGCGGTGCTGTCGTGGCTTGGCTGGTGCGAGTCGTACGGGTATGACGGCCCGGCGGTCCCGGCCCGGACGAAGCGGCTGGCAGTGCCGGACTCCGAGCCCCCGGCCCGCTCGAAGATGGCCGTGGACCGGCTCATCGCCCGGCGCGAGGTCCACCTGCGGGAGAAGACGCTGTGGCGGATGCTCTACGAGACCGCCGGGCGGTCCGAGGAGATCCTCGGCGTGAACATCGAGGACCTGGACCTCGCCGCCCGCCGCTGCTCGGTCAAGGCCAAGGGCGCCCGCAGCAAGGTCCGCCGCCGAGGACAGGCGCGCGAGGACTTCGTGCTGGAGACGGTCTATTGGGACGCCGGCACCGCCCGGCTCCTGCCTCGCCTGCTGCGGGGCCGCACCCGTGGCCCGGTGTTCGTCACCCATCGCCGTCCCGGTCCGGGGAAGGTGGTCAGCCCGCGCGACGTCTGCCCGGACACCGGACTGGCCCGCCTCTCCTACGGCCAGGCCCGCGCCCTGCTCGATGAGCACACCGCCGTGCGCGGACCGGGGACAGGCTGGGACCTGCACGAGTACCGCCATTCCGCCCTCACCCACCTCGGAGAGCAGGGCGCCTCCCTGCTGATGCTGATGGCCAAGTCCCGGCACAAGAAACCGGAGAACGTCCGCCGGTACTTCAAGCCGTCCCCCGAGGCGATCTCTGAGCTGACCAGCCTGCTCGCCCCCGGCGACGCGCGCCGCTGACCCTGCTGTGCATGAAGTCGGCGTGCGGCTGTACGCCTGCTCGCGCCCGAGACAACCCTTGGATGGCATCCTTGGGTTAATTCCTTGACTTTAATCCAAGGATTGCTACCTTGGGTTCATGTCAAGCAATGAGAAGCCTCGCCTCATCCCGACCGGCAAGTGCTGGTGCGGCTGCGGGAAGGACGTCGGCCTGGGCAAGTTCTTCGCCGCCGGCCACGACAAAATCGCCGAAGCGGCGCTCATGGCCCTCAAGTACGACGGGTCCGTGGCCCAACTGCTTCACGCCCACGGCTTCGGCTCGCACCATTCCGTCCGCCACGCCGCCGTCACCGATCCGGACTGCTCGTGGGAGAAGTGCGCCGACTGCAACTACAGCGGCGCCCCCGCCAGCATCGCCAACCACCGCAAGAAGGATCATCCCGACCGGCATGTCCTCGCCCAGGCGATTCGCGCCCTCGGCGGCACCTGGGACCCGCAGCGCGCCATCAAGACTCTCGGCGACCACGGTCACACGTGGGAAGACCAACGGGCAGCGGAGAAACGGGTCCGGCAGATCCTGCGCGACCTGTGCGCGGACGGACTCATCGTCAAAACCGACCCTCAACGGGCTGTCTACGGCCTCGTTCAGGAGTAAGAAGCCATCCGCTTACCGTTCGACAGGCTTGATCAGTCGAACAGGGTTCCTGTTCGGGTGATCTCTCGGTGGTCGGGGCATAGCGGCAGGGCCTCTTGGTAGCTCGGGGTTGCGATCCCAACCGAGCAGTTCCAGGAGGCCCTGTTGTCGCAGTCTGTCGCGCTTTCGTCCGTGGAGTCCAACGCGCCGTCTCCTGCGTGTGACTGTCTCGCGCACAGGTTCGGCAACGCGGCGGACGGACCGGACCGCGTGCGGTGTTACGGCTCCGACCTGACGGAGGCGGAGTGGCAGGTCCTCTGGCCGTTGCTGCCGGTCCCCGCGTGGCTTCAGAGGCGGGGCGGCCGGCCGGAGGGCTATTGCCACCGCGTGATGCTGGACGCGGTCCGCTATGTCGTCGACAACGGAGTCAAGTGGGTCAACCTGCCCTGTGACTTCCCGCCGTACCGGCGGGTGCACGCGTTCGCCCGCCGCTGGCAGGTGACGGGCTTGCTCGCCGAGCTCCACGACCGGCTGCGCGACAAAGTGCGGCAGAAGGAGGGCCGTGAGGTGGACCCGACGGCCGCCATCGTGGACTCGCAGTCAGTGCGGGCAGCGGCAAACATCCCGCGCTTCACGTCCGGCTGGGACGGCGGCAAAAGGGTGGGCGGGCGCAAGCGGCACCTGGTGGTGGACTGCCTCGGCCTGGTCCTGGCCGTCGCGGTGACCGCGGCGAACGTGCAGGACCGGGACGCCGCAGTGCCTCTGCTTGAGCGGCTGCGCAGGCTGTACTTCTCCGTCCGGCTCGTCTGGGCGGACGGCGGCTATGCGGGGCACCTGGTCGACTGGGCGGCCGAGAAGCTTCACCTCACGCTCGAGATCGTCAAACGCTCCGACGACACCACGGGGTTCGTGGTGCTGCCGCGCAGGTGGGTGGTGGAAAGAACGCTGAGCTGGCTGATGCGCTCGCGTCGCCTGGTGCGCGACTACGAGACGCTGCCCGCCATGCACGAGGCCATGGTGCTGTGGTCCATGACCATGCTCATGAGCAGCCGCCTGGCCGGGCGCCGCCCTGGCGCCTTCAGCCGGCCGACGTCCCGAGCGGGGTGAACACCCCTGGCCGTGTCTGGAGCGCCCATCCCCGTTCCACCAGGCGTTTCGCCTTCGACCGCAGCCCCTCGACCTTCGCCGGGACCGCCTGAAGGCCCAGGGCCGCGGCCATCTGCTGGCACCGCATTCCTTCACCGCCCGCAGCCGACTCCAGCACGGACATGATCCGCTGGTAGTCCGCAGGCAGGACCGACGCCGTCATCCCCTCGGCCCGTCGCGGCACCACTGCCCCCGCCACCGTGCTCCCCACCGGCCCCACGACCGCGGACAGCGGCTCAGCCAGCACCTCGGCCACCGTCACACGGGCATCCGCAAGACGCTGAAGTGCGCGTTCTGCATCGCCGAGGGCGGCCCGCAACCGCGCGACCTCTTCCCGGGCCTTCTTCTCCCGGGCCTCCAGCAGACCGAGCACCGACGGCACCAGCCACCTCCGCAAGCGAGACGAACGGACGAACCACACCCATCCCTCCCGCCGCCAGCCGGAGTTCATGCCCACCCAGCCCGAACCAAACGATCACGTTCGGAAAGCGGATGGCGTCTAAGCTTGTTATTTAACCTCTGACCTCGAACAACGGCTCGCACACCGTCACTCACCTGGGGATTCGCCGGACAGGCGGACGGCCCTCGCATGATCCT
>NZ_JBHWKO010000118.1:0-4463 GCF_042731035.1 Streptomyces sp. NPDC059895
GACTCGACCTGCTCCATCGTCAACGCGTCAGCACACAGTCGTATCAACGACCACCTGATACACCCCGTCACGCCAGATGCGGTTGCAGTACTAGGACACAGAACAGCTAGGGACTGCCAGGGACAGCTAGGGAGCATCTTCCGGAATCAGCGGCCCGGCTCCGGTCCCAGGGCGGGCCGTGGTCCCGGGGCGGGCCGTGGTCCCGGGGCGGGCCGTGGTCACGGCCGCCTCATGGCTGCGGCGGGTACACGTCCAGCCGCCCGCACATCCCGAACCGCCCCCGCTCCGAGGGCTCTTCGGACCGTACGACGGCGGCGGCGAGGTGGGAGACGTCGCCGGCCGCCAGCCGGTCGAGCTGCTCCCCCGTCGCCTCCGCAGCCGCCCGGGCGCCGCGCAGCCAGCGCTCGCGCCACTCGGCGAGGTGGGGCCGGACGAGGGCGGCGGCGGCCCGGTGGAAGGCGGCCAGGGGCTCGGGGCCGTCCGCCTCGCGCAGGGCGCGGTAGCCCTCCAGGGCGAGGTCGCGGCGGGCGCGGGCGATCCGCTCGCGCTCCGCCTCCGGCGCGTCGGCCGGAACGGCGGTGGCGGCGGCGTAGGTCTCGGGGTCGGTCAGGTACCGCGGCGGCAGGGTGAGGACGGCGTCGCCCGCTTCCGGCAGTCCGCCGTTCTGCATCAGGACGGTGATGCGCAGGTCCCCGTCGTTGACCAGCCGGTGGACGGTGCCCGGGGTGAACCAGACGACCGTGCCGGGCGTGAGGGGGGTGACCTCGTACCCGGAGGCGGTGAGCGTCTGCACCGCGCCCCGCCCCCCGGTGACGACGTACCCCTCCGAACAGGCCAGGTGCAGATGGGGCGTTCCGCCGCGCAGGCCGTCGGCGGCCGGCCAGTCGTAGACGCACAGGTGGGAGAGGGCGACGCCGCCGGGCAGGCCCGGGTGGGTGCTCACCACGGGTGGGCCCGGAGGTACTCGGTGATCTCCTCCCGCTCCCAGGCCCCGTCGGCCACGACGACGCGGTAGCGGCGGGTCAGCGTGTCGCCGGGGGCCAGCTCCAGCTCGTCGTAGAAGGCCCAGGAGGGGGCGATGCCGGCGAAGGGCTCGTTGCGCACGAACCAGTGGGCGGGATGGGCTCCCCGGGCGCCGGAGTGGTCGTTCTCCGGGGCGTGGGCGAAGACGACCGTGGCGTGGCCGTCGGTGCCGTCGTGCTCGCCGGAGAGGGCGAGCCAGGGGCCCTGTGTGCCCATCAGCTCCGGGCCCTCCCCCTCGGGGCCGATGACACGGCCGTCCCGGAAGGCGCGCGGGCCGCGCCAGAACAGGCCCGTGTAGCCGGCCGTCTCCCGCCCGGCGGTGGTCGGGCTGCCGAACCGCAGCGGCTCGTCACGGCGGTTGGTGATGGCGCTCGTCCAGGTCAGCGCCCATGACCCGGCGGCCCGGTCGACGTCGTGCACCTCGATCCGGCGTGTCTCCCCGGCCCACAGCTCACCGCTGTGCGGGTGCCAGGTCAGGCGCTCGGCGATGACGGCCCGGTCGCCCTCGCAGACGACCTCGTCGAAGCCGGCGTGCGCCATGGAGCCGACCCGCTCGGGGAGTTCGAGGTAGCCCTCGCCGTGGACGTAGCTGTTGCCGCCCCACAGGTTCGCGCCCGAGAGGTGGGAGGCGGTCAGCGACAGGCCCTTGTGCCAGCGGTGGTCGTTGGGCCGGTAGTCGGTGACGACGTCGCCCGCGAGGGTGCGCAGGGGGTGGAGGTACGGCTTCGGCGCCTCCCAGGCGGCCTCCGGCCGGTACACGTAGGCCAGCAGTTCGACGCCGGTGACCGGGTCGGTGACCGTGACGCGGTCGCCGTGCGCGTGGACGAGACGCAGACCGGTCACGCGGACACCTCCTCGGCGGCCGGCGCCCAGCCGGGGGCGCCGCCGTGCAGGGCGGTGTAGTAGGGGTCGCCGGGGCCGATGCCGCCCCGCTTCACCGTGGTGTCGGTGAACGCCGACTTGTACAGCGCGGTGACCAGTTCCAGGCTGGTGCGCCCGTCGGCGCCGCTGCTGCGCGGCCGTTCGCCCGCGCGCATGCTCGCGACCAGCTCGCGCAGCTGCGCGAGGTGCGAGCTGGGCACGTCCGGTCCGAAGTCCTGCCAGGCGGCGGCCCGGTCCCCGGGGACGTCCGGGGCCGGCGTGATACGCCAGTTGGCGTTGGAGTGGCCGTAGAGGTGGGTGAGCTCGACCGTGGCGTGTTCGCAGTCGATCCGGATGCGGCTGACCTCGTCGGGGCTGAGGACGCTGTTCACGATGGTGGCCATGGCTCCGTTCTCGAAGCGCACCAGCGCGGTGGAGACGTCCTCGGTCTCCACGTCGTGCACGAGCCGGCCGGCCATGGCGTGGACCTCGCTCCAGGGGCCGAGCAGGTCCAGCAGCAGGTCCATCTGGTGGATGCCGTGGCCCATGGCGGGCCCGCCGCCCTCGGTCCGCCAGCGGCCGCGCCAGGGCACGGCGTAGTACGCGGTGTCGCGGTACCAGGTCGTCTGGCAGTGCGCCACGAGCGGCCTGCCGAGGGCCTCCTCGGCGAGCAGCCGCCGTACGTGCCGGGAGCCGGACCCGAAGCGGTGCTGGAAGACGATCGAGGCGTACGGGCCGCTTTCGGCCCCCTCCTCCGCCTGGACGGCGTCGTAGTCGGCGAGCGTCGGCACCGGGGGCTTCTCGCACCACACCCAGGCGCCGGCCCGCAGCGCGGCCACGCTCTGCTCGCGGTGCAGGGTCGGCGGGGTGCAGATCGCGACCAGGTCGGGGCGCTGCTCGGCCAGCATCCGCTCCAGGTCGGTGTAGGCGTGCGGGACCCCGTTGTCCGCGCAGAAGGCCTCGGCGGCGGCGCCGTCGATGTCGACGGCCGCGACGACCTCGGTCTCCCCCTCCGCCGCGAGCTGCTGGAGGGCGGGCAGGTGCGAGCCGCGGGCGATGGCACCGGTGCCGACGACAGCGGCACGGATGCGGCGGCCGGCGAGCGGAGCGGATGCGGGTGGGGTCATGGGCGTGATCAGCACTCCTCCGACGAACGACCGTACAAGCGAGCGGGCCGGACGCTCGGGCCTCCTCGTGGGAGAACGGCCACCGAGCGCACAGCAAGCGCTTTCTCTGCGGCAGCAACGTAAGCGGCGGTCCACCGGTCGGTCAACACATCCGCGCAGGTCGGCTGCCACGCGCACCTCCCCTGCGCGATCCCCTTCAAAACCCCTGTGCCCGGGCTGTCGCCGGGGGACGCTACGCTGCCCTTCGACACACCACTTGATCACCGCGCGCGGCGGCCCGCCGGGTTCGTCGCCCCCTCTCCGATCGGCACTTGGACTCCGTAACCACATGTCTTGGTTTGAATCCCTCATCCTCGGACTCGTCCAGGGGCTGACCGAGTTCCTCCCCGTCTCCTCCAGCGCGCACCTGCGCCTGACCGCCGCGTTCTCGGGCTGGGAGGATCCCGGCGCCGCCTTCACGGCGATCACCCAGATCGGCACCGAGGCCGCCGTGCTGATCTACTTCCGCAAGGACATCGGGCGCATCATCTCGGCGTGGACCCGCTCGCTGTTCGACAAGACGATGCGCAAGGACCACGACGCCCAGATGGGCTGGCTGGTGATCGTCGGCTCGATCCCGATCGGCCTGCTCGGCGTCACGCTCAAGGACCAGATCGAGGGCCCCTTCCGCGATCTGCGGGTCACCGCGACCATGCTCGTGGTGGTCGGCATCGTGATCGGCATCGCCGACCGGCTCGCGGCCCGCGACGAGAAGAGCGGGCGCCACCGCGCGCCCAAGCAGCGCAAGACCCTGGACAACCTGGGCGTGAAGGACGGCCTCATCTTCGGCCTCTGCCAGGCCTGCGCCCTGATCCCCGGCGTCTCCCGCTCCGGCGCCACCATCAGCGGCGGCCTGTTCATGGGCTACCAGCGCGAGGCGGCGGCCCGGTACTCGTTCCTGCTCGCCATCCCCGCGGTCCTCGCCTCCGGCACCTTCGAACTGAAGGACGCCATGGAGGGCGGCCATGTGGACTGGGGGCCGACGGCGTTCGCGACGGTGATCGCGTTCGTGTCCGGGTACGCGGTCATCGCGTGGTTCATGAAGTTCATCAGTACCAAGTCCTTCATGCCGTTCGTCTACTACCGCGTGGTGCTCGGCATCGTGCTGATCGGCCTGGTCATGGCGGGCGTCCTCAGCCCGCACGCGGCGGAGTCGGCGGGCTGAGGTCCGTCGGGGGGCGGGCCGAGACCGTCGGCGGGCGGGCTGAGGTCCGGCGGCGGGCCGGCGGCCCGCCACCGCCCTGGCCCGGGCGCCGGTGCTCGCCCCGCCCGCCTGTCCCGCACCGGCGGGCGGTCCACGGCCGCTGGCCCGGGCAACCGCCCGCCCGGCCCGGCCTCCCCCGGCGGCCGGTCCGCGGCCGCCGCCCCGGTCCGCGGCCGGGTTCTCCGGCCCCCGGCCCCCGGCCCCCGGCC
>NZ_JBHWKO010000119.1:0-4386 GCF_042731035.1 Streptomyces sp. NPDC059895
GACATCCACCAGGAACCCGCCCACACCGGCCCACTCGCCGACCGCCCCGGCCAGCCCCGCCAGCAACACCTCGTCCACCCCGGCATGGAACGCCGTCGGGACTCCCGTCAGCAGCGCCGCCGTCACGTCCGCCGGGACGGTCACCGACACCTCGCGAACCGTCGCCCCCACATCCACACCCGGATCCAGCGGCACATCCGTCAACAGCACGCCCGGACCGTCCAGCACGGCACGCCACCCCGGCAGCTCCGCCACCCGCTCCGGCCGACCCGCCTCCGCCGCCAGCTCCCGCGCCCAGGTGCGGAACGACACCGGAACGGAATCCAGCTCCACAGGACGTCCCTCGACAAGCATCGTGAGGGCCCGCTGAAGATCGGGAAGCAGGATCTGCCACGAGACGGTGTCCACGACGAGATGGTTGGCCACCACGACCAGCCGGCCCGGCACGTCCGGCCCCGCGTCCAGCCACACCACCTGCACCATCACCCCGGCCGCCGGATCCAGACGCCCCACCGCCGCCTCGATCTGCTCCCCCACCAAGACAGCCGGATCCACCCCGACCGCATCCACCCGGGCCACCCACTCGCCAACCGAAACCGCCGACGTCTCCGGGACCACCAGCACCCCGGTCTCCGCCACCAGACGAGCCCGCAACACCTCATGCCGCTCCACCAGGGCCCGTACGGCATCGACGATCGCCTCGCGATCCAGGTTCGGGGGCACCGTCAGCACCCCCGGCTGGACGATCCGGCCCACCCGCTCGGGGCCGACCCGGTCCAGCAGCTCCCACATGACCGGGGTCAGCGGCACCTCGCCGACGCCGGTGTTCGTGCGCCGCGCGTCCCCCGGGCCGAGCGAGGCAACGGCCACCCGCGCCAGCCGCTCGGGCGTCCTCTCCTCGAATATCTGCCGTGGTGACACCGCCCAACCGGCCGCGCGAGCCCGGGAGGCAAGCTGCATCGACATGATCGAGTCACCGCCCAGCTCGAAGAACCCGTCCCCGACCCCGACCACCTCCAGCCCCAACACCTCGGCGAACAGGGAGCAGAACGCCTCCTCGGCAGGGGTCTCCGGCACACGCATATCGGCAGACGCGAGATCGGGCGCGGGCAGCGCGGCGCGGTCGATCTTCCCGTTGACCGTCAGCGGGAACGCGTCCAGGACGACGACCGCCGACGGGACCATGTACTCCGGCAGGCGCATCCCCGCGTGAGCCACCACAGCGTCCGCATCCACGTCACCGACGATGTAGCCGACCAGCCGGCCGTCCCGGACCACCACCGCAGCCCGGTCCACGCCCGGGTAGGCAGCCAGGACGGCCTCGACCTCGCCGAGCTCCACCCGGAAGCCACGGATCTTCACCTGCTCATCCGCACGCCCCACGAACTCCAACTGCCCGTCCGCCGACCAACGGGCCAGGTCCCCGGTGCGGTACATCCGCCCGTCGCCGTCGCCGAACGGGCACGCCACAAACCGCTCCGCCGTCAGATCCGCACGGTTGATGTAGCCGCGGGCCAGGCCGGACCCGGCGACGTAGAGATCACCCGTGACGCCCTCGGGGACGGGACGGAGAAACGCGTCCAGCACATAGGTTCGGACGTTGGGCAGCGGACGGCCGATCGCCGGCGGCGCGTCCTCCCCGGTGATGCCCTCCTCCAGCAGTACGGCGGTGGTGATGACGGTGGCTTCCGTGGGCCCATAGGTGTTCCACACCCGTGTGCCCGCACGCCACTTGGCCGCAAGCCCGGCCTCCAGCCGCTCCGCACCCAGCACCCAGTTCCCAACCCCCGGAACCGACTCCGGCTCCAGCACCCCCAGCAGCGACGGCACCACACTCGCCACCTCAACACCGGCCGCCTCGACCATGCGGGCGAGCGCCACACCGTCCTGACGCTCCTCAGCCGAAGCGATCGCCAACGCCCCACCGCCGGCCAACGTCACCGCCACATCCAGCACCGCCGCGTCGAAACTGAACGACGCGAACTGCAACGCCGCCACACCCGCCTCGACCCCCAGCACCGGACGCATCGCCGACGCCAGATTCGCCACCGAGGCGTGCGCCACCGCCACACCCTTCGGACGCCCCGTCGACCCCGACGTATAAATCACATACGCCATCTGGTCCCCGACAACCTCCGGCAGCTCACCCGACCCGCTCCCCAGCCCGTCCAGCCGGACGGCGTCGACGGCCTCCGACAGCCGACCCGCCGTCTCCTCCGCCACCAGCACCACCTGGGCACCACTGTCGGCCACCATGAACGCCAGACGGTCCGACGGATACTCCGGATCCAACGGGACATACGCCCCACCGGCCTTCCACACCGCCAGCATCGCCACCACCATCTCGGCGCCACGCGGCAGGCAAAGCCCCACCCGCGACTCACGCCCCACACCCCGCGCCACCAACCCACACGCCAACGCATCGGACCGCGCATCCACCTCGGCGTAGGACAGAACACGCCCCCCACACCACAACGCCGCCGCCTCCGGCGTCCGCACCGCCCACCCGCGGAACCGCTCCAGCACCGTGTCGGGCTCCGCCGGCCGAGCGGTGGCGTTCCACTCCTCCACCACCGCGGCCCGCTCGGACGCGTCCAACAAGTCGATGTCGCTCAGCCGCCTCCGCGGATCGGCCGCCATCTGCTCCAGCACCCGAACCAGGCGGCGAGCCATCCGCACGGCGCCCCGGCGCCCGAACACGTCAGAGCGGTAGTCGAGACGGATCGCGAGGCCGTCGGCCGGGGTGACCCCCAGCGCCAGGGCGAAGTTGGTCGACTCGCGGAGCTCGGTTGCCGTGACGGTGAGCCCGTCACCCAGAGGTTGGGCGTCCAGGTCCCCCGGGTAGTTCTCGAAGGCCAGCAACGTGTCGAAGGTCGCGCCCGGGCCGGCGGCCCGCTGCACCTCACTCAGCCCGACATGCTGATGGTCGAGCAACGCCGACTGCCGCGACTGAAGCGCCTCCAGCACCTCACCCACCGACCGGGACCCATCCAGGCCCACCCGCACCGGCAACGTGTTGATGAACAGCCCGAGCATCTCCTCCATCCCCACAAGCTCCGCCGGACGACCCGCCACCGTCGCCCCGAACACCACCTCACGACGACCCGTCAACTGACCCAGCACCAACCCCCACGCCAGCTGCACCACGGTGTTCAACGTCACCCCGGCACCACGCGCAACCCGCTCCAGGTTTCCCACCAGTTCGACGCTCGCGTGGTCAGCCACCCGGTCCAGGGCGATGGACGCCGTCATGCTCGACTCGGTCGGTGCGACGAGCGTCGGCTCCTCGACCGGCGCCAGCTCGGCCCTCCAGGCCTCCAACGCCGCCGACGTGTCCCGACCGGCCAGCCAGACCCAGTACGGCCGCGACGACACCGGCACACCAAGCCCGTCCGCCCGGCCACCCGCCGCATAAAGCGCCCACAACTCCCCCATGACCAGGGGAAGCGACCACCCGTCGAGAAGCAGATGATGCAGCGTCACCATCATCCGGAACCGGCCCTGACCGACGCGTACCAGCGCCACTCGCAGCAGCGGGGGCGCGGCAAGGTCGAACCGCGCGGCCCGCTCCTCGACACCCACCCGATCCGCGGCATCATCGCCCAGACCCGACACATCGACCTCGCGCCACGGCAGCTCGACCCGGTCGACCACCACCTGCACAGGACCCGCCACACCCGCCACCTGCACAAACCCGGCCCGCAACGCCGCATGCCGATCAACCAACGCCTGCCACGACGCCCGCAACCGCTCCCCGTCCACCTCACCATCGAGCGCCAGAACCATCTGCTCGACATAGACATCCACACCCTCTTCGTCGAAGAGGGAATGGAACAACAGACCCTCCTGAAGCGGCGCGACGGGAAGCACGTCCACCAACCCCGGAACAGCCGCCTCGATCTCCTCCACGCCGACCTGATCCAGCCCGACCAACGGGAAATCCGACGGCGAGTAACCACCCGCCCCGGCCCCAACACCCGCGACCAGATCGGCGAGTACGCCCGCCCACACCTCCAGCAGCCCGCGCGCCCGTCCCTCGCCCAGCAGCCGCTCCGGGAACGCCAACTTCAGCTCCAGCACCGGACCGTCCGCCGACTCGTGTACCGACCCCAGCAGCTCCAAGGCATGCATCACAGCGGCATCGGGCGCGCTTCCCGCTCCGAAGCCCTCGGCGGAACCCACACGACCCAGGTAGTTGAAGCCGATCTGCGCCGACGGCAGACCCGCCAACACCCCGGCCGTCTCCGGGTTCAGCCAGCGCAGCAGTCCGTGCCCGAGCCCGTCGCCGGGAACAGACCGCACCTGCTCCTTCACCCGCTTCACCGACGCGTCCCCGGCATCCAGCCGCACGGGACGCGAGGACGTGAACCACCCCACCGTCCGCGA
>NZ_JBHWKO010000120.1:0-4122 GCF_042731035.1 Streptomyces sp. NPDC059895
GCGATCTCAGCCGATTACCTTCGGCACGCGGGGAGAATGACGCCGCGGGGCGATCAAACCCGCTTGGTACACGCCGGATGCGCACGGCGACACGCCGCTCGCATCCGACACAGCACCATCCGATGAGCGCCCTCGTGGCTTGCTTGAGCCGTGTGCATCGACGAGGTGCACGCACGGTTCTGAGGGGACCCCGGCGCAGCAATGCGCCGGGGTTACCCGGCGGGCGCCTGCCCGTCGGCTACGACCTGGGGCTGCTCCACGCGTACTCGCTTGCCGCACCGGCGACCGCCGCCCGGATTCGATGCGAGTTCGCCCACGTCCTGGACACGGACGCCGGCCGGACCGGCGAACTCGTCGCGCTCGCCCAGCTCCTCCAGGCATGCTCCCGCGGCGTCCACCCCACCCTCGCACCGCTCATCGCCCGCCGGGCCCAAGAGCTCACCCACTCCCCCGTCCCCACCCATTGACCGACCCGGAGGCCCCTGTGACGCAGCCGACCGCCGCTCCCTCCCTGCTCGGAGTCTGGGCGCATCCCGACGACGAATCCCTCCTCGCCGGCGGTGTGCTCGCCCAGCACGCCGCCGCCGGCGCCCGCACCGCGGTCGTCACCGCCACCTGGACGGCCGACACCCACCGAGCCCTCGAACTCGCCGACGCCTTGAACGTCTTGGGCGCGGGGCCCCTGCGGCTGCTCGGCTACGCAGATGCCCGCAACCCCGCCTCGGCACCCGGCGGCGCCGTGCGCCTGGTCGACGCGCCCCTCGACGAAGCCGTCGGCCGCCTGGTCGCACACATCCGCGAGTTTCAGCCCGACATTGTCCTCGGCCACGACGCCACGGGCCAGCTCACGGGTCACCCGGACCACCGGCGCGCCCACCAGATCACACTCCTCGCCGTCGAGGCCGCTGGCCTGCCGCACCTGTATCCCGAAGCCGGGGAGCCCTGGCAGCCTGCGGCCCTGTACGCGGCCACGCACTCGGAATCCGGTGTGGGCCGGCTCGGCCCGCTCCTTCAGAGCGTGGGCAAGACGGTCCTCGCGGTGCCGGACGCGTACGTGACCACGACCGTCGACGTCTCACCGTGGGCTGCGGCGAAGTGGGGGGCGATCTGCGCCCACCGCAGCGAGGTCGCGCGCCCGCGGCCCCTGCCCGGCCTTCTCGCCCGCCTGCCCGAACCGGACCGCAACGAGATCATCAGCACCGAGCAGTTCACCCGGCTCACCCTCAGCCCCGCACCGGGTGCCCCGCACGAGCTCATCGCCTGACCGGCCCACCGCCCACAACGTCCCGCCCGCACGATCGGAGACGCAATGACCACCTCGCCCTCCCCTGACACGCCGCCCAGCACGTCGATGACCGACGAGGAGTACGGGGCCTTACGCGCCTCAGCAGCCCTGTGGGCCGGAACGTCCGTGCTGATCACCGACGGGCGCGGCCGGGTCCTGATCCAGCGCGTCGACTACCGCCCGACCTGCCTCCTGCCCGGCGGTGCCGTCGACGCGAACGAGTCCCCGGCCCAGGGCGCCGCTCGGGAACTGCGCGAGGAACTCGGCGTCACCATGACCGTCGATTGCGGGCTCGCCGTGGACTGGGTCAGTACCGACAGCCTCAACGCTCCCGCCGACATGCGCTTCCCCGGCGAGATCCTGCACGTCTACGACGGCGGTACGTGGACCGCCGAGCAGATCGCCGCCATCCAACTGCCCGACCGTGAGATCGACTCCGTCGAGTTCGTCGAACCCGCCCTCCTTCCGGACCTGATGGCCCCCGGCGACGCCCGCAGGGCCCTGTCCGCCCTGCGCGCCCGCATCAACTCCGCCGGCCCCGCGCTGCTGGAGAACGGCCTCCCGATCGCCCCCACCGTCCTGGACCAGGCCGGCGCCCTCCGCACCGCACGCGCCCAGCACCACCTCCCCTTCCACACCGGCCCCGACCCAGCGCAGCTCCCGGTGGTCCAGGTCTGGGGCTGGCTCTTCGGACCCGACGGCCGCGCCCTGGTGCTACTGGAACCGGACACAGGCGCGGCCTGCCTGCCCGGCGGCACCCCCGAACCCCCGGACCAGGGCGACCCACTCGTCACCCTGCGCCGGGAGGCGCTCGAGGAGGCCGCGGCCGAGTTCGGGGAACCGCTGTTCCTCGGTCACCTCTCCGACCTCGGCAAGCCGTACGCCCGCCTCCGCTACGCCGCGCCCCTCACCCATTTGGGCCCGCCTCCCGTCGACCCGGCCACCGGCCGCACCCACATCCGGGTCCTGGCCACCCCTGAGCAGGCCCTGGAGCTCTTCGACTGGGGAGCTCCTGCCGCCGACCAGCTCTCCGCCGTCCACCAGGCCCGAGCACGGCTCGGGATCCCCCGGTCCGCGCGGCAGCCGCTCACCGAACTGCCGGACGCCACCGACCTCACCGCCTTGTAGCCCGGCCCGGCCCATCTCGAAACGAGGACTCGCATGAGCGATCCATCACCCGCCCTCGGCACCTCAGCCCTGCCCACTCACCTCCTGCCGGCCACACGAGCCGCATCGGATGTCCCCGTGCCGGTTCGAACGGGGAATTGTCAGTGCGGACGGATCTCCTACCAGGTCACCGGCATCCCGGATGATCCGCATCTGTGCTTCCCTGATGATTGAGTGAGTTCAAGGGACTCACAGGGGTGGCAGATGGACGAGTGGTGGCTGGTGTTCGTGCCGGATCCGGAGCGGTGGGGGCCGCTGCCGGAGGAGGGAGTGCTGGGGGTCCACGACTTGCCGGCAGCAGTGGCCGCGGTGGGGCTTCAGCCGGGCGATCCGGTTTTTGTACGGCCTGATTTCGTCGTCGATCCCGAGCTGCTGGAATTTGCGCTCTCCGCAGAATTCCATCCGCTGGAGCGGGAGACTCGGCGGAATTACGCGCTCGATATCCGACTGTTGCTGACTTGGTTGTGGCGACGCGGGATCCCGTGGCGACAGGCGACCGAGAGCGACTTGCGCGCGTACAGGGAATTTCGGTGCGACTCGCCACTCAACCCGAGCCGAATCAGCGGGACGAAGTGGGATCGGGAAGCGTCGGCTTTCACACGGCTCTACCGGTGGGCGAAGGTCACGCCGCTGCCGGTGGACAGCCAGCGCCGGGCGGACCGCGCAGCGGACGCCCGCAGCTCGCGGGTGTCGTGGCTGACACCGCGAACCTGGGGCCTCTGGCAGGACGTGGGCCTTCGCGGCCTCGGTCCCGACGGGACACCGGTGCCGGGCTGGGACGGGCGGACCGAGCTTCGGAACACCTCGTTCGTCGGGTTCACACTCAGCTCGGGGCTGCGGCGGCAGGAATCCGGCGCCATCTTGACGTTCGAGGTGCCGTCACGCCCACTGCGCTCGGGCCGCTACTGCCACGGGCAGATGGCCCGAGCGCTGTCACGGTCGAAGCGAGACCGGACCTTCTACGCGTCAGCCGACTCACTGCGCCAGGTCAGCGCCTACGCGGAGTCGGAGAGGGCCTGGGCGGTCGCACGGGCGCAAGCCCAGGGGCGGTACGAGAAGTTGCCGCTGATGCGGCTGATCATGAAGGTCACGACGGGCCGTACCCCGACGGTCCACTGGGTCGACCGCGACGGCGTTCCAGGACGACATGACCTGAGCCTGCTCGACTGGCGCGAGCGGCAGTGGCTGTTCATCGAGGGACCGCAGGGCCCGGAGCCGGCGTGGCTGTGGCTGACCGAGCAGGGCATGCCCATGCTGCCGGACCGCTGGAACACTGTGTTCCGGCAGGCTAACCAACGCTGCGAACAGGCTCTGCTGACCCCGGAAGAACGAGAGACGCCCCGGCTGCTCCGGGTCGCGGAGATCCGCGGGAAGGTCCCGTACGCGACACCCCACTCCATGCGGCACTCGATGGCGCTCTACATGTTGATCCTGCTCAACGAGTTGATGGACAAGAAGTACGGGCTGACCGCCGCGGACCGGCGCGACTTCGCCCAGCTCTACGGCGACCCGTGGTGGCTGGTCAAGACCCTGCTGGGGCACAAGGACGTTGAGACGACGAAGGAGCACTACCTCAACCCTCGGGAATTGCATCAGACGGGCGAGAAACTGCAGGTTGCGAGGTCAGAACAGCGTCCGGTTATGACTCCACCCTCCTACAACTTGGCGGC
>NZ_JBHWKO010000121.1:0-3427 GCF_042731035.1 Streptomyces sp. NPDC059895
ATCTGCGGGGTCAGGTCCGTTTCGCGGACGGGGTCCGGGCGTTGGTGGGTGAGGGGCATGAGGTGTTCGTGGAGGTGAGTCCGCATCCGGTGCTGTTGCCGTCGATCGCGGAGCTGGTGGACGAGCGGGTGGTGACCGCGGGCACCCTGCGCCGTGAGCAGGGCGAGGTACGTGCCCTGCTCACCTCCGCCGCCGACCTGTACTCCCGGGGCGTCGACGTCGACTGGTCGGACTTCCTGCCCGCCGGTCCGGTCGCCGCCGACCTGCCCACCTACGCCTTCCAGGGCCGCAGTTACTGGCTGCGGGACACCGGCGCCGCCGCCGGCGACCCCGCCGCGCTGGGCCAGGCCGGTGCCGGGCACCCGATGCTCGGCGCGATGGTCGACGTCCCCGAGTCGGGCGGCATGCTCTTCACCTCCCGGATCGGCATCGCGACCCACCCGTGGCTGGCCGACCACGCCGTCTCCGGAGTCGTCCTGCTGCCCGGCGCCGGTCTCGTCGAACTCGCCGTGCACGCGGGCGAGCAGACCGGCACCCCGGTTCTCGACGAACTGGTCATCGAGGCACCGCTGTTGGTGCCCGCACACGGCGGACTGCGGGTTCAGGTGTCCCTCGGCGCCCCCGACCCGCAGGGCCGTCGCACGGTCGGCGTCTACTCCGCGGCCGAGCACGACGGCGTCTGGCGCAGCCACGCCACCGGCACCCTGCAACCGCAGGGAGACGACGAGACGGACCCGGGCTTCGCCGCCGAGTGGCCGCCGCCGGACGCCGAACCCGTGGCGCTCGACGACTTCTACCCCCGGCTGGCCGACCACGGCTACGAGTACGGCCCCGCTTTCCAGGGCCTGCGTGCGGCATGGCGGCGCGGCGACGAACTGTTCGCCGAGGTGGCGCTCGACGCCGCCCAGCTCTCCGACGGACGGCGCTTCGGCGTGCATCCCGCGCTGCTGGACGCCGCTCTGCACACCGGGCTGCTGCGCGCCACCGGCGGGCGCGAGGGCGAACTGGGCCTGCCGTTCGCCTGGAACGGGGTCACGCTGCACGCCGCCGGCGCCACCGGAGTGCGGGTACGGGTGACCCCCACGGGCGGCGACGGGCTCGCGGTACAGGCCGCCGACGCCGACGGCACGCCCGTCTTCAGCATCCGCTCGCTGCTGTCGCGGCCGGTCGCCACCGCCGCCCTCGCCACGGACCGGCCGCACACCGACGGCCTCTTCCACGTCGACTGGCGGGAACTGCCCACGCGGGACACCACGTCCGCGCCGGTCGACGCCCTGGTCCTCACCGGACCGGAAGACGTGACGGCACTGGCGGACGACCCCGACGGGCCGGCGCCGTGGGCCGTACACCCGGTCCCGTCCGGTACGGCCTTCGACGTGACCGCCGAAGTGCTCGCCATCGTGCAGGCGTGGCTGGCCCGGCCGGAGCTGGAGGACAGCCGCCTGGTCGTCCGCACCCGGGGTGCCGCTCCGTTGGGTGCCCTGCGCGATCCGGCGGCAGCCGCGGCCTGCGGTCTGGTCCGCGCCGCGCAGGCGGAGAACCCGGGCCGTATCGTCCTCGTCGACACCGATCCCGAGGCACTTGACGGGACCGGCCTGCCTGGTGCCGTGGTGGCTGCGGTGGACGCGGGTGAGTCCCAGCTCGCCGTGCGGGGCGAGGCGGTGTTCGTGCCCCGTCTGGTTCCAGCCGGGACGGGGGACGACGGCGCCGGGGTGGCCTTCGACCCCGAGGGTGTGGTGGTGGTGACGGGTGGCACGGGTTCGGTGGGTGGTCTGGTGGCGGGTCGGTTGGTGGCCGGTCACGGGGTGCGGCATGTGGTGCTGGCGAGTCGTTCGGGGCGTGCGGAGGAGTTGAGGGGGGAGTTGGAGGCGGCTGGGGCGTTGTCGGTGTCGGTGGTGGCGTGTGATGTGTCGGACCGTGCCGCGGTGCGGGAGTTGCTGGCGGCGTTGCCCGGGGGGCGGCGGTTGTCGGGTGTGGTGCACAGCGCGGGTGTGCTGGACGACGGTGTGGTCGGTGAGCTGACGCCGGAGCGGTTGGCGGCGGTGTTCGCGCCGAAGGTGGACGCGGTGCATCATCTGGACGAGGTGGTGCGGGAGTTGCATCCGGATGTGGACGCGTTCGTGGTGTTCTCGTCGGCGTCGGGTGTGTTCGGTGCTGCGGGGCAGGGCAATTACGCGGCTGCCAACGCGTATCTGGACGCGTTGATGTCGGTGCGCCGGGCGGAGGGGCTGCCGGGGCTGTCGTTGGCGTGGGGTCTGTGGCGGCAGGCGTCGGGCATGACCGGGCACCTGACCGGGACCGACCACGCCCGGCTCAGCCGCGGCGGCATCCTGCCGCTGGACAGCGACGAGGGCCTGGACCTGTTCGACGCCGCCCTCACCCTCGGTCACGCGGTGCTCGTACCGGTCAAGCTGGACCTGGCCGCCGCCCGGACCAACGCACAGCACAACGGCGGCTTCGTGCCACCCCTGCTGCGCGCCCTCGTCCGCCCGCCGCGCCGCCTGGCCCGCGCGCACGACGCCGAGGCCGCCGCCGGGTTCGCGGCCCGCCTCGTCGGCCTGAGCCCCGAGCGGCAGGACGCCCTGCTGCTCGACCTGGTCCAGGCCCAGGCGGCCGAGGTGCTCGGCCACGACACCCGCGACGCCGTCGCCGCCGACGGCGCCTTCAAGGACGCCGGCTTCGACTCGCTCACCGCCGTCGAACTGCGCAACCGGCTGCGCGAGGCCACCGGCGTACGCCTCGTCGCCACCGCCGTCTTCGACTACCCCAGCCCCGGCGCACTCGCCCGCCACCTGCGCGAGGAACTGACCGGTGCCGCGGCGCCCGCTGCCCCGGCCCCGGCCGCCCGCGCGGTGAGCGGCGACCCGGTCGTCATCGTGGGCATGAGCTGCCGGCTGCCCGGCGGCGTCAGCACACCCGCCGAGCTGTGGAAGCTCCTCCGCGACGGCGGCGACGGCATCGGCGACTTCCCCACCGACCGCGGCTGGGACCTGGACCGCCTCTTCGACGAGGATCCGTCCCGACCGGGCACCTCCTACGTACGCGAGGGCGGCTTCCTGCACAGCGCCCCCGACTTCGACGCCGCCTTCTTCGGCATCTCGCCCCGCGAGGCGATGGCCATGGACCCGCAGCAGCGGATGCTCCTCGAATGCTCGTGGGAGGCGCTGGAGGACGCGGGTGTCCAGCCGGACAGCCTGCGCGGCACCGACGTCGGCGTCTTCTCCGGCGTCTCAGGCCAGGGCTACACCGGGCTCCTCGGCTCGCTGCCCGAGGAACTCGAGGGCTACATCGGCACCGGCACCTCCGCGAGCGTGGCCTCCGGCCGGGTCTCCTACGTGTTCGGCTTCGAGGGCCCCGCGGTCACGGTCGACACGGCGTGCTCGTCGTCGCTGGTCGCGATCCACCTGGCCGCGCAGGCGCTGCGCTC
>NZ_JBHWKO010000122.1:0-3375 GCF_042731035.1 Streptomyces sp. NPDC059895
ACCCACCCCCACATCACCACCAACACCATCACCCTCCGCGAAGACACACCCGGCGACAAACGACTCACCGCCTACATCGTCACCACACCCCACACCACACCACCCCCCACCCGCGAACTCCGTGCCCACCTGCGGCAGACCCTCCCCGACCACATGGTCCCCGCCACCTTCGTCACCCTCGACGAACTCCCCCTCACCCCCAACGGCAAGATCGACACCAAAGCACTCCCCGCACCCGGGCACGACCGCCCCGACCTCGACACGACCTACACCGCGCCGCGGACCGACACGGAGCGCACGCTCGCCGCCGTGTGGAGCGACATCCTCGGCATCGAGACCATCGGCGTCCACGACAACTTCTTCGAGCTGGGCGGCGATTCGATCATCAGCATCCAGATGATCGCCCGGGCGAAGAAGTTCGGTGTCCACCTCACCCCCCGCATGATCTTCAAATACCAGACGATCGCCGAGATCGCGGCGAACGCCGGCACCAGCGCCCGGATCGACGCCGAGCAGGGGCGCGTGGTCGGAGAGGTGGTGCTGACACCGATCCAGCACTGGTTCTTCGAGAAGGACCTGCCGCGGTACGACCACTTCAACCAGGCGGAACTGCTGGCCACGGACGGCCTCGACCCCGACGTCCTCCGCCTCGCGCTGACCGATCTCGTGGAGCACCACGACGCGCTGCGCCTGCGCTACGAGCGCGGGGACGAGGGGTGGCGGCAGTACCTCGACGACATCGTCGACACCGGCATCCTCGACGTCCACGACCTGTCCGCCGTCCCCGACCACTCCGTACGGCCGGTGTCCCTCGGCATCGCGGAGGAGACGCAGCGCGCACTGGACCTGGCGAAGGGGCCCCTGATCCGGTGTGCCCTGCTGGAGCTGGGTCCGGCGCGGGGACAGCGACTGCTCATGGCCGTGCACCACCTGGCGGTCGACGGTGTGTCCTGGCGGATCCTCCTGGAGGACCTGGGCACCTGCTACGAACGGCGCGCGGCCGGACAGACACCGCGGCTGCCGGCCAAGACCACGTCGTTCCGAGCGTGGGCCCAGCGGCTGGAGAAGTTCGCGGCCTCCGACGAGGCGCGCGCGGAGTTCGCGTACTGGGCCGAGCCGAAGCCGGCGGGCCGGGTGCCGCGCGACCGGTCCGGGCGCAACGAGCTGGGGACGGCCTCCAGCGTCCACGCGACGCTCAGCCCGGAGGAGACGCGTGCGCTGCTCCGGGACGTGCCCAGGGTGTTCAGCACACAGATCAACGACGCGTTGCTCACCGCCCTGGCGCACGCCCTGCGGGACTGGACCGGCGACGACGACACCCTGATCGGTCTGGAGGGCCACGGCCGCGAGGACCTGTTCGACGACGTCGACCTGTCCCGTACCGTCGGCTGGTTCACGTCCGTGTTCCCGGTCGCGCTGCGGCTGGCCCCGGGCTCGGCCCCCGTGACATCGCTCGACGCGGTGAAGGAGCAGCTGGCGCGGATTCCGCGCAAGGGTGTCGGCTACGGCATCCTGCGCCATCTCGGCGCCCCCGACATGACCTCGGTCCTGCGGCAACAGCCGACACCTGAGGTCAACTTCAACTATCTCGGGCAGTTCAGCCGGGACCTGCCCGGCATCGGTCGGTACGCCGATCCGAGCGAGCCCAAGGGGCACTCGGTCAGTCCGGACGGCATGCGCTGGAACGTCCTCGACGTGACCGCGGCCGTCGAGGGCGACACGTTCGGCGTGTACATCGGCTACTCGGAGGCGCTCCACGACCGCCGCACCGTGGAACGCCTCACCGACGGCATCATCCGGAACCTGCGCGACCTGATCGTCGGCAGCGCGGGCGGTGCCGTCGACGCCCGTCGCGCCGCTCCCGGCGTTCCCCTCACCGACGTCGGCGAGTCCGACATGGCCGCGATCCTGAAGAGGTTCTCGATATGAGTACGCCCAACGTGGAAGACGTCTACGGGCTGTCGCCCCTGCAGTTCGGCATGCTGTTCCACTCCCTGGAGGACACCTCCGACACCCGCCCCTACATGGTGCAGATGACGGAGGAGGTCGAAGGCCCCTTCGATGAGGACTGCTTCCGCCGGGCCTGGCAGCAGCTGATCGACCGGCACACGATCCTGCGCAGCGCGTTCGTGTGGGAGGGCGTGTCGGAACCGGTTCAGGTGGTGCAGCGAACGGCCGCCCTGCCGTTCGCCGTGCGGGACCTGCGCGGTCTGCCGGACCAGGAGGAGCGGCTGGCGGCCTTCCTCGCGGAGGACTGGGACAGGGGGTTCGACCTGTCGCGGGCGCCGCTGGTCCGGGTGACGGTTCTGCGGACGGCTGAGCAGTGCCGGACCGTGGTCTGGTCGTTCCACCACATTCTCCTGGACGGCTGGAGCATCCAGATCCTCCAGCAGGAGCTCTTCGCCCTCTACCGCGGCCTGCTCGACGACGCGCCGGCCCGGCTCGCGCCGTCCACCCCGTACCGTCGCTACATCGAGTGGCTGAGCGCCCGACGGGACGACGGAGCCGCCGAGTTCTGGACCGACTACCTGGGCGGGGTCACCGAGCCGACCGCCCTGCACGTCGACCGGGACACCGGGGACTCGGGGGTCGGGGAGTTCGAGGTGTGTGCGTCCCCGGAGCTGTTCGGCCGGGCACGCGACTACGCCAGGTCCCAGCGGATCACGATGAACACGCTGGTGCAGGGCCTGTGGTCGATCCTGCTCTCCCGGTACAGCGGTCAGGACGAGGTGCTCTTCGGCTCGACGATCTCGGGCCGGTCGATCGAACTGCCCGGCGTGGAGTCGATGATGGGCCTGTTCATCAACACCCTTCCGGTACGCGGCCGGCTCACGGGCGAACGCGTGGTCACCGACTGGCTGCGCGACCTCCAGGACGAGCAGTTGGAGATGCGGCAGTGGGAGTACTGCCACTTGGTCGACGTGCAGAAGCACAGCCGCATCCCGCGCGGAGAGCCCCTCTTCCGCTCGATCCTGGTCTTCGAGAACTACCCCGTGGTCCAGAAGCCGTCGGACTTCCCGGAGGGGATGACCCGTCGCCTCGTCAACTGCGTGGAACGGACCGGCTACCCCCTCACCCTGGTCGTCTCGGCGGGCCGAGCACTGGAGTTCCGGTTCGTGTACGACCGGAGCAGGTTCGACAGCGCGACGGTGGAGCGGATGGCGGGCCACCTGAGCACGCTGCTGGCGTCGGTCGTGGACGCTCCGGAGTCACGCATCGCCGAGCTGAACATGCTGACCGCGCGGGAGCGCCGGCAGATCCTCGTCGACTGGAACGGCCGCACCGGCCCCTACCCCGACACCGCCACCATCCACCAACTCATCGAAGACCGCACCGCCACCCACCCCGACGCCATCGCCCTCACCCACGGCACCC
>NZ_JBHWKO010000123.1:0-3091 GCF_042731035.1 Streptomyces sp. NPDC059895
CACCTCCACGGACGCACCGGACCTACCTCACCCACCCCGGCACTACACCTGACCAGCACGAACCCAGCCCCACACTCGGTTTCGAGAAGCCTTCTAAGATCCCGAAGGTCTGTTCCACCCGCCACCGTTTGGGCTGCGGAACGAATCCCTGCTTCTCAGGGTTCCGCTGGACGATCTCGACGTCGATGCCGAGTCCGGCCCCGTGCGTGACGACCTGGTTCTTGAAGCCCTGGTCGACCAGGGCCTTGCTGACCGAGCCGCCGGCCGCGACGGCGACCTGGTCGAGCAGAGCGATGCCAGCAGCGTTGTCGTGGACACTCGCGGCCAGCACGGTGACGG
Organism: Streptomyces sp. NPDC059895; assembly: GCF_042731035.1. NCBI lineage: Bacteria > Bacillati > Actinomycetota > Actinomycetes > Kitasatosporales > Streptomycetaceae > Streptomyces > Streptomyces sp. NPDC059895. The sequence continues at coordinate 340 of NZ_JBHWKO010000123.1, forward strand.
CGATGACCAGGCCGAGGACGTCCACGGCCAGGCCCCGCTTGCGGCCCGGCACCCGTTTCGCGGCGTCCTTGCCCGTCGTGACCGCGGGGACCCCGGCGGCCGCCCGGACACTCTGGGTGTCCAGGATCACCAGGGTCGGGTCCTCTAATCGCCGGTTCCTCTCCCGCACCTGGCAGCGCAGGAGTTCATGAATCTGCTGGTCGGTGCCGTCGTCCCGCCAGGCGGCGAAGTAGTAGTACGTCGCGCTCTTCGGCGGCAGGTCGTTCGGCAGGAGAGCCCACTGACAGCCGGTCCTGGACTGGTAGAGGATCGAGTTCACGATCTCCCGCATCGAGTAGCGGCCCTGATGGCCGCTGACGGAACGGTGCCGGTTCTTCCAGGCCGTGAGCACTGGCTCGATCAACGCCCATTGCTCGTCCGTCAAGTCGCTTTGGTACGGCTTGCGTTCACTCACCCACCGATCCCAGCAGGCCACCGGCATCGGACCGGCACGTTCCGGCTATGCCCACACCATCAGGCGACACCAGAGCCACTCATAGACTCACAAACCGCCCACTGAGAGGTGCTGATCAGCTGGTCAGAGCGGGTTGACGGGTGTTCAGGTTCGTCGGTTCGGCCGTCGCCTGGTCGGCGTAGTGCTTCTCCTCGAACTCGATCGGGCTGAGCCAGCCGAGCCGCTCCTGGATGCGTCGACTGTTATAGAAGCCGTCGATGTACTCGAAGAGCGCGAGGTTTGCCTCGGCCCTGGTCGCGAAGACCCGACCGCGCACGCACTCCGTCTTGATCAGCATCCACAGGTTCTCCGCGAGAGCGTTGCCGTACGAGTCCCCTACGGAACCCATCGATGCCTGAACTCCCGCTCTCACCATGCGAGTTGTGAGCTTGATAGACGTATATTGACAGCCGTGGTCGGCGTGATGGATGAGCTTGCCGGGCTCGACCTCGCGGGACGCGAGGGCGTATTCCAAGGTGGTCAGGACCAGGTCGGCGTCCGCGCGGGCGGAGGTCTCCCACGCGACCACCCGGCGGGAGAAGGCGTCGCGGATCGCGGAGAGCCACAACGGTCCCTCGCCGGTCGAGATCATGGTGAGGTCGGTGACCCACAGCCGGTTCGGCGCCGGTGCGGTGAAGTCCCGCTCGACCAGGTCCGGGGCGAGCGTGGCCTTCGGGTCGCGGCGCGTGAAGCCCTTGCGGCGTGGGCTGATGCCCGCGATGTCGGCCTCGCGCATCAGTCGCTCGACCCGTTTGCGGCCCACGTGAACGCCCTCGCGTCTGAGGGCGGCGTGCACGCGCGGCGAACCGTAGACGCCACCGGAATCCGTGTGGATCTCCTTGATCCGCTCGGTCAGCTCGACATCGCGGCGCTGCCGTTCGCACGGTTCGCGCTCTGCCCGGCGCCAGCGGTAGTAGGTGGAGGAGGGAATGTGCAGTTCCCGCAGGACGCACTCGACTCCCAGGCGGGGATGCTCGTCGACGAGCGCCGTCACCTGGGCCGGGTCGGGTCGAGTTGCGCCGCGAAAAAAGCCGAGGCCGTCCGCAGGACGTCGTTGGCCCGCTTGAGCTGGGCGTTCTCCTTGCGCAGGGCCACCAGCTCGGCGCGTTCGTCGGTGGTGAGCCGGTCGTCGCGTTCGCCGGCGTCCGCCTCGGCCTGGCGGATCCAGCCGCGCAGAGCCTCGGGATGCACACCGAGGTCGACGGCGAGCTTCTTGATCTGCGGCTTCGACTCGGAGGTGCGGTACATCCGCACCGCACGCTCGCGCAACTCAAGCGAGTACTTTCTGGGGGCAGCCATGGTCGATGTTCCTCTCATGAATCCCATCTGACCCTCTGTCAACTCACTCCGCATCTCGGGGGAAGCTCAGTTCGTAGGCGGCATCGAGGATGCGGACTCCGGCTGCTCTGCTGTATGGCCCAGGGTTTCCATGGCCCCTTCCCCCTGTCCTGACAGGTAGGTGATTGTTTACTCACCTTGAAGGAAGACAGGGTGGGTCAACACTCACCCACTCGATCACGAACCCTGGAGAGGCTATGAAACTCACCGTTTTCGGTGCTACAGGAGGCATCGGCCGGGAGATCGTCCGGCAGGCACTGGACGCGGGACACCAGGTCACGGCTGTCGTACGGACCCCTTCCGGACTGGACATCACCGGCGAGGCCCTGGAGGTGTTCCGCGCCGACCTGACCGCCCCGCAGGCCGTGCGCCCTGCGGTGGCCGGCAAGGACGCGGTCTTGTCCGGCCTCGGTGCCCGCAGCCGCAAGGATGCCGGAGTCGCGACCCGGCTCACGCGTACGGTGCTGCGCGCCATGGAGGCAGAGGGCACACGGCGTCTCCTGGTGGTGAGTGCCGCTCCGGTCGGTCCCGCGCCTGAGGACGACGGCCCCCTCGACCGTGCTGTGCGCGGCATCGTCTCCGCCGTCCTCAAGGATGTCTACGCCGACCTGCGCGAGATGGAGGCCGAGTTGACCCGGAGTGCCACGGACTGGACGGTTGTACGCCCGCCGCGCCTGCAGAACAAACCGTTCACGGGCAGGTATCGGACGGCAGTCGGCGGCTTCCCGCCCAGGGGCCGCTTCGTGGCCCGGGCGGACGTGGCCCACGCGATGCTGGCGATGGCCGGTGATCCGGGGACGGTGAAGCAAGGGGTGGGCGTTGCCCGCTAGTGCCGCATCAAGCAACGTTTGCCCTGTCGACGACCGCGCGTAGGCGTCGGTCGTCGGCATGGCGGTTTCGCCAGATGATGTAGCGGCGGAT
>NZ_JBHWKO010000124.1:0-2870 GCF_042731035.1 Streptomyces sp. NPDC059895
GGTCCGCCGGGGGTCGGGGCGGCCTTGGCGTCACGGGCGCCGAACGCGTCGCTGCCCGCGGCGGCGGCACCGACGACCAGCAGGCCGTCGAACTCGACCGACCGGGCGGTGGCGTACGTGCGCTGGACCGTCAGCGCACTGCCGTCCGCGCCCAGCTTGCCTCCGGTCGGCGCGACGACGAGGGGGACCATCCCCGCTCCCAGCACGGCCTCGCGCACGGCGCCCACACCCTCGAGGTCGCCGTCCGCGCCGGTGACGATCCCGATGACGCGGCCGTCGGTGGGCCAGGTGCGGCCGACCTGGGACAGCGCCGGGCTGGGCTCGACGTCCGCGAGGGGCACGGTGAGCTTCGGCGCCGGCAGGCCGAGGCCGTTCGCGACCTGCTCGCACAGCTGCGGGTCGATGTTGGCGAGGACCTCCAGGGCCCGCTCCTTGATCGCCTGCTCGTAGCACTTGCCGAGTTCGAAGGTGTAGGCGCCGATGATGTGCTCGCGCTCCACGGGGCTCATGCTCAGCCAGAAGCGCCGGGGCTGGCTGAAGTGGTCGTCGAACGACTCGGGGGCCTCGCGCACCTTCGTGGCCTCCGGGACCCGCACGGGCGTCTCGATGAAGGCGCCCGCGTCCGCGCGGGCGGTGAAGGGGCAGCCGCCGTCCAGCGAGTTGGGGCGGTACGGGGCGACGCCCCGGTGCACGGCGGTCTGGTGCATGCCGTCGCGGAGCATGTCGTTGACGGGCGCGTGCGGCCGGTTGATGGGGAGCTGCGCGAAGTTGGGGCCGCCCAGCCGCGTGATCTGGGTGTCCAGGTAGGAGAAGAGACGTCCCGCCAGCAGCGGGTCGTCGGTGACGTCGATGCCGGGGACGAGGTGGCCGACGTGGAAGGCGACCTGTTCCGTCTCGGCGAAGAAATTCGACGGGTTGCGGTCGAGGGTGAGCAGCCCGATCGGCTTCACCGGGGCGAGCTCCTCCGGCACGATGTTGGTCGGGTCCAGCAGGTCGATGCCCTCGAAGGTCTGCTCCGGGGTGTCGGGGAACGTCTGGATGCCCAGTTCCCACTGGGGGTGGGCGCCCGCCTCGATGGCGTCGGCGAGGTCCCGGCGGTGGAAGTCCGGGTCGACACCGTTGATGATCTGCGCCTCCTCCCACACCAGGGAGTGCACGCCCAGCTTGGGCTTCCAGTGGAACTTCACCAGCGTCGTGGCGCCCTCGGCGTTGACCAGGCGGAACGTGTGGACGCCGAAGCCCTCCATCGTGCGGAACGAGCGGGGGATGCCCCGGTCGGACATGTTCCACAGGGTGTGGTGGGTGGCCTCGGTGTGCAGGGTGACGAAGTCCCAGAAGGTGTCGTGGGCGCTCTGCGCCTGCGGGATCTCCCGGTCCGGATGCGGCTTGCCGGCGTGGATGACGTCGGGGAACTTGATCGCGTCCTGGATGAAGAAGACGGGGATGTTGTTGCCGACCAGGTCGAAGACGCCCTCGCTGGTGTAGAACTTCGTCGCGAAACCGCGGGTGTCCCGCACGGTGTCGGACGAGCCCCGCGACCCCAGCACGGTGGAGAAGCGCACGAACACCGGCGTCTCCTCGTCCTCGGCGAGGAACGCCGCCTTCGTCACGGACGCGGCCGTGCCGTAGCTGCGGAAGACCCCGTGCGCCGCCGCGCCGCGGGCGTGGACCACGCGCTCCGGGATGCGCTCGTGGTCGAAGTGCATGATCTTCTCGCGCAGGTGGTGGTCCTGCAAGAGCACGGGACCGCGCGGCCCGGCCTTGAGCGAGTGGTCGGTGTCGTACAGCCGGGTGCCCTGGGCGTTGGTCAGGTAGCTGCCGGACTGCGCCATCCGCGCCTGCTCGGCGCCCGTCGGCTGCCCCGTCGGCGACACGGTGTCGGGGCCGGTCTGGTCCGGCTTCGGCGGCAGCGGCTCGCGGGGGTGCGTCGGCTCCGCGACCGACGGCGACTCCGGCCCCGGCTTGCCGGGGATGCCCTCCTCCGGCCCCTGCCCGTCTCCCAGCACGCTCTCCGCCACCTTCCGCACCGCCTTCTTCACCGGGTTGGGCTCGCTCATCTATGTCCTCCTCGGCGTCCTGGGCCGCTCGGCCGCGGACGCGTACGTAACCTGCCGACTTCCCGCACAGCCCGCTTTGCAACAGGCGTTCACACGACGCACGCATCGAACGGTCGGACCGTCCTCGCGGGGCACAGCTCCTCCCACCCTCCGTCGGCCGGACGCACCGCGCACGCCACGCGCGACGGGAGGGTTAACCGACCGGGCCGCCGTCGGCGTCGGCGTCGGCGCCGGCGTCGGCCACCGTGGTCGCCGGCCGTAGTCGGCGCCCGGTCTTCCACGGGCGGCGGATCTTCCACGGGCGGCGGATCTTCCACGGGCGCCCGGGGACGCCCGCCAACGACCACCGGTCCTCACCGCGGGGCGCCGTCCCCGGCCGGCCCGGCCCGGTCCCTCACGTCCGCGCACACGGCCCGTACGACTGCGCCGGTCACCGAGGCGAGCGGCCCGTGGTCATTCATGGCGACGGAGTAACCACGCGGGCCGAGGCCAATCACGGCGACGACCGGCACCGGAGCCCCTGGCGATCGTGCACGGGCCGGCAGGGCGACCGCCGGGCGGCGGGAGCGCCGGCGAGCCGCCCCGGCCGGCCCGGCGGCGCCCGTTCTGATGGGGTGTCGGCGGCGGCGCGGGGCGGCGGCGTCCCGGCGCGGAGCAGCTCTCCGCCGTGCGGCGGACCGGTGTTCACCCACCTGAGCGCCTGGAGTGGTGGCGTTCCGGGTGCTGGCTGACGGTGGATCACGTCGGGGCCCGAGTCGGTTCAGCTGACGAGACGCCAGCTGCTCGGCCCTGGCGGAAGGACTCTCCCATGCG
>NZ_JBHWKO010000125.1:0-2869 GCF_042731035.1 Streptomyces sp. NPDC059895
GGTCCGATCCTCCGTCTGAAAGGGGCACTCGGTGGCGAACCTGGTCTACAAGCGGGTCTCGACCGACCAGCAGTCGACCGCCCGGCAGAACCTCGTCCTGGACGAGGCCGGGATCGAGGACCCGGTCGTCTTTGAGGAAGACCCGGGCACCTCCAGCCGCCTCCACCCGCTCCAGCGCCCGAAGTTCCGCGAGTTGCTCAAGTACGCGAGGCCGGGCGACACCGTGCACATCTCCGAGATGTTCCGCCTAGTGCGCGGCACCGCGCACGTCCTCGACGTGCTCGACGTCCTGCACCGCGACCGCCTCGCCCTGCGTATCCACGACGGCGGACCTCACTGGACGACCTCGTGACGACGCCCGGCCCAGCCGCGCAGCCCCAACCGCCCGAGGACGTCAGGCAGTTGCTCGACACTCTGCTGGCCGACCCGGACACTCTGGTCAAACGACTCGACCGGCTCGACCTGTACGGCTACACGGTCTCCGGCTCGACCCGCGCTCTGGCCCACCTGGCGGGTGCGGACGGTACGGCTCTCGCCCGTGCCCGTCTGCTGGAGTCCTGGACGAACTGGCTGGCCGCCGCCGACAGCCCCGGCAGCCGCATCATCGACCGCAACGCCGCCCACTACCTGGCCGGCGGAATCATGGGCGCCTGACACCACCTGACACCACGTCGGCGCGGGCGGGTCATGCCCCAGCCCGCCCCACCCCCGTACGCTGACGGCTCATTCCCGCCCGCTGAACGCCAGCCGGACCCCCAGGCCGACCATCACAACGCCCGACGCCCCACCGATCCACGACAGCCGACGCGGCGACCTGGCCAGCCAGTTGCGGGCCGTTCCGGCGAGGAGGCCCCAGGTCGCGTCGGAGACCAGCGCGATCAGGACACAGATCGTGCCCAGCAGCAACAGCTGCATCTGCGCGTTCCCCGTGGAAGGGTCGACGAACTGCGGCAGCACCGCACCGAAGATCAGCAGGCCCTTGGGGTTGCTCACCCCGACGATGAAGCCCTCCCGGAAGACCCGGCCCGGACGGCCCGCCCCCGACGCGCCCTGCTCCTGGACCATCAGCTGCTTGCGATGCCGCCAGGCCTGCACACCCAGGTAGACGAGGTAGAGAGCACCGGCGAACTTCAGGATGGAGAACACCAGGTAGGAGCGGGCGAGCACCTCCCCGAGCCCCAGCGCCACGAGGACCACTTGGATGAGGAGCCCCGCCTCGTTCCCCACCGCCGTGGACACGGCGGCCCGTCGGCCCAGCGCCACTCCCCGGCTCACCACGAACAGGACACTCGGTCCTGGCACAGCGATCAGTACGGTCACAACGGTCAGAAAGACAGCGAGACGCTCTAATCCGATCACGCCCACAGGATACGCACCACGCCTCCAACGCCTCGGCCTTTTCGGCGATCTGCCCAAGGCCCACAACCGCGTGCGGCCCCACACACAGGTCACGTCTGCGCGACCGTGCCGGGCGCCTGGCCCGGCGGCCGACTTGACATGGCTGGCAGCGCCGGTTCGCCAGCTCCATGTTGACGGCGAGGGAACCTGCCGCCGCGAGGGTGATCCTGAACGGAGCGTCGTCATCGTCGGGCAGGTTGTTCACGGCCAGCAACGGAAACTCCGCGGAGGCCAGTGCCCGCTCGTCGGCGATGAGAATCAGAGTGCTGCCTGGCCGAGGCCCCGTCATGCGCCAAGGCAATAGCGGCGTGTTGAGACACTCCCGGGCTGGAACAGGTTGACAGACCGCATAACCCCCTCGTTGAGCCAGTAAGATCAGGACGGGTCATCGTCGTGCGGCCCCCGCGCGTACTCGGTCCTCGCGGAGTCAAGGGCGTTGAAGCACGCGGTACGGGCGCCGGTCTTGGACAGGGCGCGCGCCTCGCGCGCGTGGAGCATCGCCTTCACCCGCGGGGTCGTACGGCGCATCGTGGCGGCCTGGGCCGTACGCACCAGGCCGACGGCGTCCTGCGGGTTGCCCTCGGAGTAGACCTGAATGGCCATGAATGCGAGCGTGTTGGCGCCGACCTGAGGGTCATTGGCGCTGGCCGAGGCCCGCAGAGAGGTGACGTAGTAGCGCTGGGCGACGGCTTGGTGTCCGACGTCGAAGTGCAGCCAGCCACACATCCGGGCGGCTTCCGACAGCAGCGAGAGCAGGCGGTGTTCGAGTGGCCCGTGCTGGCCGGTGTTCTCGGCCAGGTTCTTCAGCAGTTCGTATTCGGCGATGGCCGTCCTGCGCAGCCGGGCGCCGCCGAGGACGTCGTCCAGGCGGCTTAAGTCGTCCAGGCGCTGTTCCAGCGTGTTCAACAGCCCGGGGGACAGGGGAGTGTTGGCGAGCACAGGGTCGGCTGGGAGGGCAGGGGAGGCGGCGGCCGACTCGGCCAGCGCCTCGCTCCAGCTCACAGTCAGCCCGGCCAGCGCGGCACCGCTGGCGATGAGTCCCCGTCGATCCATCATGGAGCCTCCCCGAGCGGCAGCGGCTACTGCCGTCACGGTACCCGCCAAGGTCCACGGGCTGTCGAGGATCGCACGGTCATCGGGGAAGGCCAGCAACAGGAAGGTCGGCCAGCCGAGCTCGATGACGGCCTCCGGAGGGATGCCGTGAAGGCGAGCCATGGCGTACCGGGCGTTGTCGTCGGGGGCGTGGACGCCGTTCTCCCAGCGGGAGATCTTCTGGCGGCTCTTGGCCATCCGGCCGTACCCGAGGGCGTAGTGCACGTCGTCGAGCAGATCCAGATACTCCTCGCCGGTCAGCCCGAGCTCGGTACGCAAGGCGACTAGTAGGACTCCGTTAGGTTGCTCTGGCTCTTGGGTTCTGGCTGGTGGCGGAGGTTCTGGGCAGGGGGCGGTGGCAGGTGGTGCAGGTGCCGGT
>NZ_JBHWKO010000126.1:0-2566 GCF_042731035.1 Streptomyces sp. NPDC059895
AGCTACCTCGCCGGACTCCACCTCCGCGCCTCCATGATCTGGATCAAGGACCTCACTCGAACCGCTCAATGATCACGACTCAATACAGGCCCTAGCACCTACTTTCCCGAACCGCTGCTGCAGTTCGCCGACGACGGCCTGCACATTGACCCCAAGGCCGGCATCGCACGCTACGGGCCGCGTTCCTGGACGGCATCGGGCCGCCATCCCACCCGGCTGCGCGTGGGGCTGATCGGTACCGCCGAGCTCGTCGAGGCGGCCCGTACCTGGATGAGCAGTCGCGCCGAGGGCGTACGCGGGGATCTGAACAACCCGGAGTTCCCTGGGTGGATGCCCGACCGCGGGTTCTTCTCGTCGCTGGAGTTCGACGACGCGTGGAATGAAGAACTGGGGCAGACCGAACTGCGGCAGGTACTGGAGATCAAGTCGCAGAAGGACCGCTTCCACGCTGCATTGACCCTGTTCGAGGCCAAGTTCCGGCAGTTGGCAGAGCGTGACAGCGTCCCCGACTACGTCGTGATCGCGCTGTCCGACCAGATCGTGACGCGCTGCGGCACGGCCGACTACACCGGCAAAGAGACCGGCGCGGTCCATCGCGACCTGCGCCGGGCTCTCAAGGCGAGCGCCATGAAGTTCCGCATACCAACGCAGATCGTCCGAGCGCCCACGCTCGACGGGCGCGACAGGACACCGCCCTCCCGCATCGCCTGGAACTTCTTCACCGCGATGTACTGCAAGGCGGGAGGCTATCCGTGGAGTCCGTACGGCCTCACGCCTGGGACCTGCTACGTCGGCATCGGCTTCTATCGGCCGCTGGGTAGCGCGGATGCGACGATGCAGACCAGCCTCGTGCAGGCGTTTGACGAGCGAGGGGAAGGACTGGTTCTCCGGGGACACGAACTCGAGGTGATGAGACGTACCCGGCTCTGCACCTGGCGTGGCTAATGGACCACCGTGCCGAGATCGAGCACCTGGTCCGCGACCGGCTCGGGATGAGGGCCGCGTCTCAGGTCTTGTGGAGCAGCCCTCGCCTGATATGTATCGCCGGCGACTTCACACGTTACGACGTGCATGCCGTGCACGAGCACCGGCGTTCGATCGACCTGGTTCGCTACCGACTCTTCGGGAGCGACCTGCTCGGGCTTGAGACCGTGGCGTCCGGGAGCGGCGGCATGCAGGCGGCACGCCGAGCCCGCCGCCGGGCGGTTGCCCGGGCGACAGCCGACGTCCAGGACGCGTCGATGGTTGAGCTGGCGAGCGCGGTCGATGAGGCACTGCTCGGGCTCGGGGACGGTGTGAACCGCGTCGAGCGCAAGACGTACCGGGCGTACCAGCGGCTGCGGAACTTCGCCTGCCTCTGTCCGCCACAGCGGAGCAAGCTGCTGGTCTACCTGAAGGTCGACCCGAAGGAAGTCGACCTTGTCCCGGGATTCACCCGGGATGTCTCCGGTCTTGGTCACCACGGGACGGGTGATCTGGAGGTGCAGTTGCGTACGCCGAGGGATGTGGAGCGGGCGCAAGATCTGTTCCTGGCGAGCTACGCGGCGGCGTGATCGCTGGCGATTTCTCGGTCGTGCCTGCTCATGTGGTCGGTCCGGGCCTGTCGGGTGATGCCTTTCGGGATCACCTGGCAGTTCCCGGCCGGTGTCATCAAGCCAGGCCAAGGCGGAGACCACCCACCGTGCGGGAAACCTTGGACGAAACGGGTGTCCACTGTGCGGTCCGGCAGCGCCTTGGGAACCGGCATCCCGTGACCGGCGTGCTGTGCGAGTACTTCCTCTGCGGATACCTGGCAGGCGAAGCCAGCAACACCGACGCAGTCGAGAACATCGACGTCATGTGGGTCCCAAAAAACTCGGTCCCCCGCTTCATCCCCGTCGATACGATCTTCCCACCCATCCTGGCTGTCCTGGAGGAGCAGACGTGACGCAGCAGAACGCGGAGGAGCAGCCGGGCATCGCCGCGGCCATCGTCGTCAGCGAGGGGCGCGTGCTCATGGTGCGGCGCCGGGTCGTCGAGGGACAGCTCTCGTGGCAGTTCCCGGCCGGCGAAATTGAGCCGGGCGAGAGCCGCGAAGACGCCGCCGTACGAGAGACCCACGAGGAGACCGGGGTGGAGGTGGCCGCCATGAAGCTGCTCGGCGAGCGGGTCCACCCGAAGACAGGTCGGTTGATGTCATACACGGCCTGTGAGGTGGTGGGCGGTACTGCCCATGTCGCGGACGCCGAGGAGTTGGCTGAGCTTGCGTGGGTCGCCCATGGTGATATCCCGCAGTATGTGCCATATGGGCTGTTCGAGCCGGTGTAAGAGTATCTCGACGCGGTCATGGCGACCTGAGTGGTTCCATCTCAAATGGGCGATCTCTTGAGCTCGAGTAAGTGCGTTGGTACCAAGGCTGGAACTGGGGCGTGGCTGCTGGAGGCGGACCTCAACCTTGGTGAGCAGGACCTGCCTGCCCCTCGCGGTGGAAGCCTAGTAGGACTCCGTTAGGTCTGTCTCGCGGTCCTGTTTCAGGGCATGTTGGGTGGGTGGACGCACATGAAGTGAACCGTGCTCGGGCGACGTT
>NZ_JBHWKO010000127.1:0-2537 GCF_042731035.1 Streptomyces sp. NPDC059895
CGCCGCTACATCATCTGGCGAAACCGCCATGCCGACGACCGACGCCTACGCGCGGTCGTCGACAGGGCAAACGTTGCTTGATGCGGCACTAGACCTCATGATCAATCTCAGCGCCAACGGCTGTACCGATGTTCCCCAAGGCCGGAGAGTCCCGTGAGTTCACGCAAACTGAAGGGTTCTCGGTGGGAACTCAAGGGTCCGTCGTCGTGCTCTGCGGAGTTGCTTCCGTGGGTTCGGGGCCAACTCGCGACCTTGCCGTTCCTGGTGCCCTGGACGGGCAAGACGGCCCTGTACTCGTGAAGCTGCCGTTACCCGTCATGTAGCAGAACGTGACTGACTGTCGAGATCAGTAGAGGGGGCATGCAGGTTGACGCGGTTTGCGTACTCGCGGCGGGCCTTGCGCTGTGACGGGATTGCCGCAGTGCCGTCGAGCGGCTGGCAGATGTCGAGGAGTCGGCGGTGGATCGAGAGCACGGCGGTGACGCGCAGGGTGTAGCCCTGGCCGCGTCGTACGGTGATGCCCTGGTCGAACGCGGCCCGCACGGCGGGCTCCAGGTTGGTGGCGCGGAGGAAGTCGGCGACCTTGCCCGGCATGTCGAGGACGACCGGCAGCTCCGGGGCCTGTGCGCCCAGGGCGACGGCCGTGTGCTCGGGCAGGAGATCGGCGACGGCGGTGCGGATGGCGCCCCGGCTGACGTCGTGGTCGCGGGCGAGGGCGGCGATGGACCGGCCCTCCAGGTACGCGGTGCGCACGTCGTCGGTCTTCCCGGCTGGGACGGCCGGGCGGCGTCCGCCCTTGCTGCCCTTGGCCTCGGCGGCACGCAGCCCGTCGTAGGTCAGCTCGCGCTGAAGGTCGCGTTGGAGTTCGCCGGCGGCAGCGAGGGTCTGCACCATGAACTTCACCGTGGACAGCAGCTCTCCGGTGCGCGGGTGGCGGGCGGTGAGGTCCATCGCGGAGAACGCGCCGTCGTGGATACGCAGGGCGAGGCGGTCGCGGTGCAGGACGTCGAGCACGTCGAGGACGTGCGCGGTGCCGCGCACGAGGCGGAACATTGCGGAGATGTGCACGGTGTCGCCCGGCCTCGCGTACTTGAGCAACTCGCGGAACTTCGGGCGCTGGAGCGGGTGGAGGCGGCTGGAGGTGCCCGCTTCTTCCTCAAAGACGACCGGGTCCTCGATCCCGGCCTCGTCCAGGGCGAGGTTCTGCCGGGCGGTCGACTGCTGGTCGGTCGAGACCCGCTTGTAGACCAGGTTCGCCACCGAGTGCCCCTTTCAGACGGAGGATCGGACCCTATCTGTCAGCAAACCCTGTCAGAAATCACCATCGGATCTGATTGGATTCGCGCCGCCGCGAATCCCCGAATTATGCGGGTTCATTGAGTCTTTCCCGGTAAGCGACCGTCGCTCGCTGTGATCGCGATGCTTCCGCTGCGGCTCGTGCGGTACCCAAGTCCGGGCAGGCGTAAGGCCCCTGGTAGGAACGATCTTGCGACGGATTGTTCTGACCGAGGGGCCTCACGTGTCGACCAGTGTCACATACACCGCGGTGCTCGACGTGAAGCGGTCCACCGCCGAGCACCTGGCCCGGCTGCTGCGCGACCACCGCATCGCGGCCAGAACCCGCAGGGGCAGGCGTGCGCTGGGCTGCTTCCGGCAGGCAGTGCTCGTCCTGCGCTGGTTCATCGACAACGCCCGCCTTTCCCAACTCGCCCGCGACAACGACCTGTCGGCCTCCACCGCCTACCGATACCTCCACGAAGGACTGACCGTTCTGGCGGCCGGGGCACCGGACCTCGCGACTGCGCTGGAACGTGCGAAGGCGGCAGGGCTGACACACCTCAACCTCGACGGCACCGTCATCCGCACGGATCGCGTCGCCGCCCCCGGCCCCAACGGCGCGGACCTCTGGTGGTCCGGGAAGCACAAGCACCATGGCGGGAACGTGCAGGTCATCTCGACCCCGGACGGCTGGCCGATCTGGGTCTCACCGGTCCGCCCGGGCCGCGAGCACGACACCACCTGCGCCCGCCACCACGGGCTGGTCGACGCCCTCAACCGGATCGCCGCCGAGCTGCACATACCGACCCTGGTCGACCTCGGCTACGAGAACGCCGGCGACGGCTTCCGCCACCCGTACAAGAAGCCCGCCGGAGGCGAGCTGACCGAGGCCCAGAAGGCGTACAACAAGGTCGTCCGCGGCATCCACGGCGTCTGCGAGCGCGCCAACTCCCTGCTCAAGACGACCTTCAAAGCCCTGCGCCGGGTCAGCCTCGACCCCAGCCGCATCACGAAGATCGCCGCCGCAGCCCTCGTCCTGCTCCAGCTCGAGTACGGCCGCACCATCTGAACGATCACACAACGCCATGATCCGTTACTGGCAAAGACTCATTGGACGTGCTGACCTCCTGTCGTCATTCGTTCGTTTGACGACAGGGAGGCCCGTGCTCACGAGCCTCCGAAGGGATCGCTGCGTCCCGCTCAGACATTAGCAACTCGGGTTGACTATTTCCGTTAGTCAACTACAGTTGCTTACATGT
>NZ_JBHWKO010000128.1:0-2329 GCF_042731035.1 Streptomyces sp. NPDC059895
CGGTAGGCGTGCGCGATGGATCGCACGCTGCGCTGGGCGCTAAGGCCCTGTCGAGAGCCGAAGGGCCAGTGAATCACGCCGTGGAGAGGGGCCGGGCGGTCATCCACGGGTCACACACGACAAGGAGGACCACATGCGCCAACACACTGCTCATACAGACAGCGGCCGACCGGGCGCCGAACCGGCCAAGGCAGGGGGCGCGGTATCTGAGTCCGCGCCGGCCTCAGGGGCCGAGGGCTACGAGGCAATCCAGCGCTTACTTCAGCAAGCCGTGACTCAAGGCGGCCTTCCTGGCATTCTTGCTGAGGTTTACGACGGCGACCGGCAGTGGTTCGGGACTGCAGGAGTGGCCGACACCCGAACCGGCCGCAAGCGTTCACAGCAGGACCGGTTCCGCATCGGCAGCATCAGCAAGACGTTCGTGGCCACCGTCGTGATGCAGCTGGCGGCGGAAGGCAGACTGAGCCTGGATGACACCGCGGAACAGTGGTTGCCCGGCGTGGTCCATGGACATCACCACGACGGTGCCAGGGTGAACATCAGGATGCTGCTCAACCACACCAGCGGGATCTTCAACTACACCGATGACCAGGCAGCACTGAACCGCTACGAGACACACCCGCCCGAGTCGCTGGTGCAGATCGCCACGTCCCATCCACCCACCTTCACACCGGGTTCGGGCTGGGCATACTCCAACACCAACTACGTCCTCGCAGGCATGATCATCGAACGGGCCACCGGCCGCGCGCTCGCCGAGGAGATCACGGGGCGGATCTCCCGCCCACTCGGCCTGGCTGGCACGTACCTGCCGCACGGCAGCGACCCGACGATCCACGGGCCACACTCCCGGCACTACACGAAGCTGTTCCAGACCGCCCCCGGCGCGCCGGTGCACGACGCGACCGAGCTCGATTCATCCATGTTCTGGGCAGCCGGCGGCATGATCTCCACCGCCGGGGACCTCAACCGGTTCTTCCGCGCCCTGCTGGGGGGCCGGATACTGCCACCGGACCAACAACGCGACATGTTCACCACCGTGCCCACCCGCGACTGGATACCCAACGCCGCCTATGGCCTCGGCGTTTCCTCAGTGAGACTGCCCTGCGGGAAAACGGTCTGGGGCATGGGGGGTGCGCTCTTCGGATCGTGGTCCTACGCCTACGGCGCTCGCGATGGCGAACAGATGGTCATCACCAACGTCAACGGTGACTGGAGCAATGGCGTTTGGGACGACCCCATCGGAGTCTTCACCGATCTCCTTCAGGCGAAGTTCTGCCGCCGAAGCGATACCTGAACACCGGTCACGGTCGGGCCTGGTCAGCTCCTGATACTCACTCCTGCCCGTCGTCGTCCTCGTCCAGCTCCGGCGCACTCGGGTCGCGCAGCGGGTGCAGGCCGCCGTCGACCGGGGTGGAAGCGCGGAAGCTGTCGCGGCCGAGTACGTTGAGGTTCGCGTGCTTGAGCGGGGAGACGTCGGCAACGTCCTCGTCCAGGACGTCGTGCTTACGCTCCTTGGCCGACAGCGCCTGCGACTCCTCGACGGCGGCGTCCAGATAGCGAGTCGTCCCACAGCACGGCGGCATTCAACACCAGCCCGAGCGTGCCGAGGGCTCCGGGGTGACGCCGCGCCATCACCCCGAGACCGCGGCCGGTTCATCGGCAGGGGTGCGCGGGCCCGGCATGGCCCGGGCGGTCAGATCCAGGTCGAGGCGCCGGTTCATGTTCAGCTCGAACCGTCCGTAGGGATTCACGTGCGTCCAGAACAGCGGAGACAGCGCGCGCCGGTCCGCGTCGGTGAGGGTGTCGGCCCACTTCAAATCGGCGAGGACCTGCTGCATCAGCAACGTGTTGACGTGGACGAGGGCGGACTGAAGCAGGTGCAGCGCCAGCATGCTGACCTCCTGGGATTCCTTGTCCGCTCCGGCCAGGTCGCCGTCCTTGCCATAGAAGAGGTCCTTGTTCGCGGAGTTCCAGTTCTCCACGACCTGGAGCCCCTCGTGGATCTCCTGGCGCATCTCGACATCGGCGAGGTAGTCGCACACGAACGCCGTGCGCACCGCCCGCCCGAGTTCCTCGATCGCCTGGTAGGTGGGGTGCTTGGGGCCGCCGCGGGTGAACCGGCGTAGGACCTGCTCGGCTTCGGCGGTGCCCAGGCGCAGGGCGGTGGTGTACTTCACGATCTGGTCGTACTGCTGGGCGATCAGGTCCCAGTTGATCGTTTTGGTGGACAGCACGACTCTGTTGCTGAATTCGTCAGCGGGCGAGTTGGTGGCTGAGGCGCTCGAGTCGGCTGGTGCGAGGCTTGCGTAGTGGGTCGGTGGTCCACCAG
>NZ_JBHWKO010000129.1:0-2183 GCF_042731035.1 Streptomyces sp. NPDC059895
GTGCGCCGTGAGGCGCTTGTTGATCGAGTGGAGGTGAGAGACCTGCACCAACCTGCTGTCGCAGCAGTGGGGTTGAAGCTGAGGGCAGCCTGATCCGGGAGGTGCCGGGGAGGGCGGGAAGCAGCCCTGACAAAGCCGGGGCGGGGCCAGGACCGTCAGATGGCCGTGTGCCCGGCGAGCACGACGGAGAGGTGTACGAGAGGAACCGGTGTGTGAAGCCTCGTAACGAATTCCCACCAGCTCGAACCTGACGGATCTGGGCTGGGTGCGGTGCGCGTCTGCCATCTGCTCGGGCAGGCGACTTGCGCGGAGGTCTCGTTCGCCGCCGCGCAAGGCCACGGTGAAGGACTGCGGCGTAGCCGTGGCGATGCCGCCGGGGTATAGCCGGGCGCCTCCTCCGACAAGCGATCACAAGTGAACACGGGAACCGTCCCGGTCCCGCCGCGGGCCGCGCATCCGGCGCGGACATCCGGGCTGGGTCCACCGTCGGCCGAACGGTCCGGGATGGGGCGGAGCCGCCGTAGTAGTCCGAGCGCGGGAAAGCCGCGTACATGGCGAAGGGCGGCAGCAGGTAACGAGTGGAAGGGGACTGCAATGCCCGAAGACGCCGGAGTGGAGACTCCGGCCGTGCAGCGCGACGTGCCGGTGGTGCGGCCGCTGCGGGTACGGGAGATGCAGACCAAGCTGCACCGCTGGGCGGCGGCCGATCCCGGCTGCCGCTTCGATGATCTGTACCACCTGGTATGCGACCGCAGGTTCCTCGCACGTGCGTGGGACCGGGTCGCCGGCAACACCGGTGCCCGCACCGCAGGCGTGGATCGGGCCACGGCCCGCACCATCGCCGAGCAGGTGGGCGTGGAGGTGTTCCTGGACCAGCTGCGTGAGCAGCTGCGGCAGCGGGCGTTCCGCCCGCTGCCGGTACGCGAACGGATGATTCCCAAGCACGGCGGGAAGCTGCGGAGTCTGGGCATCCCGACCGTGGCCGACCGCGTGGTCCAGGCTGCACTGAAACTGGTGCTGGAACCCATCTTCGAGGCCGACTTCGCGCCGGTCTCCTACGGGTTCCGCCCCAACCGGAGGGCACACGACGCGATCGCCGAGATCCACTTCTGGGACACCCAAGGCTACCGCCAGGTCCTGGACGCGGACATCGAGGCGTGCTTCGACGCGATCGACCACACGGCCCTCATGGACCGGGTGCGCTCCCGAGTGAAGGACAAGCGCGTCCTCGCCCTGGTCAAGGCGTTCCTGAAGGCCGGAATCCTCCGGGAGACCGGAGCGATGGAACCGTCCGAGACCGGCACCCCGCAAGGCGGGATCCTCTCTCCGCTGCTGGCCAACATCGCCCTGTCCGCGCTCGATGAGCACGTGATGGGGCCATGGAAGCCGGGCGGAACGATGTCCAGCGACTCGCGACGCTTCACGCGGGTGGCCAAGAACCTGCCGAACTGGCGGATCGTGCGCTACGCGGACGACTTCGTCGTGCTCGTCAGGGGCGAACGCCACCACGTCGAGGCGCTGAGAGCTGAGATCGGCGAGGCCCTCGCCCCGCTTGGACTGCGCCTGTCGCCGTCCAAGACACGCGTGGTGCACATGGCCGACGGGTTCGACTTCCTCGGCTTCCACATCAAGTGGATGCGCAAGCGGGGAACGGACAAGCACTACGTCTATACCTTCATCGCGGACAAGCCGGTCCGCGAACTGAAGCGGAAGATCCGGGCGCTGACCCACCGGAGGTCACAGGTCCCCTTTTGCCGCCGTACTGTCGAGGATCAACCAGATCCTTCGCGGCTGGGCCAACTACTTCAAGCACGCCGTGGCCAAGCACACGTTCAACACCTTGCGGTCGTTCGTGTGGTGGCGCGTGGTCAACATGATCACGTATCGGCGACGCTGGACGTGGACGGCTCTACGCCGACAGTTCAAGGGCCCCAGGGGCTGGCGGCAGATCGCCCTGGACGGCGTCACGCTGTTCAACATCGCCGCGGTGACGGTCACCCGCTACCGCTGGCGCGGGCTGAACATCCCGACGCCGTGGACCGCATAGATCATCGAGCCAACGGCAGGAACCTGTGGAGAGCCGGATGCGGTGAGAGTCGCACGTCCGGTTCGGTGAGCGGCTCGGGGAAACGGAGCCGGGGAGACCCGGCCACCGCGCCCCGAGTCGACTCTCCACCTTCGCC
>NZ_JBHWKO010000130.1:0-1972 GCF_042731035.1 Streptomyces sp. NPDC059895
TGGCTCTTGCCCGGCCCTCGGTCTCGGTGACACTCACGTCGGTCATCAACTTCCGCTTCCTGCTCGGGAGTTACACCGATCACCGTACAGACCCGTCATGGGAAGGCGGTCGGCTCTCGCACCCTGCCGTGCCTCTCACTCGGCGCCGTCCGGCCCGGGAATTCGGGGCCCGGGCCCGGTGTGTCCCCGGCACACCGGACCCGCCCGACGGCGGGGCGGACGCCGGTTTCGGCCCCGGTCGGTACCTTCCGCGATCACCACCGGCTGGGACAGATCCGTGACCCGGTGGAAACCATCTTCAGAAGACCCGCGGCTCAACCATTCTGAGCCGATCAGTCGGTTGCGATGTGTCAGGCTGATGCTCTTGGCCTTCGCGCGAACTTGTGTAGCTGCTTCATTCCGGTGCCCCGCCGTCTGTTCCGCGCAAGGCGGCGAGCCCCTCGTGTGGTTCACCCACCCAGGGGTGCCGGGTGTGGTTCACAAGGCTCTGCCGCTTGTGGCTTCCACTGATTGGCCGTCCGGCACCCCGCAGCGGCTCGGTTGCCCATCAGGACTCAGTGGGTGCGCCCACCTTCACCGACAGCTCGGTCGAGCCCTTGAGTGGCAGGGAGACGGACCGGAAGCCGTTCGCCGGGTCTCGGATGTAGTCGAGGTAGTCGGGCTCGGCGTTGTCGTTCATCACCATCGCGCCTGTCCGTAGTTGCGGTTCGATCAGCTCAATGACCTGGCGAGCCAGCGTGGGGCCTGAGCTGACCGGCCAGCCGTCGATGAGTGCGAAGTCGACCGGGCTGCCCAGGTCGCGGAGTGTCTCGCGCGCGTCTCCGACGCGCAGGTCGACGAAGTCGGCCAGGCCGGCGTCGGTCAGGTTACGCAAGGCGGTGGCGGCCTTCTCCGGGACGATCTCAGAGCCGATCACCGTCCCGCCGCCGTTGTCGCGGACCGCGGCGGCGAAGTAGAGCGTGGATACGCCGAGGGACGTGGCGAACTCCACGGTCCTCGTCGCGCCGATCGCCCGGCAGAGCAGGTAGATGAGGTCTCCCTGAGCGGGGTGGATCGAGAAGCCGATGTCGGCGTAGGCGTGTGGGTCGCGGGCGACGGGACCGCTGCCGGGGCCTCCGCCCGGCGGTCGGCGACGCTGGCCGTGGAGACGGTCGAGTACCGCTTGGACCTGAGGATCCTGCAACGGGCTGATGGCTGGCTCGGTGGGCATTCTCACTCCTCCGTAAGAGACTTCGACACGATCAGTAGTATCACGATATATCGCTGACCTTGGTCCAGGTAGCGGAGGTCGCGTCCTGGGTGCGCCCGAAGGATGCCGCAGGCCAGCCGCGGCCCGGCGGCCAGACTGGAGCGGCCGGGCCCGCCCCGGGCGCTACGATGACGGCCGCCCGGATGCCGCACCGTGGACGGGCCCGTTGCACAGGGAGAGGACCCCGCAGTGACCCAGCAGCGTTCCGTCCGTGCTGCGGTGTCGATCACGGCGGCGGCCAGCGAGCTGCATGGCATCCGCCGCCTGTGGGACACCCTGGAAGACATCCGCCCTCCTTCAGCCGCCCACCGTTCACCAGGGCGGCCCGCCCCCGGCATTCTGACCGTCTGGCGTGTGCCGGAGGCTCGGCGTGCGATCTGGTGTCAGGGGCGGCGGAAACCGCGACCGGGGTCGCGGGCCTGATCGGAGTCGAAGGCGGCGAACCAGTCGTGCGGGGCGAGGTTGACCATGCCCAGTGACTGATGGACGTCGCTTCCGGGGTCCTCGACGCCGTCGAGAAAGTGGTCGAACAGCATCAGTACGTCGTGGTCCTGTTTTCCGACCAGCGAGATCACCGGATGGGCTCTGAGCTGCGCTGACGCGTCGCGTATGTGTCCGTGATGTGGATCTAGTAGGACTCCGTTAGGTTGCTCTGGCTCTTGGGTTCTGGCTGGTGGCGGAGGTTCTGGGCAGGGGGCGGTGGCAGGTGGTGCAGGTGCCGGT
>NZ_JBHWKO010000131.1:0-1559 GCF_042731035.1 Streptomyces sp. NPDC059895
TCGGGGGTGTCGGCGACGGAGGCGGCCAGGGTGCGGATGTGGCCCGCCATCCGCTCGATCGTCGACCGCTCGAAAAGATCCGTCCGATACTCCAGAGCGGCCAGCACCTCACCGCCTGACTCCGCGGCCGTCAGCTGAAGGTCGAACTTCGCGTCCTGACCACCCACGCCGACCTGCTCGACCGTCAGGCCGGGCAGACTCCACGGGTCTGCGTCGGGCGTGTTCTGGAGGACGAACATCGTCTGGAAGAGGGGATTGCGGGACAGGTCCCGGTTGGGCGCCAGCTCGTCCACGAGGCGTTCGAAGGGGAGGTCCTGGTGGTCGTAGGCGCCGAGGGCGGTGTCCTTGACACGGTCCAGGAGCTCGGTGAAGGACGGGTCGCCGGACAGGTCGGTGCGCAGGACCAGGGTGTTGACGAAGAAGCCGATCAGGTCCTCGGTCTCGGCACGGTTCCGGCCCGCGATCGGGGTCCCGACCGCGATGTCGTCCTGGCGGCAGTAGCGGGCCAGGACGATCTCGAAGAGGGAGAGCAACGTCATGAACATGCTCGCGCCCTGTCGGTCGGCCGTCGCGCGCAGCCTGTCCGCCACCTCGGCCGGGACCGAGAAGTACACCGAGTCACCCTCGGCGCCCTCGCGTTCGGCCGGACGGCCGTGGTCGGTGGGCAGTTCGAGGACCGGCACACCCGTGAGGCGCTCACGCCAATAGGCCAGTTGCTCCGCGAGGAACTCACCGGTGAGCCGCTCCCGCTGCCAGACCGAGAAGTCCGCGTACTGCACCGGAAGTTGGTTCAGTGAGACGGCGCGGCCCTCCAGCTCCGCCGTGTACAGCTCGCGCAGTTCCCGCGCCAGGACGCCCGACGACCAGCCGTCGGAAACGATGTGATGGAGCGTCACAAGCACGTACTGGTCGTCGTCCGCCGTCCGCACCACGTCCACGCGCAGCAGCCGGCCCTCCGCCAGCTCGAACGGGCGCCGTGCCTCGGTCGCCATGATCTCGCGGGCGGCACGTTCCCTGGCAACCGCGTCGGTGACGGACCGGACGTCGTGCACCGTCGGTGTCACCGCCCACGGCGCGTCCACCAACTGCGCCGGGTGACCGTCGTCGTCCGTCAGGAACCTCGTCCGCAGGACCTCGTGCCGGGCCACCAGAGCGGTGAAGGCGGCGCCCAGGGCCGCGACGTCCAGCTCACCGCGTACACGGAGGCCGAGCGGCACCAGGTACTCGGCACTGTCCGGGGTCAGGCGGTCGAGGAACCACAGCCGCTGCTGCGCGAAGGAGAGCGGCAGCGGGGAACCGTCACGGGCCACGGGAACGACCGGCGGCTCATCGGCCGACCCCAGCTCGCGCACCGCCTCGGCCAGCAGGGCCGGCGTGGGCGCGGCGAAGAGCGCACGGACCGGGACGTCGACGTCCAGCCTCTTCCGCAGGCGCGAGGTCACCTGGGTGGCCAGCAGCGAATGGCCGCCGAGGGAGAAGAAGTTGTCGTGGACGCCGACGGTGTCGACGCCGAGGACCTCGGCCCAGACGGCGGTGATGGTGTGCTCGGTGGAGGTGCG
>NZ_JBHWKO010000132.1:0-1540 GCF_042731035.1 Streptomyces sp. NPDC059895
GCAATGCCGCTCGGTTAGCCGTCTGGAGTGGTTGGCAAGGGGTTGATCGCGATCCGGACGGTGGTCTTGTGCGTTCGGTGGTCGACGGCGCGGCCGACGGCGCGGTATTTGGAGCTGATCGCTCGTTTCTTCACGCGGGGCCGGGTTCGGTGGCGGCGGGCGGGGAGGAGGTCGTCGAGGACCGCGGCGCCGATCCGGCCGACGAGGTCCACCTGCGCGTGGGGGAGGATGCAGGCTGCGCGGACGATCTGGTCGCGCGCTGTGTGGAGTGCGACGGTGAACGCCGCGCGGTCGGGGTCGATGTCGGGCCGGTGCAGGACGGCGTCGCTCATCGCGGTGCGTAACACCTGGTAGGCGACCAGGAGTGCCCAGGTCTCCTGGACAACGGCTGCCGGGTGTCGTCCGCGCAGGACTCTCCCGCCGAGGACGGTCGATTTCAGTTCGCGGTAGCCGGTCTCGATCTCCCAGCGCTCGTGGTAGAGCCTCACCAGAGAGGTTGCGGGTGCCTCATCGGGGTGGAGCAGGCTGGTGACGAGCCGGTAGGCGTTGCGGGTTGGCGGGCGCTCACCGGCGCCGTCGGCAGGAGCGAGAGTGACGGTGGCCTCGATGACGCGGACGGTGACCTCGCCGATGCGGGAGAGGAACGTGCCGTCCGGCAGCCGCTGCACGACCGGCAGCTTGAGTGCTGTGCTGTGGGTCTTGGCGCGTATGAGGAAGTCGGCGCCCGTGGACGCGACGGCTTCCACGAAGGTGGTGGCCGAGAAGTTCCGGTCGCCCAGCAGCATCATCCCGGGCCGCAGTGCCCCGGTCCTGCCCGCGGTGGTGACCAGGGTGTCGGCGTAGGTCAGCTCCCCCGTGAGGTCGGTGCCGAAGACCGCGTCGAGGAGTGTCCTGGTCCCGCAGGCTGTCACTGCGACCAGACGCAGCATGGGGTAGCCGGCCGGCCCGTTCGGCCCGGCTTTCGCCTTGGGGAACACCGACAGGTTCGCCGGTGTGTCCGGCAGCGCGATCTGGGTGCCGTCGATCGCGACCACCAGTCTGCCCGCGAACCGTGCCGCCTGCGTCGCGGTCACTGCGGCAGGCCCCTTGACCAGGTCGAACAGTGCTTTCAACGGGCTGGGGCCGACCCGTCGCATCGCCTGAGTGATGGACGAGGACGCAGGTGTGGGCAGCCGCACGGGCAGCGAGGAGGTCAGCCGGGACCAGACCTGCTTCCAGCCCAGCCCGGTGAACAGCGCGCCGGCGAGGAGGAGGTAGACCACCACCCGGGACGGCAAACGCCGCACCCGATGCTGCAGACCACCCGCCGATGCGAGTGCCTGATCGACGAGTTCGAACGGAACGACCTGGGTCAACTCGCCCAGGTGCCCGGCGGCCAACGCGCCGGGAGCATGCGTAATGACAGAATCGGACACTGCAGCCCTTGTGGAGGAACACGAGTCTTGGCGGACCCGAGAACCACTACAAGGGCTGCACCCGCATCACCAATCGAAACGCCGAGCATCGCGCCGACAGCGGAACCCCTAACCGAGCGGCATTG
>NZ_JBHWKO010000133.1:0-1520 GCF_042731035.1 Streptomyces sp. NPDC059895
TTTTTGAGGAGGAAGACGACGAGTTGGTCGGCGGCGGACAGCCGTCTGCCGCCGGCACCGGGGCCACCATCGGGACGTTTTCCGGGAAGGAGGATCGGTGGATGCTCGGCACGCCAGGCGCGGTAGCGGGCGGCGAGATCATCGAAGGCGGCGGGTTCCAGGCCGGTGAGGCTGGGATGCCGCAGCCAGACGGGGAGTTTGTCGCCGGCCGGGAAACGGCCGAACTCGGCCGGCCTGGAGGGCACTGGAGGAGCCAGGGGTTCGGGTCGCAGCGTGTAGTTCCAGGTCCCGTGCCATTCGTGCGGGCTGAGGGGGAGGCGGTCCATGACGTCGTCGGGGACGGTGACGCCGGTGGGGTAGGCGCCGGGGTCGAGTTCGGCGTGGACGGCCAGTCCGGTGCGGGTGCGAGTGGCGCCGATGGCGCTGACCACGACTTCATGGCTGGTCAGGGGCCTGCCGCGCCAGTTGATGCTGATCTGGGAAAACAGCCGGTGTTCTATCTTGTTCCACTTTGAAGTGCCCGGAGGAAAGTGACACACGGTCACCTGCAGCCCGGTGTCGTGGGCGAAGGCGGCGAGTTCTTTCTTCCACGCGCGCACCCGGTAGCCGTTGGAACCTCCGGCATCAGCGGTGATCAGCAGACGGGAGGCGCGCGGGTAACGGTGTCGGCCTTCCCCGTCCCACCAACGACGCAAGGTGGCCACGGCGAACGCGGACGTGTCACCGTCGCACCCCACCGACACCCAGCCGGCATCCGCGCCGATGTCATAGATCCCGTACGGCACCGCCTTCAGTGCGCCCTTCTCGGGAAAGTCATGGGCACGCACCTGCACCGGCTGCCCGGCTCGGTGCCACTCGCGCCCGGCGACCGCGTACTGACCGAGGGTCTCCTTCTTCTTGGTGTCCACGCTGATGACCGGCTGCCCATCCGCGAGATACGCCTTCGCCTGGTCGTTGATGTAGTGGAACTGGGCATCCCGGTCCGGGTGACGGGCCCCCTCGGTGGTGCGCGAGGTGCCCTGCAAGGAGAACCCTTCGGCCTTCAGCAGCGCGGCCACCGTGTCGTGACCGACCCGGTGCCCCTGTCGGGACAGCTCCGCGGCCAGGACACGGGTGGACTTCACCGTCCACCGCAACGGCGACTCCGGATCTCCCCGCTGGTCCGGCTCGACCAGCGCGAGCAACGCCGGGACCAGTTCCGGATCAACGTCTCGCAGCCGCTTGCGGCCCGCGCCCGCCACCCGGACCCGGCCATCGGGCCCTTCATCCTGTTCCAACTCGCGCAACCCACGCGACACCGTGGACTCCGCCGCCCCCGCAGCTGCCGCCACCAGGCGAATCCCGCCGTGCCCCCGCACCCGGGCAGCAGCCCCCAGCACCAGCCGTCGCTGCCGCTCGTCCAGATACGGCAGCAACAACTCGAACGCCTCCGAAAGCCCCGCCTCGATCCCCTCCGCCACACCAGCATCCTACGAGCCAACAGAACTCAGAAACCGAGGAGTTATTTTTCGACAGCCCCC
>NZ_JBHWKO010000134.1:0-1388 GCF_042731035.1 Streptomyces sp. NPDC059895
TACTGCAACCGCATCTGGAGGGTGTGGCCTCGGCGTTTGTAGTGGGATCGGCGGGCTCGGGCCTGGCTGCGCCGTCGGTAGCGTGACCAGTGCAGACGGTGCTCGTTGCTGTGGCAGTGGCGCGTGACGACGGCGTGGCCCATCAACCGGCGGATCTCCGGGACGCTGAGGGGTATGAGGTCTTGTTCGTCGTCCGAGGTGCCCCTTTTACGGCTTCTGCGGCGCGGACGGCGGTCAGGTAGGCGTGTGCGGCCATGGCCAGGGTGATGTGGCGGTACCAGGCCCGGTAGAGCCTCACTTGGTAGTGGTCCAGGCCGCACTCGCCCTTGGCGCTCTGGAAGCATTCCTCGACAGCCCACCGCGCGGCAGCCACTCTGACCAGGTCTTTCAATCGTGAGGTGACGGGGCCGTAGCAGACGTAGTAGGCGATCTCGCTCAGGTCGCTGACGGAACGCCGGGCCAGGACCCAGTGTCCGAACCCGTTCTCCCAGGCGTACCGGATCGGGATGCGGGCCCAGTCGTATATCCGCTCGCCGTGGGCGCCGGCTCCGCCCGACAGGCGCTTCCATCGCTGCCGGGGCAGCGCGGCCACGAGGGCGTCGACGCGGGACTCTCCGCCTCTGGCGGTGATCACGGTGTCGTTGACCTTCGTGGCCAGCACGTAGGCGACACCACGTTCCTCCAGCCAGAAGCGCAGGTGCTTGACCTGTCCGTATGCCTCGTCCGCGGTGACCCAGGCGAACGGGACGCCGGCGTCGATGGCGCGTTGCAGCATCCAGCGGAAGTGCTCGTTCTTGGTCGCGAAGGCGACCTCGTCGCCGATCCCGGCGGACCGGCAGCGTCCGCGGTCCTCGGTCCAGGAGGCGGGGATGTAGAGCTCACGGTCGATCAGGGCCCGGCCCCTGGGTGAGGCGTAGGCCAGGAAGGTGCCGATCTGGCAGTTCTCCGTACGTCCGGCCGTTCCGCTGTACTGCCGCTGGACACCAGCGGATTTGGTGCCCTTCTTCAGAAAGCCGGTGTCATCGCCGATCAGGACGGCGTTCTTGTCGCCGATGGTCTCCACGACGTAGTCGCGGAGACCATCACGGACGGCGTTCTCGTCCCACTCGGAGTGGTTCAACAGACGCTGGACGCCGTCCGGACGGAGCTGGCCGACCTGCTCGGCCATGGTCCAGGCGTTCTTCTTCTCCAACGGAGCGAGCAGGCCGGTCAGATAGTCCAGAGCCCGCTCCCGGGGCTCCGACCTGCCGAAATGACGGGCGAAGCGGGCATGGAACCCGGCTATGCCCTCGGACCACGACTCGACCTGCTCCATCGTCAACGCGTCAGCACACAGTCGTATCAACGACCACCTGATACACCCCGTCACGCCAGATGCGGTTGCAGTA
>NZ_JBHWKO010000135.1:0-1370 GCF_042731035.1 Streptomyces sp. NPDC059895
CGGGTCTGTACGGTGATCGGTGTAACTCCCGAGCAGGAAGCGGAAGTTGATGACCGACGTGAGTGTCACCGAGACCGAGGGCCGGGCAAGAGCCAGCAGCCGGTGTGGATGACGAGCTGGTCGCCCAGCTGGTGGCGCGGGCCCAGGCCGATGGGCTGCGGCTGACCGGCGAGGGAGGTCTGCTGCAGCAGCTGACCAAGCGGGTGCTGGAGTCCGCCCTGGAGGGCGAGCTGACCGACCATCTGGGCCACGAGCACGGCGAGAAGTCCGAAGGCGGGCGGGAGAACTACCGCAACGGGCGCCGGGCGAAGACGGTGGTCACCGAGGTCGGCCCGGTCGAGATCGAGGTTCCCCGGGACCGGGCGGGCACGTTCGAGCCGATGCTGGTCAAGAAGCGGCAGCGGCGGCTCGGCGGGATCGACGAGATGGTCTTGTCGCTGTCCGCCAAGGGCCTCACTCACGGGGAGATCTCCGCACACCTCGCCGAGGTCTACGGCACCGAGGTGTCGAAGCAGACCATCTCCACAATCACCGACAGCGTGGTCGCCGGCATGCTGGAATGGCAGAACCGGCCCCTGGACGCGGTGTATCCGGTGGTCTTCATCGACTGTGTGCACGTCAAGGTCCGGGACGGGCAGGTCGCGAACCGTCCTGTCTATATGGCGCTGGCCGTCACCGCCGAGGGCACCCGCGACATTCTGGGTCTGTGGGTCGGTGATGGCGGCGAGGGCGCCAAGTACTGGCTTCAGGTCCTCACCGAGATCAAGAACCGGGGGGTGCGGGACGTCCTGATGCTGGTCTGCGACGGACTGACCGGACTCCCGGACGCAGTGAACACCGTCTGGCCTGCGACGATCGTGCAAACTTGCGTCGTTCACCTGCTCCGCAACAGCTTCAAGTACGCGGGCCGCCAGGACTGGGAGAAGATCGCCAAGGCCCTCCGCCCGGTCTACACGGCGCCGACCGAGGAGGCCGCCATGGAGCGGTTCCTGGAGTTCTCCGAGGAATGGGGAGCGAAATACCCGGCCATCGTGCGGTTGTGGGAACGTGCCTGGGCGGAGTTCGTCCCCTTCCTTCAGTTCGACGTGGAGATCCGCAAGATCGTGTGCACGACGAACGCAATCGAGAGTGTGAACGCCCGGATCCGCAAGGCCGTCCGCGCCCGCGGGCACTTCCCCACTGAGCAGGCCGCCCTCAAGTGCGTCTACCTCGCGGTCATGAGCCTGGACCCGACCGGGAACGGCGCGAAGCGCTGGACCAGGCGATGGAAGCCGGCCCTCCAGGCCTTCGACATCGCCTTCGACGGCCGCCTCACCGCGGCCCAGCAGTAACAACCAACCCACGAGTTACACCACTCGCTGGACACACCC
>NZ_JBHWKO010000136.1:0-1320 GCF_042731035.1 Streptomyces sp. NPDC059895
AACCCAAAACCCCGCCGACCGACTCCAGAGCCGGCGCATCCGGCGTCCGCCGCACCTGCTCAGCAAGCAGATCCGGCAACGTCCCGGAAGGCACCTCGGCCGACACGTCCTGCCAGTCCCGGGTGACGCGGGCCAACCGCACCTCGTCCAGCAACCCGAGGCGGCCCAGAGGCATCTCCGTGTCCTTTGCGAACTGCTCCAACACCCTTACCAGCGCGGCCAGCACCTCCTCGGCCTGCGCCCGGTCGAACAAGTCCGGACGGTGATCCAGCTGCAACTCCATCCGCTCACCCGGCGCGACGATCAACCCCAGCGGATAGTGGCTGGCATCGTGGGGGATACCGCCCGGCCGGATGGTGAGGGCGTCAGGGCCGTCCGGCGCCGGCGCGGCCGAGTGTGGGTAGTTCTCATAGACGACGAGGGTGTCGAACTCCGCTCCGGCTCCGGCGAGTTGCCTGATCTCCGCCAGGCCGAGGTACTGGTGGCCCATGAGACCCACCTGACGTGCCTGCAGCCCGGACAGCAGACCGGCGACGGACAGCTCCCCGGACAGCTCGGCCCGCACCGGCAGCGTGTTGATGAACAGCCCGATCAGCGACTCCGCACCCGGCAGATCCGCGGGACGCCCGGCGACCGTCGTCCCGAACACCACATCCCGGCGCCCGGACAGCCGGGCCAGCACCAGGGCCCACGCCCCCTGCACCACCGTCGCCATGGTGAACCCGCGCTCCCGCGCCACCTTCTCCAACGCCCGTGTCAGCTCCGCACTGCACTCGGCGTGCACCGCCTCGGGCCGCAGCGGCACCCGCGCCGGATCCGCCGGCGCCACCAGGGTCGGCTCCTCCGCCCCCGCCAGCTCCGCACGCCACGCGGCATATGCCGCCTCCCGGTCCTGACGAGCGAGCCAGGCCAGGTAATCGCGGTAGGACCGGACCGCGGGCAGCGCCCTGGCATCCCCGCCCGCGGCATACGCCGCCGACAGCTCGTCGATCAGCACGGACAAGGACCAGCCGTCGACGACGCTGTGATGCGACGTCATGACGAGTCGGTGGCGCCGCTCGCCCAGGCGGAGCAGCAGCAGCCGCAGCAGCGGCCCCTGCCCGAGATCGAAGCCGGCCACCAGCTCGGCCTCGGACAACAGGGCCGCCTCCGACTCGGCCTCGGCCTCCGACAGACCGCTCAGGTCGACCTCCCGCCACGGGAGGTCCACCTCCCGCGCGACGAACTGCACCGCCTCACCCGAGGCCAGCCGATGGAACCCGGCGCGCAAGATCGCATGCCGCCCCAGCACCACATCCCACGACGCCCGCAGCCGACCGA
>NZ_JBHWKO010000137.1:0-1181 GCF_042731035.1 Streptomyces sp. NPDC059895
CGTCTGGTGGCGGGCCCAGCAACGTGCATGCTCGGCGACCAGTCGGCCGTCCAGATGAGCTCGCACCGTCTCGGTGTCCGCTTCGATCCGCACGACCCTTCCGATCGCGGCCGGGTGGACGGAGTAGTCGCAGGTGTCCAGCCGGATGTAGTGGTCCCGGCCGATCCGCACCGAGGTCTGCCACCAGCGCGGCGGTGCGGTCGGCGGCAGTGGCAGCATCGCGGCCCGGTCGGCCTCCCACCGCTCGGCCGGGCGGGCCTCAAGAGTGCGGTGCACCCGCCGGTTAGCGACATCGAGCCACGAACTCAGCTGCGTGTTGAAGTCGCCCGGGGAGGTGAACACCCTGCCGGGCAGGAACGACGTCTCCAGGTAGCCGTTGGCCCGCTCGACCAGACCCTTGGCCTCCGGGTCGCGGGGCCGGCACAGGATCATCTTGCAGGCCAGCAGCCCGGCCAACGCAGCGAACTCATGCCCGAGAACAGACCGTCCCTCCCGGCGGCGTCCGATGGCGGGTTCGTTGTCCCAGACCAGTGCCTTCGGCACCGCATTCCAGCCGGACAGCAGGTCCCAGTGCCCGCTCACGAGGTCGGCGGCCTGTCTCGACGGCAGCATCCGCGCGGTGATCACCCGGGAATACCCGGACACCATCACCAGCACCGGCGGACGCCCGGTCTGCCCGAAGCCCAGCGGGATGTCCGCGGGCGGGAACCACAGATCGCACTGGGCCAGCTCGCCGGGCCGATACGCCGTCCGCGAGACCGGATCCGCCGGCAGGTAGACCGGCCGCAGTTCCCGCACCCGCCGTTTCAGCACCGACAGCGAGCGTTCCCAGCCGATCCGCTCGGCGATCACCGTGGCGGGCATCCGCGGGTACCGGGCCAGCAACTCGCGGATGGCCGGCTCCACCGCGTCCACGATCGAGCCCTTCGGCGCCCGCCGGTACTTCGGCGGGTCATCACTGGCCACAGCCCTCCGCACGGTGTTCCGGGCGATCCCCAGATGACGCGCGATCCCCTTGATCGACATTCCCTCCGAACGGTGGAGCCGCCGGATCTCAGCCCAGTCCTCCACACCGATCACCTCTTCCACCTGACTCCCATGGAGCCAGACTGATCACTCGATCACGGAAGGGGTCACTTTTCATCGACCGATAGGGGGTCACGGTTCAAGGAACGGCGACA
>NZ_JBHWKO010000138.1:0-1103 GCF_042731035.1 Streptomyces sp. NPDC059895
CTAGGGCCTGTATTGAGTCGTGATCGATCTGCCGGATCTGCCCTCGCCGAGTCGGTGGATCCGGTAGTCCAGTACGTATGACGCGTGCGCAATTGACGGATGAGGAGTGGGGGTTCGTCGAGCCGTATCTGCCGGTCGGCGAGTACGGCCCGTATCCCGGGCGGCTGCGGCAGCAGTTCGAGGGCGTGATCTGGAAGTTCCGCTCGGGAGCGCAGTGGCGGGAGATGCCGGACAGGTTCGGTGCCTGGTCCACCGTGCACAACCGGTTTCGGCAGTGGCGGGATGCCGGGGTCTTCGAGGCTCTGCTGGAGGGGGTGATCGCCGAGGCGGCCGGGCGGGGCCGGGTGGACCTGTCGCTGGTCAGCGTGGACTCGACGACTGTGCGGGCCCATCACGACGCGGCCGGGATGCGCCTGGAGGAGGGCGTCCTGGACGCGTTGGAGAAGGCTGCCGTCGAGGCGGAGGCGGCCCGGCAAAAGGGGGTGGCGCGGAGGAACAAGACGGACAGGATGACGTCTGCGATCCCGGCCGGGCCGAGCGGCGGCGTGTCCGGCGGCGGCGCAGGCTCCGTCTGAAAGCCGCTCTGCTCGGGCGCTCACGAGGCGGACAGACCAGCAAGATCCACCTGGCTGCGGACCGTCGTTGCCGGCCCCTGGCCCTGACCCTGACCGCCGGCCAGGCCGCGGACAGCCCGCAGTTCATCCCCGTACTCGCCGAAGTGCGCGTCCGCGGGCCCGTCGGGCGCCCCCGCACCCGACCGGACGCGGTCGCCGGAGACAAGGCGTACTCCTCTCGCGGCAACCGTGCCCACCTGCGTCAACGCGGGATCAAGGCGGTCATCCCGGAGAAGAAGGACCAGGCGGCCAACCGGAAGAAGAAGGGCCGACATGGCGGTCGGCCTGTCACCCACGACACCGAGCTCTACAAAGAGCGCAACACCGTCGAGCGCCTGATCAACAAGCTCAAGGCATGGCGCGGGATCGCCACCCGCTACGACAAGACGCCCGAGAGCTACCTCGCCGGACTCCACCTCCGCGCCTCCATGATCTGGATCAAGGACCTCACTCGAACCGCTCAATGATCACGACTCAATACAGGCCCTA
>NZ_JBHWKO010000139.1:0-1063 GCF_042731035.1 Streptomyces sp. NPDC059895
CGGCTTCGGCTTCGGTGGGAGTGTCGCAGGTCTCGGTGAGGTGGACCTTGTATCCGAGCCAGAAAAGGTCGTCGCCCTTGGCCGCCCAGCGGGCATCGGGGTCGTAGGGGGAAGCCAGGCGGATATGGCCGGGCGGGACGCCCTCGTCGTCGGCGTCCCGCTTGGTGATCACCTCCCGTCCCCGGGTGTCGGTACGGATGCTGTAGGTCTGCACCAGGACCTGCCGCAGCAGGGCCACCGCCTCGATCTCACGGACCCACACCGGGGCAGTGTCCGACCAGGCCGCCCGGCACAAGGCCAGCGCGTCCTGGCCGAAGACCTGGGCGAGCCGGTCCCGCCTGGTCTTCGAGCCCGGCATCGTCCAGCCGTCAACGCGCGGCCCGTAGCGTTCGGCGAACTCTGCGACATCGACCACCCCGGCCAGCCAGGACGGCGCCGCCACCGCCAGGGCCTCCAGCGCGGCCCGCACACTCTCCCCGGCCAGCTCGGTGCGGTTCAGGTCACGGACCGCGCTGATCACGTGGGTGGAGTCGGTGCGCTGCTTGCCGCCGGCCTTGATCAGCCCGGCCTCGCGGCAGTGCTCGACGAGCCTGTCGAAGAGCGTTCGTTCCAGGCCGTGCCCGACCAGCCGGGCACGGAACTTCGACAACGCGGAGAAGTCGAAGCCGGCATCGGACAGCTCCGTCCCCAGCGCGTACTTCCACGACAGACGGTCCCGTGACGCGTCCGCGGCCTGCCGGTCGGTGAGGTTCTCGGTGAATTGCAGCACCGTCACCAGGGCGAGCAGCGCCGGGGACTGGGCGGGAGCCCCACGGCCGGCAAACGCATCGGTGAACAACGCGTCGTCGAAGACCTCAGCAAGGTGGTCACGCAGGCGCATGGGCAGGCTGCCACCGGGAAAGGCGGCGCGAGCCGTCCTGGCGGTCTGCTCAGGAACAGGCGGCAATCCCCCCGGCCGCATGGACACCGCACCAACCCCCTACGGCCGGGGCAGACAGAACGACCGCACCAACGATCATGCCGGGCCACCCCGCACCCCTGCAGGCAATTCAGCAACAGAGTC
>NZ_JBHWKO010000140.1:0-1013 GCF_042731035.1 Streptomyces sp. NPDC059895
GCGGCCTACTTGGTGGTGGGGGTGCGGAGGAAGAGGGTGGTGGTGAGGGCGGTGATGAGGACGAGGGCGGTGTTGACGGCGATGGCGGTCTGGATGCCGTGGAGGGTGCCGGTGACGGTGGTGGTGGTGATGGCTCCGGTGGCGATGGCGCTCATGATGGGGGTGCCCATGGTGATGCCGATCTGCTGGCTCATGGTGGCCAGTCCGGTGGCCATGCCCTGTTCGTGGTCGGGCAGGCCGCTGGTGGCGGTGACCATGAAGCCGACGATGAGGAGCATGTTGCCGACGCCGCCGATGAAGGTGGCGGGCAGGAGCAGGGCGAGGCTGGTGGTGGTGGTGCCCAGGGCGATCAGGGCGGCGGTGGCGGCGGTCTGGACGAGGGCGCCGGTGATGAGGGTGGTGCGGGTGGTGGTGCGGGCGATGACGCGGGGGGCGATGGTGCCGCCCAGGACGGTGCCCAGGCCCAGGACGCCGAAGGACAGGCCGGCGGCGAGGGGGGAGAAGCCGAGGACTTCCTGGAGGTAGAGGGTGAGCAGGAAGACCAGGGAGGTCTCGGTGACGAAGGCGAGGACGCCGGCGATGTTGCCCCAGGCGACGGTGCGGCGGTGCAGGACGGTGACCGGGACCAGGGGGGCGGAGGCCTTGCGTTCGACGAGGTAGAAGGTGATGAGCAGGAGGATGCCGGCGGCCAGGACGAGCAGGGCGGTGGGGTCGCTCCAGCCGTGTTCGCCGGCCTGGGTGAAGCCGAAGACGACGGCGAGGAGGCCGAGGGTGACGGTCAGGGCGCCGGGCAGGTCCAGCCGGGGGCGGGTCTCGGGGCGGGACTCGGCCAGCACCATCGGGGCGATGACCAGGACGGCCGCGGCGACGGGCACGTTGATGAAGAACGCCCACCGCCAGGACAGCAGGTCGGTCAGGACACCGCCGAGGATGGCGCCGGTGGTGAAACCGGCCGACATCAAGGCCCCGTTCAGGCCCAGGGCCTTCTGCCGCAGCGGGCCCTCGGGGAAGGA